>QCHT01000004.1 GCA_003279445.1 Prochlorococcus sp. AG-402-G10
AAAGACTTGGCTCATTTCAGCTCCCATTAGAGAAAACCATCTTGCTAGGATTCTCTCAGGGTGGTGCAATGGCTATTGGTGCAGGAAGCAGTTTGCCTTTAGCAGGAATAATTGCTTGCAGTGCTTATCTTCACCCTGGCTTCATACCACCAGTGAAAACTCCACCGGTCTTATTTGCGCATGGAACTCAAGATTCAATAGTGCCAATGGAAGCATCTGAAAAACTTTTCGACTTATTTCATCACAATACAAGCTCATCACAAATTCATCTTTTTGAAGGAGGCCATGAGATACCTGAAAAGATCTATGGAGTAATTAGACCTTTTATTGAAAGATGTCTTTGCAATTAAATTTAGACCTTTTGATGAATTGAAGAAGAAGTTAATTAAACAAAAGCGTATTCATATTCTTCGATCTCTTCCCAATCATCAGCTGTTAATTCGAGTCCTTCAAACATATTGTGCTCTCCTACTGCTTCCACAATTGTTCTTAATGAAGGGAAAAGAAAATGATTTTCTTCAGCATATTGAGCACTAAATAATCCTTTCTCACCCCAGAAAAATCTATCGGTAGTATGTTCATTTCTCCGAACATTTACAATGGCAGGAGAATTTATAGCAGTTTCGGCTATGTAGCGCCTAGCGGCTGTTACGGGTTTGTATTCTCCAGTCTCAAGATGAAATGTCTGGACATGGGCCATGACTCTTTGACCAGCCAGGCGTCTGCGGCTAATCCTCTTGCGCTTTTTTGACATGAGATGATGACCCCTGAATAGGAACTAATAAAGAGTGAATTAAATTGAAGATGAAACGGCTAAAACTAAAGAAAATTCACAGATAGAAAAACCTTGCTTGAATTTCGAAGAATTTCTGGATAGAAGCTCTTGGAAAATTAAGTGACCAAAATGCTTTTATCAAACTTTAGTAAGGCTTGGCTCAGGGGACCCATCCACCTCTGACATAGCCTTCATAGCACGCTTTTTTGGAATTTTCAAAACAGACCATGCAGGGAGTCTCTTGTAAAGTCTCTTAAATGGCCCTTTAATATCTTAATACTTTTTTCTGAATTTTCAAGCTTTTCGCTTCTTGATCCAGATGCTCAAGATTTCTAAAAATAATTATGCAGTTTTCGGATCGATTTTTAAATCTCATTGATCAGCAGTTGAGCAGCTTTGAATTTGACCCTGAACTTGAAGCTGTTGTTGCTTATGTTGCGAAAACCGATGGGAAAGATTCCCCAACTTTGGAGGTTGTAGGTCAGCGGCCAAAGCAAATGCTAAAGAAATTAGGACCTATTGAAAATGACCCTGATTTGAGGGTCCCTTCGTCTAATCGTCGTTGGTATCCCATGCAAGAAGGTTCCATCTTATTAGGTGTAATTAGGGCGGAAAGGCATCCTTCAGATACTCAGTGGCCTGAATCTCTTGATACTCGATTGCAAATCAGTGCTGCAACCTTGGCAAACTTTCTAGGCCTAGAGCTTGACCGGGAAAAGCTGGTGAATGAGTTAAGTGAACAAAAAGAACAAGTTGGAGTATTGATTCATCAGCTAAGAAATCCTCTAGCAGCTTTGCGAACTTATGCGCAGCTGCTTTTGAGAAAGTTGGGACCAGAGAGCAGCCAAAGGTCATTGGTCGAAGGATTATTGACTGAGCAGAAACAGGTTGATAAGTATTTAGTGGCTTTAGATAAGCTTTCTCAATCCAAGCTGGTTTCGAAAGATATTGCTCCTGTCAGATTACTTTTACCTCCATTGATTCAAACTGAAAAACCTTTGGATCTGATGGAATTATTGAATCCTTTAATTGAGCGTGCTAAAGCAACAGCGAAACTACAAGGTAGGCAATGGTTTGGGCCAGGATATGTGCCTGATTGGATTAAGGAATTACGACCAGCTTGTGAAGGTATTACTGCTGAAATTGTTGCTAATCTTTTGGAAAATGCCTTTAGGTATTCCCCGCTATCTTCATCAATAGGAATCTCCATTAATGATCAAGGGATTTGTGTTTGGGATAGCGGTACGCCGATTCCTGTTTCTGAAAGAGAAAAAATATTTACTAGTGGTTTTAGAAGTTCTAAAAGTAAAGAGTTTAAAGGTTCAGGTTTAGGTTTGAGCCTTGGTAAAAAATTAGCTGAGCAATTTGGCGGAGAATTAAAGTTAATTGTCAGACCATCTAATTTTGAAGAATCTCTACCTAGCGAGGGTAATGCATTTGTGATTAATTTCCCGGTAACATAAAGGCAAGGCTTACTAATAAAAATGTTTCTACTAGAACTACCGAAGCGCCATAGGAATCACCAGAGTGTCCACCAATTCTACGTGCTAGAAAATATGGAATTATGATGGAAGGGATAATTCCAATTAGAGAAGCTGTGATTAGACATATTTTTAGGGAATAGCTCAGACTGGCAAAGGTGATAAAAAATATTAAGAGCAGGATAATAATCAATGATGGTTTAGATTCTTTCATATTTCCTTTCCAATTATCTCTATGAAAGTTTGAAGAACTTTCTTTTTGTATAGAAGGATAATTTCCGATTGCGATTAACTGTGAATACCTTCCCCAGAAAGAAGCTATCGGAAGTGCAAATAAGTAAAATAAACCAATTTTATTTAAGGCTGCTAACTGTAGGGCAATATTAATAGTCAAGGCAATAACACCACTAGCCCCAACTCTGCTATCTTTCATCGCTTCGAGACATTTTTTTGGACCGGCTGAAATACCATCTGCAGTATCAATTAATCCATCAACATGTAGTCCACCTGTGATCCATAAATTAAAAGCAATTCCAATAAAAGGTAATGAATCTTGAGGCCAATTTAGGAAGAAGAGAATTAGCATTAAAAATGCTTGTAAGATCCCTATTAATAAGCCTATTAAAGGAGCGAAACGAGCGATCCGTTTGAATTTAGGAGTGATTCCTGGCCATTGAGGTAGGACAGTATAGAAAACCCAAGCTCCAGAAAGCTCTCTTAACCAATTGGGTGATTTCAGGAGGAAGACCTTTTGAAGAGTTGTTAATTAACAAAGTAGGTTGTAAGAGCAATCAATGCTGAAAAGCTTGTGATTATTTTTTATAGATTTGAAAATGTTTGATTTTCAAATTCATTCAGAATGTCCTAATACTGCTGCGAGAGTAGGAAGTTTCTCTACTCCTCATGGCAATTTAAGTACGCCTCAATTTATGCCAGTAGGGACACTAGGCACAGTTAAAGGTATTACTTCAACTCAATTAAAAGAAGTGAATGCGCAAATGATTCTTGCGAATACTTTTCATTTGCATATCCAGCCTGGTGAGGAAATTGTTAAGAAGGCTGGGGGGTTACACCATTTTATGGGTTGGGATCAACCAATTCTGACTGATTCAGGTGGCTACCAAGTTTTTAGCTTGAGCAAGCTCAACAAAATTGATGATCAAGGTGTGTCGTTTAAGAATCCTCGAGATGGAAGGAATATTGACCTAACCCCTGAAAAGGCAATGCAAATTCAAATGGATTTAGGTGCTGATGTCGTAATGGCGTTTGATCAATGCCCTCCATACCCATCCACTGAGGTTGAAGTTGAGAATGCTTGCAAAAGAACCCATCATTGGTTAGAAAGATGCATCAAAGCGCATTCAAGGCAAGATCAGGCCATATTTGGAATTATTCAAGGAGGTTGTTATCCGCATTTGAGAGAAGAAAGCGTGAGAAGAGTTTTAAGTTTTGATTTGCCTGGTGTAGCAATTGGTGGAGTTAGTGTTGGAGAACCATCGTCAGAGATTCATAAGATAGTTCGACATTTATGCCCTTTTTTGCCTTCAAAAGTACCAAGGTATTTAATGGGAATTGGAACCGTGAGAGAGATGGCCATAGCTGTTGCAAATGGCATTGATCTATTTGATTGTGTTCTTCCAACAAGGCTGGGTCGTCATGGGACTGCTTTAGTTCGTGATGAGCGCTGGAATTTACGAAATTCTCGCTTTAAAAACGATTATCAGCCTTTGGACATAACTTGTAAATGTGAAGCTTGTCTTAATCACAGCAGGGCGTATCTCCATCATTTAATTCGTAATGATGAATTACTTGGCCTTACTCTCCTGAGCTTGCATAACCTCAGTCATCTAATACGTTTTTCATGTGCAATGAAGCTTGCAATTGAAGATGGATGTTTTTCAGAGGATTTCGCTCCGTGGCAGAAAGACTCGATTGCGCGTCACACGTGGTAGCGTCACTTGCAAACGTAAAATTCTTTAGGGATGGTATCGCTTACCTTCGATTTACTTGCTCAGTTGCCTGAGGCTTATCAAATTTATGCTCCAACGGTTGATGTTCTTCCGTTGATTCCATTGCTTTTCTTCTTGCTTGTTTTTGTTTGGCAAGCAGCAGTTGGATTTCGTTAATTTCTTCGTCTAGCTAGCTTTAATTGGCTAGGCAGCTTTAGGTTATTTCTTTCTGGCAATAAGCTAGTTGAGATATTTTTGTCTCTTGTTTTAACAATAAGAGGTTATTTTTATATTGTTTTATCCAAAGTAATACCTTCTCCAGGCTCTTCCACGGCTTTTTCAATTAAATCAGCAAGAAACAATGCTCTGGAAGCTTGTGGACCATCTACTGCAGGTACTTCAAGACCTCTTACGCATTGGAGAAAGTGTTCTAGCTCTGCATAAAGTGGTTCGATAGATGTAGTGCTAACTTCTTCAACAAAACCGTCAGTCCTATAAAGCAATTCTCCGTGGTCTGCTGAGTACCATTCATGAGTTTTTCGGTGAATATGAAGGGTATGGTTTAAAAAGTCAGTTTCTACAAGACTTTTTTTGCAGTGAGCACTTAATGTGCGTATCTTTCTATGACTCATTTTGCTTGCAGTTAGGCTTGCAATTACTCCATTTGTAAACCCAAGCGTTGCGTTTACATAGTCCATTGGACCATCGAGGCTGCACCCGCCAACTGCAGCCAGTCTTGAAACAGGCGCATTGGCTAATTCGAGAATTAGATCTAAATCATGGATCATTAGATCTAGCACTACTGAAACATCATTTGCTCTGTCAGGATGAGGACTGTGCCGCCTTGCTTCAAGTACTAACACTTCTTCTTCAGTGACAACCTTTGTAAGCTCTTTGAATGCAGGGTTAAATCTTTCAATATGGCCTACTTGTAATAATCTGTTTGCATTATTTGAGGCATCAATAAGCTCAGCGGCTTCTTTTTGACTAGCAGCAATTGGTTTTTCAATCAAAATATGCTTCCCAGCTTCTAAGCAATGAATCCCAACTTTGTGATGAAACAAAGTTGGAACAGCTATACAAACTGCCTCTACTTTTGGTAGGAGTTCTTCGTAGTTTGCGAACCAAGTACAACTGAATTGCTCTTGAGCTAATTTCCCACGTTTCGAATCAAGGTCTGCTACTCCAACAAGTTCTGCGTCTTTTAGGAGACTTAAAACTCGTGCATGGTGCCAGCCCATATTCCCTATTCCAATTACACCAACCTTCACCGGTACAATGGCGGTGGTCATTTTAAAGTCACCATATTATTCACTGAGAATATCCTTTATAGATTTTCTGTTGAAGCTTTTGATGGCAAGAGTATCTTTACTGTTTCAATTCTAGGGCCTTTCATCGAGATTATTTCAAAATGGATTCCATTATCTAATAGTGAGTCTCCCTTCGTAGGAACTTGCTGGAATTTCTCTAGAAGAAAACCTGCAAGTGTGTGGTAATCATTGGATTCAGGAAGATCAATAACAAGTTGTCGATTGATTTCAATGATTTCTAAATCTCCTGCTGAGAGCCATTTCTCAGGAATTATTGTTATTTGCTTTAGAAAAGGATCTTTTGCAGAATCAATCTCATCCCCAACTATTTCTCCTGTTAGGTCAGCAGAAGTAATTAACCCTTCAGTACCACCATGCTCATCAACTACAAGTAAAAAAGGGTTGCCACTTTTTATCAGAGGAAGAATCTTATCCAAAGTACAGGTCTCAAGAACTTTGGGGACTGATTGAACGTACTCTCTTAAGCATGTATCTAGCTGCATTGTTCCTTTGGATATTGGGTCCGCAAGTTGACGAAGGTCTAATACTCCTAAAACATCATCGAGTGACTTGTCTGTAACAAGGAATCGTGCATGTCTGCTTAAGTGAACTTCTTTCATTAATTGTGAGAAACTTACATTACTCGGCAAAGTGACCATTCCAGAGCGAGGAACCATTATTTCTCTTACTTGTGTATCACGTAAGGCAAAAACTCCTTCCAAAATATTTTTTTCATCTGGCCTTAATCCAGTTACACCACCACTTTCGATAAGAGTTTCTAATTCTCCTGCAGAAAGCGCAGATACTAGTGAATCCCATCTGGTATTGAGTCCCACTACCTTAAAAAGAGAGGATGAAATTTTTTCTAACAAGAATAAAATCGGAGCAATTCCTCTCATTATTAATTCTAGAAGAGGAGAAAGAGTTAGAGCTGCTTTTTCGGTTCTACTAAGAACTAATGCTTTTGGGATAAGGCCTCCCAGCAGAGTCAGGAGTGTTACGCAAGAGATGAATAAAACCATTTCCCAAATAAGCTTTGATTGAGCTTCGGGAGGCAACCAGGCTTGGGAAAGGTCGTTTATTGACCATCCCAATCCTACCAAAGAAAAAGTTATCCCTAGCTGCGTAACCATTAGAAGCATTCTGAGTTTTCGCTGTAATCGATTTACAGAATTAGCTCCAGATTGGTTTTCTTCTATAAGCCTTTCGACACGACTTGGTCGTAAACGAAGAACTGCAAGTTCTCCCGCAGCGAAAAAAGCTGTTAAGGCAATTAATATGCCTAGTAGAAGAAATTGCATCAATGAATTTGAAATGGGGGTGGCGAGGATCGAACTCGCCTAAGGCGAATTATGAGTTCGCTGCATTCACCAGATTGCTACACCCCCGAAATAATGGGTTTCTAAAATGGCCTATGGTGAATTTTAAGACCTTTATAGGAATAATAATTAGAAGCTAAGCCTATGAAGTAAGGCAATGCTCTAAAGATTTAATTTTCCTCATGAATTCACTTCTTGAATCTAGTCAAACTTCTAGAGAAAAGCTCCTAACTCTTTTGGTTTCAAAGGCATATAGGTATGGGACCTTTACCTTGTCATCAGGTAGGAAAAGCAACCACTATGTCAATTGCAAGCCCGTAAGCCTAAGTGGTCTTGGCTTAGTTTTATTGGGAAGCATGATGTTGGACAAAGTCGAATCTGATGCGCATGCTGTAGCAGGAATGACTCTTGGAGGAGACCCATTAGTGACTGCAGTTGCTATGGCGGCGGCTCAATTGGGAAGGTCTTTAGATGCATTGATAGTTAGGAAAGAGCCAAAAGGATATGGAACAGCAGCTTGGTTGGAAGGCCCTCTACCTAAAAGAGGTTCTTTAATTACAGTTTTAGAGGATGTAGTCACAACTGGCGACTCTTCTTTAAAGGCAGCGAATCAACTTATCGAGGCTGGATATAAAGTAGAAACCATTATTACGATTGTTGATAGACAAGAGGGTGGCGAAATGGCAATTAAAAAAGAAGGGTTAAATTTAAAAAGTCTTTTCTTACTTGATGAAGTTTCTCGAAAATTTAATGCACTTGGGACATGAGCTTTTTGAATAATTATTTATGGGATACATCCTTCCCTTTATTTAAATTAGAAGGAGCTGATTGTATAACCTTTCTAAATAGTCAGACAACTTTTGATGTTTTAAGAATCAAGGAAGGAACTATTTTTCGTACATGTTGGTTATCTCCTGTTGGAAGATTTAAAGCTTTATTGGAGGGGCAAATGGTAGGTGGATGTATTGAGTTTGTTGTGTTATTAGGAGATATCCAAGAATTAATTGACGGCCTAAATAAAGTAATATTTCCTGTTGATAGAGTTAATGTTATCCCTTGTGATCAGGTTAGAAGATTACAAATAATTTCTATGAATCAATCTTGGAAAGAAACTGCTACTCAATGGCTATCAAATAAAGAAAAGACGCCTCAATCTTTTTTGGGAATAAAGGCTGCAAACAAAATTATTCTTCAGGAATGGAAGATTAAGCAGGGTTTGCCAGATAGAATGAATCATGTAATTCAAAAATGTAATCCGTTTGAAATAGGCCTCTCTGACTTCGTTAATCTTGAAAAGGGTTGTTATTTAGGACAAGAAACTTTGTCTAAGGTTAAGAATATGGGGATTTTGAAGTATCAGTTGAGATTCTTTGAATACGAAGGAAAATTAAATTCTGGTGAAAAGTTAGTACTTTCATCCGAATATGGCGAAAATAATTCTAATGAGAATGGAGGATTAGTATGCTCTTCTATCCTTTCTAGGGATAATAATACAATTGGATTGGCTTTGATCAGAAGAAGGTTCTCTTCATACGATGATTTGCAGTTAAGTGAAGGCCGTGGGAGGATAAAAATAAAAATTCCCCTTGGATGTAAAGGAATTGGATGATATAAAGATTAAGAATTATTTATTATTTAGCAACCAGTCTGCTATTTTCCATGTAGCAATGCAATCATCTTGATTGTATTTTAGGATCCAATCTAGTTTATTGGATTTTTGATTCCTAATTTTGACTGATCTTTTCCATTGTCTCCACCAAAGTAATGCTCTTGCACCATTACTTCCTTTGTAAGTCCATTTAAAATTTAACCATTGGGCAACATTCTTTAAACTATAATTTGATAAAGGTAGAAGCCATCCCCCTTTCAACCTTGCATGAATATCTATAAAGTTAACTGTCATCATTTTGATTTCTTTTTCACTCTCTCCCTGCCTTTTTGCTAATTTATAAAAAGACAATAGCTCTGTCTGGCCATAATGAAGTACGGGTAAATCTTGAAAAGCTTTTAATCTGTGTTTAAGTTTATTCCAAACAGCCTTCTCGTTATTATTCTCTATGTTTAATATTGGTTTATATTTAGCATCATCCAATGACCATTCTCCGTTATCTCGTCGTCTAAGTAAAAGAAAACCATGAAGAAAGTCATGCTTAGCATCTGGGTCTGATTCGATATCATAAATTAAAACTCCTTTGGCAAATTTGAGCTCAGGTAGAATTATCCATTCTCCTAACTGTTTTGGTACTAAGTTGATCTGAACTCTTGCTTGATTAATAAGTTGAGCTGCAACCTTTTCATGCGCTTCCCCATAGTTACTTAGCTTCTTACTTAAATCTATTGGATTAGTTGATGCAAGCTCATTTAGGTTGCTAATGCCAACTTCTTGAAGAATATTCTTCCTTTTTGCTCCAATACCATTTACTTCACTTAGGTCTCCTTCTTGATTAGCCTTTTCATCACAGAGTTCCTTCCAAGAGCAGAGGGTGCATTTTTTTCTATCAGAAGTAAGTGCTGGTGGATCTTCTTTAGAGATGTCTTGATTGATTCTTTCCAATGAATCCAATAATTCAGTTTTGATTTTCTTTGTGAAAATAATTTTTTCGACTTTCAAGTCATTATTTACTTTAGAAATAGCGAGGCCATATTTAACCTCAAATTTTTGAAATTGTTCTATTAGATATCCCCAAAAGGCAAGAGAGAGACGGTTCTCTCTTGTGATTCTATGACCTTGGCGAACTGTTATTGGTATGTAGGAGAACTCTCCCCAGAAGCTTTTCCCTTTTATTCTTTGTAGTAGAAGAGGATGCCCTTCTATGTTTAAGCCTAAAGCCGTAAGTCCTTTTAGGCGAACGCCAACGACTTCTCTTGCTCCTTTTTTTAACCCTTCGATTCCTTTCTGGGGAGAATTTTTTAAGAATCCTTCGAGACTTTTGTGCTGGTGATCAAGTTGAAGGGCTCGATGAGCTGACCAAACTTTTTTGCGATTATTTTCATTTTGATCTAACCAAGCCTTTCTCCTGCAGCGTATCCAGCTGCATAAGATTCGATCAGTTATTGTTTTATTTCCTAGAATGTGAGAGGCCATATAACTAGATTAATTTTAATTTTATGAAAACTTATTTAGTTGATTGTTTTAGCAAACTATGAAACTGGAAGCATCACCAATTCAATTTGGCACTGATGGCTGGAGAGGTCTCCTGGGGGTTGATGTCACTATTGAAAGACTTCTGTTAGTAGCATTGGCGGCAACTGAAGAAATGATTTGTAGGGGAAATTGTGATCTGAATAAAAAGGTAATCATTGGTTATGACAGAAGATTCTTAGCACCTGAATTTGCTGAGGCAATAGCTTCATCAGTATCAGCCTGTGATTTGGAGCCGTTGTTAGCTGATGAATCGGTCACTACGCCTGCATGCAGTTTGGCAGTAGTTGAACATAATGCTTTAGGAGCCTTAATTATTACAGCGAGCCATAACCCTCCAGAGTGGTTGGGGTTAAAAATCAAGAGTCCTAGTGGAGCTTCCGTTGATGAGGACTTTACAAGAGCTGTTGAAAGAAGAATTCTTTTTAAAGGAAAATCCATTCCTGAAGTTCAAGAAATTCAAAAATTTAATTGCCGTAAGAATCACTTGCGAAATTTGCAGGAAAAGTTTGATATCCCAGCGCTTGTTGAGGGAATGAAACATATGGGATTACATGTGATAGTTGATTCAATGCATGGCTCTGCTGCAGGTTGTATCAAAGAGCTCCTTGGGAGAGAATCAGGGGAATTTGTTAAAGAAATACGCACAAACCGTGATCCATTGTTTGGTGGCAATGCTCCTGAACCATTGGAGAAGAATCTAGGTGAACTTATTGCTTCAACTAAAAAGTCTTCCCAAGTAGGCCAACCTTACTTAGGTCTGGCTTTTGATGGTGATGGTGATCGAATAGCAGTTATTGATGAAACAGGAAGGTTTTGCAGCACACAAGTCTTGATACCTCTTTTTATTGAGCATATGGCTCAAGTTAGGAATATTCCTGGTTGTGTTATTAAAACTGTGAGTGGCTCTGATTGCATTCGTTTAATAGCAGAAGCATTTGGTAGGAAAGTGATTGAATGCCCAGTAGGGTTTAAATATATTGCGAAAGAAATGCTTCGCACTAAAGTCTTACTTGGGGGAGAAGAGTCAGGAGGTATAGGATTTGGTGAGCATATGCCAGAAAGAGATGCTTTGTTTGCTGCGTTACTTTTGCTTGAGGCAATTGTTCAGGGTAGACAGCCCTTAGGGGTCCGGTTAAATAATTTATCAAAATATATAGGTCCTAGTTTTTATGATCGTATTGATCTTTTACTTGCAAACAATGAGTCAAGAGTGAGATGTGAAGACTTTTTGAGAAGAAACCCCCCAGCATTAGTTGGAACGAAAAAAGTAAAGCAAGTAATTTTGATGGATGGATGCAAACTAACCTTTGCAGAAAGAGATTGGTTGATGTTTCGCTTTTCAGGAACTGAGCCTTTGTTAAGAATTTATTGTGAAGCGCCTACAAGTAAAGAAGTACAAAGAACTCTTTCTTGGGCAAAAGAATTTGTTTCATCAATATGAATTTGGGTCTAAAGAAAAATAGTTTTCGGACTCTTGTGATTGCTAGTACTAATGAAGGAAAGGTCCAGGAGTTTAAAAAGCTCTTGTCAAGTTTCCCTCTGTTAGTTGTAGGTCAGCCTGACACTTTAGAAGTTGAAGAGACTGGAAAAAGGTTTATTGATAATGCTCGTTTAAAAGCAATTGCTGCTGCGAGATATACAGGAGAAATAGCTCTTGCAGATGATTCAGGATTATGTGTTGAAGCTTTAGGTGGGGCGCCAGGAGTATATTCTTCAAGATATGCAAATACTGATCGAGAGAGGATTTCTAGGCTGCTAAACCAGTTGAAGAATTTTTCTAATAGGAGTGCTTTTTTTTCAGCAGCTCTTTGTGTTGCTTCTCCCGATGGGAAGGTTTTATTAGAAGTGGAAGGTCGTTGCGATGGCGTTATCGCAAATGAGGTAAGAGGGAATGATGGATTTGGTTATGATCCGATTTTTGAGGAAAAAGATACAGGGTTAACTTTTTCAGAAATGGGCTTTAATCAAAAACAAAAAATTAGTCATCGATCCCTTGCTTTTCAAGCATTAATGCCAGGTTTGAAAAAGATTTTCAATTGTTAGCTTGAATAAATTGATTATCCAATTCACTATTTTTTGCATCGACCCAGCTTCCATGCAATCCATAAGGAATTTTTATTGGTAGTCTCAAGGTTGCTTGATGGCTAAGGTCATTTGCCTTTAGCACTACTAGTTCACTTTCTTGCAGTTTCCCATCCCAAATCAAGACTAATACCCATCCATTGTCTTCTTCTGTAGAAGAACTCTGAGGAATCATGAGGGGCTCACTCACAAAACCTCTTGGTGCAATGCTCCAGGTATGAGATTCTCCATTAACCAAATCTAATTTTTTGATTGCTTGTAGAGGTCCGTTGCCAGTTTTTTTCTCTGCAGTAGCCATCCAGCTATATCGAGCTTGAAGTCCGACTTTACGTGGATTCACCATTGCAAACTCACAACATTGATTGCTTAATGTTTTTTCTTCGATTGAGTTTGTTAATAGATTAATTTTGCATCTTTTTAAAATTCCTTCGGGAAGGTGATTGAAGTCGATTTTCTTGAAATCTTGATTTGGCCCAATTGAAGGGAAGTCATCATAAAAAATGCTTTCTACAAATATTTCATCCTTCTCCTCCCAGGCATTTAGATGATGAAAAACAAAACCATCTGGGGCATCAATTATTTGTGGCTTTGTTTTTGAGAATGTCCCATGATCTCTTGGTATTAACCAGAATTTACTTTTTCTGTTGAAGTTGGATTTTAAGCATTGCGCGGCACCTTTTTGACCTAATAGAAAAGGTAGAGGGTTGAAATCTATTGCATTTTGAAGAAAAATTGCCCAATTAGGAGTGATGGAGAAGTCATGGAGAAATGCAAAACCATTAAAGGTGTCCTTTCTTTCTGTTATTAAGGAACCAGCATTTGCTCCTTTAGTGGCAAATTCCATCAGTCTGATCGTGCTTTTTGGACCTGTCTTGACCCCAAACGTAACCATCCTTGAATCGTTATTGTGTCCCGGGTCAAAACGTGGGTGAGCACTAAATGCTTCATTTTCTGAAAGTGCTCCTTTTAAATTAGACAATCCATTTGTTTCTAAAGTTGCTGGGTCTAAGCTATGAGGACTGCCTGCTTCCCAGAGAGCAAGAAGTTCTTCACCAAGTCTTATTACGTTGGTATTAGCAATATTTTTCAAGCGAAGATCGAAGGCGTTAGCTAGAAGCAACCCTGACTTTTTGGTCCCAAATACTCCTCTGTATAAGAATTTCCCTGCTTTTTCTTCTTCTTCCCATTCTTTTGTTCTTACAAAACGATTACTGAAAGTTGCGATACCATTTGTGAATTGTATGGATGCAATCATTCCGTCACCATCAAAAGGATGGTGAACCCATTCGCCTTTGCGCTCTAGCCTCCCTGGTCCATTTCTATAAAATGTGCCATTTAAATCTTTTGGAATTTCACCTTTAATTAATTCTAATGTTGTCTTTCTATATTCTTTTTCGACATTGCAATAGGCACTAGACCAGTCTTCCTGATCAAATCTTGCGGTCTGTTTTCTTTTATCTGCATCTATTACAGGATTCATCGCACAAATTGATTTATCAAAATAATATATCCTCGCGTAAATAGCTAGAAAACGCGAGAGTCAATTCTTTAGGAGTAGAGATTGCATTTAATTGCCTGCTTGTTCTAGAACTCCTTTGCTGCTAGGTACTTCGCCTAATCGTCTCGGATCAAATTCGATGGCCATCCTCAGGGCCTTAGCAAATGCTTTGAAGCATGCTTCAACTATGTGGTGTGAATTGCTCCCACTAAGTTGTCGTATATGTAAAGTTAAGCCACTATTGTTTGCAATTGCTACAAAAAATTCTTTTACGAGCTCTGTGTCGTAAGTGCCAATTTTTTGCGTGGGGATGTTTAATTCATAATTTATGTGCGGACGACCTGAGCAATCCAATACAACTTGAACTAGCGCTTCATCTAGCGGAGCAGTAAATTGTCCAAATCTGTAAATTCCTTTTCTATCTCCTAAAGCTTGTGATAAGGCTTGCCCAAGAGCAATCCCAACATCTTCATTAGTATGATGATCGTCTATGTGGGTGTCACCTGTTGCTTTTACTTCTAAATTAATTAGTCCGTGACTTGAAAGTTGATGAAGCATGTGATCTAAGAAAGCAATCCCAGAAGAAATGTTGCTTTTTCCAGAGCCATCAAGCCCTAATCGAACATTGACATCAGTTTCGTTTGTGACTCGATGAATTACTCCTTCCCTGTGATTATTCATATAACTAATTAACTAGTTAACTAAATCTATCGTGCCATTAAAACTACATTCCGTTAATACAATATCCTGCATCTACGTAAATAGTTTGCCCTGAGATACCACTTGAAAGCTCACTAAGAAGAAAAGCTGCTGTGTTCCCAACTTCTTTTTGAGTCACCGTTCTTCGTAATGGTGCTTTTTCTTCAACATTGTGAATCATGTCAAGTATCCCTCCAATTGCAGAACTGGCCAGAGTTCGAATAGGTCCAGCGCTGATTGCATTTACTCGTACTTGCTTATCAGGTCCTAGCTCTGCAGATAAATAACGTACGGATGCTTCCAGTGCTGCTTTTGCTACTCCCATAACGTTGTAATTAGGGATTGCTCTCTCTGCTCCTAAGTAGGTCAATGTAACAACACCTGCTTTCTCACTAAATAGTGGCTTTGCATATTTACAAAGTGGAGCGAGTGAATATGCACTGATATCTAGAGCGCGCGCAAAGCCTTCTGAGGTTGTAGCACTGTAATCTCCAATTAGTTCTTCCTTCCCAGCAAAAGCTAGACAATGGACTAATCCATCTAATTGTCCCCATTGATTCTTTATTTCATTGAAGACCTCTTCAATTTGAGAATTGTTTTGAACATTCAGCGGTAAAAAAAGGCTTGGCTTTAATGGTTCTGTAAGCTCACGAACTTTGCCCTCGAAGCGTCCCTTGTCATCAGGCAGGTAGGTAATACCCAATTCAGCTCCCGCTGCATGAAGTTGTTGGGCTATTCCCCAAGCAATGGAACGATTGTTGGCTATTCCTGTTAGGAGGATTTTTTTGCCACTTAGATCGAGAAGCATCTTTTCAAGAAATATTTAGAAGGTTTTTATAATTCTCCCTTACCAAGGGTGCATTCAGAGATATAAATAAGAAACTATTTCTACTAGTTTCTCTAACTATCTTTGAAATTATGGTTAGGACTGCATCAACAATGCTTCCTTTAGGATCTTTGTTGCCATCATTTGATTTGCCTTTGGTTCGAGAACGGTTGAAAAAAAAGGCTCTACCTCCCAATTCTATAGATCGTATAAATAACAATATGCTTGAGCAGAAGCCAGTATTAATAATGATCCTTTGTGCTCATTGCCCATTTGTAAAACATGTTGAAGAAGAGTTAGCAAAGTTGGACTCTGACTTTTGTAATTATATTCAATTGCTAGCTATAGCAAGCAATTGTACAGAGACTCATCCTGAAGATGGAGCTGAATTCTTAGCTCAGCAAAAAGAAGAGAATGGTTGGACTTTTCCTTATTTGCTTGATTCAGATCAAAAGTTTGCGAAGTCGTTGATGGCTGCATGTACTCCTGATTTCTTTCTCTTTTCTGCTGAACATCAATTGATTTATCGTGGTCAAATGGATGGAAGTCGACCAGGCAATGGGGTCCCTCCAAGTGGCTTAGATTTAAGGGCCGCTATAGAGGCAACCTTGAATTCGAAATTAGTTTCAAAGGATCAAAAGCCTTCAATTGGATGCAACATCAAGTGGAGAAAAGGTTCTGAACCATCTTGGTTCGGCTGAAGTGCAAATCAAGATAAACGAATATTGGATAGGCCGCTACTTAAAGCTTTAAGCTGACATTTATGCAGGTACCTCCATTTAGTCTTCAAAAACAATTGTCTCAAATAGGACAAGAACTTGATTCTGCTGTTTGGAGAGTTATTAATAGTGGCCATTTTATAGGCGGGGAGGAAGTGAAAAACTTTGAGAAATCTTTTGCAGAAGCCTGCAATGTTAGTTATTCAATTGGATGTAATAGTGGAACTGATGCATTGGTTCTTGCCCTAAGAGCATTGGATATTGGACCTGGAGATGAGGTCATAACTTCTTCTTTTAGCTTCTTTGCGACGGCTGAGGCTATCAGCAATGTTGGTGCGAAACCTGTTTTTGTAGATGTAGACCCTATTAACTATTTATTAGATCTCCGCTTAATTGAACAAGCCATTAATTCTTCTACAAAAGCAATTTTGCCAGTCCATCTCTTTGGTTGCCCTATAGATATGACTGAATTAGTTTCTTTTGCTAGAGAAAAGGGATTAAAGGTCATAGAAGATTGTGCACAGGCTGCAGGGTCAAGGTGGGGCGGTAAGTCGGTTGGAAGTATGGGAGATGTGGGGTGTTTTAGTTTTTTCCCAACCAAGAATTTAGGAGCTGCTGGAGATGGGGGTGCAGTCACAACAAATGACCCTGAGTTGGCACAACGTATTAGACAGCTTGCTGTTCATGGAATGCCTCGGAGGTATCTCCATACGGAAGTTGGATATAACAGTAGACTAGATTCGATTCAGGCTGCAATCCTTAATGTAAAATTGCCCCTTTTGCCTAAATGGATAAGGGAGAGGCAGCAAATTGCTGAACAATATAATAATTTATTAGAGGGATTGCAAGGTATAGAATTGCCCTTTTCTTCTTTAGAGAATGACCATGTTCACTCATGGAATCAATATGTAATCAGAGTCAAAGATATTCCTTGCTTTGATGAAATAGAAGAAGATAATAGTGCTCAAGCAAAGGAAACTATATGCTCTAATTTACCTAACAGTAAAGCTAGGGACTGGCTCAAGAGGAATCTTGAGGAAAAAGGAGTTAATACAATTATTTATTACCCAATACCAATACATCTCCAGCCTGCATATAAAGAACTTGAGTTTAATTCAATATCTTTAGATAATACTGAGAGGCTGTGCAGTCAAGTTCTAAGTTTGCCAATCTTCCCTGAGCTCAAAATAGAAGAGCAAGAGCATGTTGTAAATTCAATTAGACAATTAGTAGAAAGAAAATAGTCGAGAATACCTTATCTTTATAGAAATAATTTAGTTTTTAAAAACTGACAGGTTCGATACCATGCTGTGATGCTTTTGCCATCTAGGGCTTCATTGCCACTTGCAATTACATTATTTAATTCGGCCGCTGACATTTCTAATACTTCGATGTCTTCGTCTTCATCTCCTTCTGGCTTAGTGCTCAAAGGCTCAATTTCCCGTGCTAAGAACATATGAATGATTTCATCAGAGTAGCCTGGACAAGGGAGCATTGCTCCTAAAGGATCCCATTGAGAAGCTTTATAACCAGTCTCTTCTTGTAGCTCTCTCTTGATTGATGTAAGGGGATCTTCATCTGTCTCAAGTGTGCCTGCTGGAAATTCAAGTATTCTTCTTGATACTGCAAATCTATATTGTCTTAAAATAATTATTTTCCCATTTTCTCTTATGGGAACTGCTAGTGCTGCTCCAGGATGGTGGATGGTTCCAAAAGTCCCCTCAACTCCAATAGGCAGTTTAAGCTTCTTGATCTCGAAACGGATTTTTTTTGCATTGACTGATTGAATTGTTTCTAGAGTTTTAGATGGTTCTATTGGCGATAATGGTGGCATGGTGAATGCTGAGCTATGAAAATTATGACTTTATTATCATGAGTTTAATTTGTTGTTGATTTATTCTTACTCTTGCCAACCTCTTTGAGGGGGGATCTGACTTGGTGGATCAGGATTGTTCTTAAGTGCTTCAGCGAGTGGAATTATTACGAAATTTCTTTGGATTGAACGAGGGTGCGGGAGTGTGAGATCTGAACTGTTTACTTGAAGTCCTCCCCATGCCAGGAGGTCTATATCTAGAGACCTTGGTCCCCACCTCACAGATTTGATGCTTCTATCTCTCCCAAAATCTTTTTCTATCAATAAGAATCGTTTTAGGAGATTTTTTGCTAACTCAATAGAAGGGGGTACTGCTACAAAGTTTCCTCCATGAACAACTAATGCAGCATTCACGAAATTTGGTTGACCTTGCGGCCCTCCTATTGGCTTTGTTTTATATAGTGGAGACCAGCTGAAAACACTTTCTGAATCTATAGAAATCTTGCCTCTGTTCTCGCTGAGACATGAGCAAATCCATTCATTAATAACTTTCTCTATTAAAGGCCTAGCAATGATTAGGGTTGATTCTGGGGAGCCTGCAGGACTATTCGAATTTGCGCCTAATCCAATTGTCAGAGTTTGCGGAATTGAATTGTTAATGGAAGACATGCTCTAATTAGTCAAACTGATGCGAAAATGATCTGGGTTGGGAGATTCGATGGTTCCTACTAGCACACAACCAAAGGGTATGACTTAAATGCTTTCTTCTCTAGATCAATCAAATAGAGCGTTCCCTTTTGCTGCAGTCACTGGCCATGGAACTTTAAAGTTAGCTTTGATGCTTGCTGCAGTTGATCCAGGCTTAGGTGGAGTCATTATTGCAGGTGGAAGAGGAACAGGAAAATCTGTCTTAGCAAGAGGCTTGCATGCTCTTTTGCCACCTATTGAAGTAATACATGTTGATTGTCCAGAAGATTTTAATGGATCTCGACCATATGGAAGAAACCTGGACCCGAATTATCCAGAGGAATGGGATGAGGCTACAAATAAGATAATTGAACAAAAAGAGTTCCTTTTTGCAGAGAACCAAGAGACAGAGCTTCCTAGAAAAGTTATTCAAGCTCCTTTTGTCCAAGTTCCTCTCGGCATTACAGAAGACCGTCTTGTTGGGTCAGTAGATGTGACGGCTTCGTTAGATAGTGGAAGTGCTGTTTTTCAACCAGGCTTATTAGCAGAATCACATAGAGGCGTTTTGTACATCGATGAGCTTAACTTGCTTGATGATGGAATTGTCAATCTCATGTTGGCTGCTGTCGGCTCAGGTGAAAACTTAGTTGAACGTGAAGGGCTAAGTCTTAGTCATCCTTGTAGACCTCTTTTGATTGCTACTTACAATCCCGAGGAAGGTGCTGTTCGTGACCATTTGTTAGACCGTTTTGCGATTGTTCTTTCAGCTGATCAGATTGTTTCTAATGAACAGAGAGTGGAAATTGCACAGTCTGCAATTGCATTTGGCCAGAGTACTGAAAGGTTTTCTGAAAAGTGGAAAGAGGCAACTGAAGCATTGTCTACGCAATTATTATTAGCTAGACAATGGTTGCCTGATGTAGTTGTTACCAAGGAGCAGATTCAGTATCTAGTAAACGAGGCAATTCGTGGAGGAGTTGAGGGACACCGTTCTGAGCTTTATGCTGCTCGCGTGGCAAAAGCTCATGCTGCGTTGTCTGGGCGAGATAAGGTTGACGCTGAGGATTTACAAGTAGCTGTTCGTCTTGTTATCGCTCCTAGGGCATTGCAGTTGCCACCTGATGAAGAGCAAATGGAACCACCTCCACCAGAAGATCAACAGCAACCACCACCACCGCCTGAAGAGTCGCCAGAGGATGGACCAGAAGAAGATGATACGGATGATGATGATACCCCAGATGAACAGTCGGCACCTCCTATCCCCGAAGAATTCATGCTGGATCCAGAGGCTTGTGCTATTGATCCCGACCTGTTGTTATTCTCTGCTGCTAAATCAAAGAGTGGAAGTAGTGGTAGTAGATCGGCAGTATTTAGCGATAGTAGAGGTAGATATGTAAAGCCAATTATTCCTCGGGGACCAGTTACAAGAATTGCGGTTGATGCAACGCTAAGAGCAGCAGCGCCTTATCAAAAGGCTAGAAGGGAAAGACAACCTGAAAGAAAAGTTATTGTAGAAGAAGGTGATTTACGCGCGAAACTCCTTCAAAAGAAAGCAGGTTCTTTGGTCATCTTTTTAGTCGATGCAAGTGGTTCAATGGCACTTAATCGCATGCAAAGTGCTAAAGGGGCTTTAATTAGATTGCTGACAGAAGCTTATGAAAGTAGGGATGAAGTTGCCCTGATTCCATTTAGAGGAGATCATGCTGAAGTCTTGTTGCCACCTACACGATCTATTACGGCAGCAAAACGTAGATTGGAGACAATGCCATGTGGAGGTGGATCTCCATTGGCCCATGGTTTGACACAGGCTGCAAGAGTCGGGGCAAATGCTCTTGCTACTGGCGACCTGGGCCAGGTTGTAGTTGTTGCAATCACTGATGGGAGAGGTAACGTACCTTTAAGCAAATCTCTAGGACAGCCTGAATTGGATGGAGAGGTGCCAGTTGACTTAAAGCAAGAAGTGCTGGATGTCGCTTCGCGTTATCGCACCTTAGGTATTAAATTGCTGGTCATAGATACTGAAAGAAAATTTATAGCAAGTGGTATTGGGAAAGATCTAGCGGAAGCTGCGGCGGGCAAATATGTGCAGCTGCCGAAGGCAACAGATCAGGCACTTGCATCTATTGCTATGGAAGCAATTAATACGGTTAAGTAAATAATTATTTATATATATCGTTAAAGAGTTTACCTACTCCTATAGCTGCATCTTTTAATGCATTTCTTAAATCATCGTCGTTAACTATTTCATCTAGTTTGTCACTTATTCTGTCAATCTTTGCTGTAAAAGATTTAACGGAGCTTGTGCTTGATTTGATATCTTGGAGAACCTCTGGGTCATCAATAGAACCGAGAATACTATTGATATGAATGACTGATTTTTTAAGATCTCTGATAATTGGCATAGCTTTATACAATTCTAATTTTGATAATCTTATTAATTCATCTAGGTTTTCTTGAGTGCTATCAAATTGCTCAATAGAAGAGACCATCTTTTCGATAATTTCTTGTTTATCAGCATCATTAATAAACTTATTGAGATCTCCAGCTAATTTAGACATATTACTAAGGTCATCACCTTTTATAGAATCACCCTCGCAAAGAATTAGCTCCTGGACGCATCCTTTTCCAGTTGGACGCATTTGTAAACTATCAATAGGTTCTCCTTGGGTATTTAGAGAAATTTGCGCATCTCCGCCTAATAGTGAGTTCGTTTCAATTTTGGCTGTGATTGGTTTGAATAAAACGAGGTCATTCCTATTGATTCTGATTTTTGCTGTCACCTCTTTTGGTGTGAAAGTGATGGTTTGTACGTTTCCTATTTGAATACCTCGAAAAGTAACTGGAGTCCCATTGGACAATCCTGTTGCATCAGTGAAGTTAGCTGTAATATTCCATGTTTCTCTACTTACTTTTAATCCTTTCAGCCAAAATGTTAGCCCTGAAAAGAGTACTACTCCCCCTATAAGGGAAAATCCAACAATGGCATCACGGTAACTGCGACGCATAAGAATTAAATTTCTTTGGGTTTCATTGGCCCTTCAAGACTACCTGTTCTGAACTGTTTAATGAAGGGGTTTTCAGTTTTCTTGAAATCTTCGATAGAGCCATCCCATTGGAATTTGCCTCCATATAACATCACAACTCTTTCTGAGGCTCTCTCAACAGTACTAAGTACATGGCTGACTACGATTGAACATCCTCTTGCCAGCGTCGTTGTCTTAACTATTAGATCTTCGATTCTTGTACTAGCAACTGGATCTAAACCTGCGGTAGGTTCATCAAAAAGTAAAAGTGGCATTGAGGATGAATTATTTATAGGGTCATTGATCAAAGCTCGTGCAAAACTTACTCGTTTTTGCATACCCCCACTTAATTGACCTGGGAATTTCTCCGCAATGTCGTAAAGACCAACTTCTTCGAGGCAGGAAATAACAATATCTTTAACTTCCTTATCTCCAATTTGAGGATTTTTCTTTAAAAGAAACCCTACATTCTCTTCTACTGTAAGCGAGGCTATTAATGCTGGATTTTGAAAAACCAAGCGAACATCTGGAGGGATGTTTTGGTCTAGGCGTAAGTACTTTTGGATTACTCCAAATAATCTTAATTCTCCGCTAGATGGAAGTAATAACCCTGCCAATAATCTCAATATAGTTGATTTCCCTGACCCAGAAGGGCCAATGATTGCAATTCTTTCACCAGGCTTCATTGTTAGGCTAACTTTGCTCAGAACAGAATTTGTTCCCCATTGCATTGATAAGTCGTCCAGCTCAACAACTGGAGAGTTTTTGCTGGGTAAAGTTTTAGATGATAAATCTTTCATATCATTATTTATTTTATCGGACTATAAAGTAGTGTCCTTTAGGGTTCTATTAATGTCGACCCAAGTTGTTTTAAAGTGCCTCTTCTAGTAAACCATTGAACGAAAGGATTCCCAGAGGGCGCAAATCTTTACGATGGCGTAGGAAGAGTTCCCAAAGAGCTCTAAATTTTGATTTGCTTGGACGATTCCACAGAGCATTGAGTTGGTTATTGCCTGGACTGGTTGTAAAGCGATGGATGCTTATCTCCGTTTTTGGTTTAATAGTGGCTTTCTTTGGCTTGATCATATGGGCAGATTTAAGGCCAATTTATTGGGGCATAGAACTAATGTTTTCTCTTATAGGGATGATGACCAAGTTTTTGCCTAGTAGTATTACTGGACCAATTTTATTGTTGACTGGAATTGCCCTTTTGATTTGGGGCCAGAATAGAAGCTTTAAATCAATTCAAAAAGCAGTTGCCCCTGAAAAAGATGACATTCTGATCAACGCTTTACGGGCTAAAAGTAGATTGAATCGAGGACCTAATATTGTTGCTATTGGTGGTGGGACAGGACTTTCGACGCTTCTTATGGGATTAAAAAGATATAGCAATCGAATTACTGCAATTGTGACTGTTGCTGATGATGGAGGAAGTAGCGGAATTTTAAGGCGAGAACTTGGAGTGCAACCACCTGGAGATATTAGAAATTGTCTAGCAGCTCTTGCTACTGAAGAATCTTTGATAACTCGTCTCTTTCAATATCGATTTTCTTCTGGGACAGGATTGGTTGGACATAGTTTTGGGAACCTTTTCTTGTCTGCATTAACTTCGATTACTGGGAATCTTGAAGCAGCGATTACTGCTTCAAGTCGTGTTCTGGATGTGCGAGGACAAGTTGTTCCTGCAACTAATGTTGATGTTCGTTTGTGGGCAGAACTTCAGAATGGAGATCGAATTGAAGGCGAGTCTGCAATCAGTGAGGTTCAGCACCCAATTGTTCGAATTGGATGTTTACCTGAAAAGCCTCCTGCGTTGCCTAGCGCTATTGAGGCCATTGAAAATGCTGAATTGATTGTGCTAGGTCCAGGGAGTCTTTATACATCTATTTTGCCAAATTTGTTGATCCCACAGATTTTGGAAGCAATTCAAAGAAGCAAAGCGACTAAGCTTTATATCTGTAATTTAATGACTCAACCTGGAGAAACTGATGGCCTTGACGTGTCAGGACATGTTAGGGCTATTGAGGCACAGCTAGCTATCTTTGGTATTACAAAAAAAATTTTCAATATAATCATTGCTCAGAAGGACTTCCCTCCTTCAGGGTTGCTGGATTATTACCTGTCTAGAGGCGCTGAGCCAGTTAAATGTGATGTTAGTAGTCTTACCGCTAAAGGGTATAAAGTTTTCAAGGAATCACTTCAATCATTTAGACAAACAACCTCTTGGTCAGTTTTAAGACATGACCCTAAAAGATTATCTTTGGCTGTTATGCGAGCATTTAAGAATGATAGAAGAGATATTTAATAAGCATCTTGCATTTCGTAAAAGTCAGGTTGAACATAGTCCTTTCTTAATGGCCACCCTTTCCAATCTTCTGGCATTAATAATCTTTTAGGATGAGGGTGTCCAACAAAATTAACACCAAACATGTCGTACGTTTCTCTTTCTTGCCAGTCAGAACCTTGGAAAACTTTGTAAAGAGATGGGACTTTTAGATCACCCTCCCTGTCTAGATAAACCTTTAAGCGAACTTCATTTGGCTTCGAGCCTTTCTTATACTCTTTAATTTCTATTAGATGGTAGAAACAAACTATTTTCTTGCCTGGCCCCTCATCATAGCCTCCTTGGCATTCTAAGTAATTAAATCCATGACTCTTTAAGCTTGAAACAATTTCTATTAGTAAATCAGGAACTACATTGATAATTTCAATTCCAATATGATCAGGTTTATTAACCGTATGAGCTAAGCCTTCATCGCAAAGTAATTGACTTATTGGCCCTCTTTGAGGAGTTGTTTCTTTTTCGACTCGCTTGTCTTGATTCAGCTCGCTTTGATTTTCACTCATGAGATAAATAATTAGTTAGCGATAGTTTCTTTAATTAGTTTTTCTGATTTGATTTTTACTTCTTTACCAGCTTGTAATGCTGCTTTTTGACTTTCAGCATTTAAGTAAGAACCAGTTACTAATGGATCAATTCTTTTCATCTTATGAGAAATAGTGAAGTAGCGATGCCTAGGGGCTATTTTCTCACGCTCGGAAAATGATTCATTTCCTACTTTTTTCCTAAGTTTGATGACTGCGTCGAAAATTGCTTCTGGTCTAGGCGGGCATCCAGGTAAATACAAATCAACAGGTATGAGTTTATCTACTCCACGAACAGCTGTGGTTGAGTCAGCGCTAAACATACCACCAGTAATGGTGCAAGCACCCATTGCAATTACATATTTAGGGTCTGGCATTTGTTCATAAAGTCTCACTAGAGCAGGAGCCATTTTCATGGTTACAGTTCCCGCAACTATTAAAAGGTCAGCTTGCCTGGGAGAGCTTCTTGGAACAAGTCCAAAACGATCAAAATCAAATCGAGAACCAATTAATGCTGCAAATTCAATAAAACAACAAGCAGTTCCATATAAAAGTGGCCATAAGCTGCTTAACCTTGCCCAGTTATGCAAATCATCGAGACTAGTAAGAATAATATTTTCACTTAAATCGTTAGTAATTGTTGGTGCACCAACTGGACCGCATGTTGCTGATCTAATGTCTCGAACTGATTGTGCTGAAGAATAATTACTCATAGACCTAACTCCATTCAAGTGCACCTTTGCGCCATGCATATGCTAGTGCAACTATAAGAATTGAAATGAAAATAAGTGCTTCTATGAATGCTAGTAAACCAAGTTTGTGAAATGCAACTGCCCATGGATAAAGAAACACTGTTTCTACGTCGAAAATAACGAATACAAGTGCAAACATGTAATACCTGATATTAAATTGAATCCATGCTCCCCCAATTGGTTCCATGCCAGATTCGTAAGTTAATTCTCTTTCCCCAGGTTTGCTTTTTGGAGAAATTAGTTTATTTGTGACGAGAGCAAGAACTGGAACTGCAGCTGATATCAATAGAAAACCAAGGAATGCGTCGTAACCCTCAAGAGTAAACATGATGCATTAAATACTTGATTATTAGTTTGGCACCCACTTAAGCGCACTTTCCTCGATAGAGTTAGGTTGTGTGAAACTGCAAACGGTGAGAGATGAACAAAAACCTGCATTAGATGAGACAAATGCCAATGAATCTGGCAATAGTCCTATTGATGCAGAGAAAAAATTAGATCTGAAACTTCAAGACCTAGAGGAGGATCTCAGCCAAAATAGGTTTGAATGCAGAGGATGTGGTTATGTTTATGACCCTAATGAGGGACTGCGCAAATATAAAATACCTCCAGGAACTCCTTTTTTGGAAATAGATCAAGAAACCTTCCGTTGCCCTGTTTGCAGAGCACGATATGGTGCTTACAAGGATATAGGGGCTAAATTTGTGCCTACTGATGGCTTTGAAGATAATGTTGTTTATGGATTTGGATTTAATACTCTTCCCCCAGGTCAAAAAAATGTCCTTATTTTTGGCGGCTTAGCCTTTGCCGCTGCTTGTTTTTTATCCCTTTACTCCTTGCATTAAGCTTTTCATGAATCGCTTCATCAACTATTCAGTTAATTTAATTTTAATTCTTTCGCTTGGTTTTACCTTGACCGGGTGTGTGACAACTACTCGTTTACCAGTTGAGCCAAATAGTCCTTGGGAGGAAATTCAATTAGCAAGTGATGACAACCCTCTTGATATAGCATTTGTGAATGAAAACCATGGTTTTTTAGTCGGAGCAAATAGGTTAATTCTTGAAACAAATGATGGAGGCTTGACTTGGCAAGAGAGGAGCTTGGATCTACCTAGTGAGGAGAATTTCAGATTGATTAGCATTGACTTTAAAGAAGATGAAGGTTGGATTGTTGGCCAACCTAGTCTTGTTATGCATACTGAAGATGCAGGGCAGAATTGGACGCGTTTATCGCTAGGTAATCAATTGCCTGGCGATCCATATCTGATAACAACTCTTGATAAAAATTCAGCGGAATTAGCTACTACTGCAGGTGCGGTATATAGAACAAATGACGCAGGCCAAAATTGGGAAGGGAGGGTTGCAGAAGCCTCAGGGGGTGTTCGAGACTTGCGTAGAAGAAAAGATGGTACTTATGTAAGTGTAAGTAGTTTAGGTAACTTCTTTGTAACTTTAGATAGTGGAGATCAAGCCTGGCAGTCTCATCAGAGAGCAAGTAGTAAAAGAGTCCAAACCTTAGGCTTTAAACCCGATGGGCAATTATGGATGCTTTCAAGAGGAGCAGAGATCCGTCTTAATGACCAAGCTGGTGATTATGAAAGTTGGTCTAAGCCAATAATTCCTTTAGTCAATGGATACAACTATATGGATATGGCATGGGACCCTAATGGTGGGATTTGGGCTGGTGGTGGAAATGGAACTCTTTTAATTAGTAAAGATGATGGAAAAACTTGGGAAAAAGATCCAATTGGTTACGCAACTCCAACAAATTTCATTCGAATACTTTTTCTAGAAAATTCTTCAGGTAATTTCCCTAAAGGCTTTGCCTTAGGGGAAAGAGGACATGTTTTACGCTGGATTGGATACTCATAAATGGCTTTTAATGCACAACGCTCTGTAACCATGCTGATACACCTGCCCAAACTTTTAGATAGACCCTTGTAGGATCAGGCAGATAATACGCGTGAGGCTATGGCTGCCGGCTCCACCGGGGAACGCCCGTTTTTTGAGATCATTACCAGTGTCCGTTATTGGATTATCCATGCCGTGACTCTGCCTGCGATCTTTATTGCAGGATTCTTATTTGTGTCTACAGGACTTGCCTATGACGCATTTGGAACTCCTAGACCAGATTCCTATTTTCAGGCTTCTGAAACTAAGGCACCAGTAGTGTCACAACGCTTTGAATCCAAAGCTCAACTTGACCTGCGCCTGAAATAACCAATGACAAACTCTTCTTCTCCATTACAGGCTGTTGAAGTCCGCACCTATCCAATTTTTACGGTGCGATGGCTTGCAGTTCATGCACTTGCTATCCCAACAGTATTTTTCTTGGGTGCTATTGCGGCAATGCAGTTCATCCGTCGTTGATTTACGACTTATTTTTTAGCCATGCAAGTTACTCCAAATCCAAACAAGCTTTCGGTTGAGCTGAACCGAACAAGCCTTTATTTAGGGCTTTTGCTTGTTTTTGTTCTCGGGATTTTGTTCTCAAGCTATTTCTTTAATTAAAATCTTTTTTAATCATGAGCAAACTAAAGGGACCTGATGGTCGTCTACCTGACAGACTTCCTGATGGACGTCCAGCTGTTTCTTGGGAACGTCGTTGGACTGAGGGGCAGTTGCCGTTGTGGTTAGTTGCCACTGCTGGTGGTATTGCAGTTATTTTTGTTTTAGGAATCTTCTTCTATGGTTCTTATACAGGTGTTGGGTCAGCTTGATTCCCTAAGCTGGCTTTAAAAACTAGTTTATTTATTGAACTTACCCCAGTAATGTTCAGTAAATAGGTTTATTTTTTGACGAGTTGTTGTTGATACTTTTTCCTTGGAAGTCATAAGACTATTCTTGAGAGCTTTGTGAGCCTCGCTTTGAGGTCTCATACAGGATATGCGTCTTGCTATAGCCTTTATTATGTCTTTCGCTAGTTTTGAGTTAATAGAAAGATTTTCGATGACCATATCTACTGTTACATTCCCGAAACCTTCATGCCAGCAGTCATAGTCAGTAACCATTGATAGCGATGAATAAGCTATCTCTGCTTCTCTCGCTAATCTTGCTTCTGTATGGTTAGTCATACCTATTACATTGCAACCCCAGCTTCTATAGAGCCTAGATTCAGCACGAGTCGAGAATGCTGGACCTTCCATGGCAAGATATGTCCCTTCTCTGTGAAGTTGACGACCTTCAGGCATCAATTGCTCGCCTTCCTCGGCAACTAATCTTGAAAGTGTTGGGCAAAAAGGATCTGCCATTGTGACATGTGCTACTGCACCCTCACCAAAGAAGGTCAAGGGCCTTT
The DNA here is from genome assembly GCA_003279445.1 of Prochlorococcus sp. AG-402-G10. Taxonomy (GTDB): domain Bacteria; phylum Cyanobacteriota; class Cyanobacteriia; order PCC-6307; family Cyanobiaceae; genus Prochlorococcus_E. Next base: position 28,242 of record QCHT01000004.1, read on the forward strand.
GGTGAGTGCGGTCAATAAATTGATCTGGAACAACTAAATCTAATGGCCTTACTTGTTCTTGTAATGAACCAACTGCTGATGGAGAAAGAATCCATCGGACGTTTAGTGATCTCATGGCCCATATATTTGCTCTGTAAGGAATTTCAGTGGGGGTAAAAGTGTGATGTCTTCCATGTCGAGCTAAGAAAACTACCTCAATCCCCTCTAGATTGCCAATACGTAAACTGTCAGAAGGTTTCCCATAGGGAGTATCTATGTCCACTTCTTTTACATTCTCAAGGCTTTCTATTGAATAGAGTCCACTACCTCCTAGAACTCCCAGTCGAGCATTCTTTAAAAAGCCGGGCTTGGAATCTTTCCCAAGAATATTTGAAGGAAAATGCTGATTGATCATCTTGTATTAGCAGGGGGTGGTCATACCCATGCACTTATTTTGTTGCGATGGGCAATGAATCCTCAATTAAGACCAAAGTGTTTAATCACTTTGATAAATCGAGAAAGCTCAACAATTTATTCAGGAATGTTTCCTGGTCTTATCTCTGGCCTTTATCAATTAGACAAGGCTTCAATAGATTTAAGATTACTTGCTGATAGAGCAGGAGTATCTTTAGTTGTCGGAGAAATTGAAACATTAGACCTCTCTCAGAATAGATTGTTTTTGCAAAGGCGTCCTTCTATAGAATTCTCTAGATTAAGCTTGGACGTTGGGTCTGAAACTTTTGTCGATGATTCAATTTCTCAAGTAATTAAAAATAAAAGCCTTTCAAGTCCAATTAGACCCTTTGAAAAATGTCTAAAATGGATAAATTGCTTTGATAATAGCTATATAGAAGAAAAGCATGATCCTTTTACAGTTATTGGATCAGGTCTTGCTGCTCTGGAAATGGTCTTTGCACTTAGGCGAAGATGGCCCTCAAGACTATTAAGACTGCAAGCTTACGAAGAAAAATTGAATTTAAGTTTTAGGCAGCAACTCTCTTTAGCCAAGATTCAAATCACTCATCCGAGCAGCCCTATTTTAGGCCCTGTATTACTTTGTACAGGTAGCCAAGCACCTAAGTGGTTGAAGAAGAGTGGTTTAGATGCAAATGATTTTGGAAGAGTAAAAACGAATTCAAACTTTTTGGTGCGTGGTCGTTGCGATGTATTTGCTGTAGGGGACTGTGGTTTGCTTGGCAAGAGTAAGCCTCCCCCTTCTGGTGTTTGGGCTGTGCGTGCTGCAGTCCCTTTGGCTAAAAATATTGAAAGATCTTTGTCCAAGCAATCACTCTTGTCTTGGAAACCTCAGAAATATGCTTTGCACTTAGTAGGTACTCATAGAGAGCAAAGTTCTCCTATTGCCTGGATGCTCTGGGGACCTTTTATTTTTGGACCTTGCCGTCTCTTTTGGGAATGGAAGAAGAAACTTGATAGGGGATTTATGGATAAATTTATCAATTTTGAAGAAATGAATGAGTCGAAAGATAAGCAATTACCTTGTCGAGGCTGTGCTGCAAAAATGCCTTTTCAGCCTTTGCAAAAGGCTTTGAGAGAAGCTGAACTTTCAGTGCTAAGTGATTATCCAGAGGATGCGGCGCTTGTTAGAACTTCTCAAGATGAGGGCTTGTGGCTCCAAAGTGTTGATGGGTTCCCTGCTTTAGTAAGTGATCCTTGGCTAAATGCTCGGCTAACTACTTTACATGCATGCTCGGATATTTGGGCTAGGGGCGCTTATGTTTCTTCTGCTCAACCTGTTATTACTATTCCATCAGTTGGTGGATTTCTCCAGAAAGAAATTTTGACTCAATGCCTTTTAGGAATTAAATCGGCATTAAAACCTCAAGGAGCTGAATTGATAGGTGGTCACACTTATGAGTCCAGATCTGCTCTAGATCAAAATATTAATTTAGGGATTCAAATCTCTCTTTCCATTAATGGATTTCTACATTCAGATTGTGCACCTTGGAGTAAAGGTGGACTTAAACCTGGCGATTCTATTCTTTTAAGCAGAGGGATTGGCAGTGGTGTGATTTTTGCTGCTGCAATGCAAGGAACATCTTCTGTTAGTTATGTGGATAGTGCATTGTTAACGCTTTCTGAGAGTCAACACGAACTGATTGAAAAGCTTCAAAGAAAAGTTATTGAAACATCAAACCCAAATTTGATTCATGCGTGCACAGATGTAACAGGTTTTGGTTTGATTGGCCACTTAAGTGAAATGATTAATGCTACTAATTTAACAAGACTGAAAGCAAAATTGCCCTTAATTAAAGTTGATATTTTTGGAGAAGCTATCCCAACGTTTAGAGGTGTAAAAAGTCTTCTTGAAAAGGGATTTGAAAGTACACTTTCACCTTCTAATAAAAGTTTTTTAAATCTATTAAATTCAAAAAATAAATCTTCAGGATATATAAATTTAATTGGGCATAATGAATACCAAGATAATCATGAAATAGAGCTTATTAAGAGACTATTGGTAGACCCTCAAACATGTGGTCCATTAATGATTGCTTGTGATCCAGATGATGCAGAAGGACTTATTAAAGATTCATCTTGGCATCAAATTGGATTAGTTGATCTTGTCCAATAAGTTTAACTTGGCTTTGTTCTTTTGTATTTTTTTAGTTCGACCTTTCTAAGTCTCTTTAACTCTTGACCTAAAGCTGGCCCTTGGTCCCAGCCTTTTTTTATAAGTTCTTCAGCGGTTGTTTCTGCTTGTATGAGACGCCACCGTCCCCACCATCTTAATAATGGTCTCCAAAGAGGATTTCCTAAGCAGATAGCAATAGCTATTGCTGTTGGATCCCAGTTTGCAGATTCAATCTCCTCACACCATCTTTGGGCATCCCAATTCTCTGTTTTTTTTGAAACATAGAGTGAAAGAAAATGTTTATTTATTTGAGTGCTTTCACTTAACAACTTTTGCTGTGAATGTGATAAATCTAATCTTTCTGCAAGTTTAACTGGGTTGATAGAATTGGCAATAAAAGCTGTCAATGGATTGAGACCTAATCGCAACCCCCAACTGATCCTCCTCTTCCAGTAATTGTCATTCTGAATCTTTTTATCTATTAATATTAAAGCCCCCCATTCTTGAAGGTATTGAATTGCTATTGCCCAATTATTTTCTTTCTCTAGTAAGACTTTTAGTTCCATTTTTAGCCTAGTACAAAGAGAGCTAGGTAAATCCTTATACTTATCATCTATTGCGTGATTCCAAGGCCATAATCTTATTGTTGATTTTATTTGATTTAGTGATTCTGAAGTTAAGTCAAATCCTAATCTTGCGGCATAACGTGCTGCTCTAATAACTCGTGTTGGATCCTCTGCAACACTTTTAGAGTGAATAAATTCTATTTTTCGATTGATAATTGCTTCTCTTCCCTGTAAATAATCTATCAGTTGATTTGTCCGTAGATCTAAGGCTATTGCATTTATTGTGAAATCACGTCTGGATAAGTCATCTTCAATATGAGAAGGCTTTATCTTTGGGTTTGCAGCAAGAATTGGATATTTTTCTATTCTTGCTCTAGCAATATCTACAGGAATGCCATCGATCTTTAATTCAACAGTTTGATAGAGATGATTGACTCTGGATATCTTGACTCTGGAATCTCCTAAAAGATTACTTATACTTTCAGCTAGTTTTTTTGGCTCTTCTTCAATTATTAGGTCAATATCGAAGAACTTCTTTGGTGATTGGTTAAGACTTTTATTGATTAGTTGATCTCTGATAATGCCACCTACAACGGCAATTCTTTTAATTTCTGCTTGATCTGCAGCTTTAACCAAGTTCTTTAAAAGAGCTTCGGTTAAAACAGGAAAACAATTTAGCAACTCCCGATTGACCGGGGTGAGCATGGCTATAAAAAGAATTTTTTCTCTTTTCTAATACTAATTGGTTTAGCTTTTAAATATCTTCTATTGGCTGTATTGGTGCTAAACGTGGGTCCAAAATCTTTGGACTCATTCCCCCAAACTTAACTGCGATAGATATTTTTTGGCCACTCCCAAAAATGTGGCTGATTTGTCCTTCCCCAAAGCTGGAATGGATAACTCGATCACCTACAGCCCACTGCTTGTTTGGAGAAGGACCAGCATTTAATTTTCTTATGGCATTACTGGGACTTTGTTGAGTCTTTCTAGAAGAATTTGGGAAACTTGAAGGTCGATCTAATCGAGTCAATCGATCTAAGTGTCTTTCTCTTCTTATAGCTGTCCCCCCAGATAAGGGTAAGTCTCCTTCCATTAATTCAGGAGGAATTTCAGAAATAAATATTGATGCAATAGCAGGTTCTCTGATGCCACCCCATAATCTTCTTTCATTTGCATGAAAAAGGAATAATTTTTCTTTAGCTCTTGTTAGACCTACATAGCAGAGTCTTCTTTCTTCTTCTAAAGATGCTGGATCATCAAGAGAGCGATAACTTGGGAATAGACCTTGCTCCATGCCAACTAGACAAACTATTGGAAACTCAAGCCCTTTACTGCTATGTAAGGTCATCAGAGTTATTCGATCTAGAGCGTTGTCTTTATTGTCAGCATCGCTTGCAAGAGCAGCTGATGCTAGGAATCCTTCCAAGTCAGCTGATTCATTCTCTTCTTGATATTGGAGTGCAGCATTTACTAATTCTTGAAGGTTCCTGCGTCGTTCTTCTGCTTCATCAGTAGCAGTGGCAATGAGTTCTTTAAGATATCCAGTATTTTCTAAGACTAATTGAATGATTTCAGATGGATTTGAGACATTTAGTTGAGCTTGTAAGCTTTGGATGATTTCTCTAAATTCCAACAACCCTTTTGCAGATCTCCCACCTAGAGATCGAATTGCTTCTGGATCAGTCACTATTTCCCATAAGGGTATACCTAACTGACTGGCTGCTTGAGTGAAATTCTGAACAGTTTTTTTACCAATACCTCTCTTTGGGACATTGAGAACTCTTAGAAGACTGACACTATCTGATGGATTAATTAATAACTTTAAGTATGCTAAAACATCTTTTATCTCTCTTCTGTCATAGAACCTTAAGCCACCAACAACTACATATGGTATGTTCCAACGAACTAGAGATTCTTCTATAACTCTTGACTGAGCATTAGTTCTATATAAAACTGCAATATCTCCCCATTTTAAACTTCTATCTCCTGCTGCAATAATCCTTAGCCTATGTACTAATGCTTCTGCTTCTGCAATCTCATCGTCGCATCTTGTTAGCTTGATTAAATCACCATTACTACGAGTTGCTTTTAAAACCTTATCTATTCTTTCTTTGTTGTTAGATATAAGTCTATTTGCTGCCTCTAATATATTTGAAGTTGAACGATAATTCTCTTCAAGCTTAACAATATTTGAAGTATTTGTTTTTTCTATTTTACTACTAAAGTCTTCTTGAAAACCCATTAAAATTCTAAAGTCAGCTGCTCTAAAGCTATAGATACTTTGATCTGCATCACCAACTACAAAAACCGAACGGTCTTTCCATTTTTTGAAAAGAGATGGTTTCTCTCCATTTGTTACTAATAATTTAATTAATTCATATTGAGTCCAATTCGTATCCTGATATTCATCAACAAGTAAATGTTTAAACCTATTATGCCAGTAGTTTCTTGTATCTTCATTTTGTTTAAGAAGTTGAACAGGTAATAAAAGCAGGTCATCGAAATCAAGAGCATTATTTGCTGCTAGTGCTTTTCTATAAATTCTATAGGCCTGAGCAGTTAACTTTCCTCTTTTTCCATCAGCTTCTGCCTCTAATGTATCAGGCATAATCCCTTTGTTTTTTGCATTACTTATTGCCCAACGAATCTTTTTAGGCTCAACTCTTTTGGGATCAAGCTGTAAATCTTGAGTAACGATTTCTTTTATTAAACTTTGGGCATCTGTTTCATCATATATAGAGAAATGCTTAGTCCAACTTAAACCTTCTTTGTCAATATACTTTTCAATATCAAAACGAAGTAAACGAGCAAATAATGCATGGAATGTACCTATCCAAAGATCCTTCGTTACTTCTCTCTTAATACGAGCACGAAGTTCATTTTGCACAGATAAATGTAATGTACTTAGTGGTTGCCCTAAATCACTCTCTGCTAGTTTTTTAGCTAGTAGAATTTCAAGCCTATCTTTCATTTCTCTAGCTGCTTTATTTGTAAAAGTTACGGCAAGAATTTCGGCAGGATCTACTTTGAAGTCTGAAATTAAATGAGCTATTCTATGGGTTAAAGCTTTTGTCTTACCACTACCTGCACCTGCAACAACTAGAAGTGGACCTTCATAATGATCAACCGCTTTTGATTGATCTTGGTTGAGGCCAAGAAGGAATGTGCTTTTATTAATCATAGTATTGATATAAACCTAGTTATATATGCATAGTTAAGTATCTGACAGTGCTTTGTAAAATCAATTATACAGTATTCTCATTTGAGAGCTGATTCATTTGATCATCAAGCTTCTTAAGTATTTTATCTATATTTTTAAGCTCGATATTTTCTGTTAAATTCACTGCAATTGTCGACTGGGATATTCGAAGTTTTTGAGACATAGTGACAATCTCTTCCTTCAACCGATCTCGATAAGTTTTCAATAGCTCTATAGAGTCAGTGAGTTCCTTTGAAGTAGCTTGCAAGATCATAGACATAAATCCACTGAAATGTTAGCTCAAAAAAGTGACAAGTTTCTGGTAATTAATTTTTTAGTCAAAATAATATTTGGCATCTTTTAGGATTTTAGGAACCTTAGGTCTTCAGTTAAGAAGCATTGCAGAGTGAGTTGAGGTTGCCTGATCTTTGTGAGGTTTAGAGTTAAGTTGGATGTCGGTGCTTTTCCATACCAGTAGGAGGCACTTTGATTACATGATTTTTCTGGTTTTCTAGATTTACAGATGCTTGATGCATTCTCACGGGCTGTTGTAACTGCTGATTCCAAAGGTACTCCTATAGGGACCACTGAGCTTGCGTCCCTTAGAAGGTATGTTGCGGATGCAAATAAACGTATAGATGCAACACTTGCAATCACTCAAAATGTTTCTTGTATTGCTGCAGATGCTGTTTCGGGAATGGTCTGTGAAAATACAGGACTAACTCAACCTGGAGGACATTGCTATCCAACAAGAAGAATGGCTGCCTGTCTTAGGGATGGAGAAATTATTCTTAGATATGTCAGTTATGCTCTTTTAGCTGGAGATCCATCTGTATTAGATGATAGATGCATCAACGGTCTCAAAGAGACTTACCTTGCTTTAGGGGTGCCATTGGCAAATGCTATTCGAGCAATTGAAATTATGAAAATAGCAACAGTTGCAATTATGACCGAAACAAATACAGGGAGAAAAATGTTTGAAGGAATTAATTCTGGCTCAGGGGCAGATTGTAAAGATATTGCTTCAGAGGCAGCATCTTATTTTGATCGAGTCATTAGTGCTTTAAGTTAAGGAAAATTTTATGAACAACTTTAATTTCCTATTCAAGAGTTAATACAAATGAAATCAGCAGTTACTACAGTAATTTCTTCAGCAGATGCTTCAGCAAGGTTCCCTACTCTTAGTGATATTGAATCGGTAAAGGGCTCTTTTGATAGAGCTGCCTCAAGATTAGAAGCAGCGGAAAAACTTGCTATTCATATAGATAGATTCACATCTGAATCCTTGGATTATGTTTATGGAACACAGTCTTATGATCAAGCTAATAAAGATAAATGTGCTAGAGATATTAATCATTATTTGAGATTAATTAACTATTGCCTAGTAACTGGTGGCACTGGTCCTCTTGATGAATGGGGAATAGCTGGAATGCGTGAAGTTATTAGGGCTCACCAGCTCCCTACTGCTGCATATATAGAAGCATTGACATATATTAGAGATAAAGTAAATATTCCTGGAGATATGAATCAGCAGGCTGCAGCTGAGTTTAAAACCTTGCTTGATTATTTGATAAATGCCTTAGCTTAATAGATAATCTAAAGTCTCTCTATAAATGCCTCCGAAGGAAAATATACCCACAATAGAAGATATCTTTTCTGATTTTGATCATCCTAACCCTTATATAAATAGACTTGCAGCTATCAATATGAGAGAGTACTGGCCTGAGGAATCTATAGAAATATTAACGAGAAATTTAGATAGTAATAATATTGAACTTAGAAGAAAATCAGTTAAAGCTCTTGGCTCTTTTGGTAAAAGTATTGTTAAGGATATAATTAAAATGTATATCTCTAGTGAGGAGAAGATACTAAAAGTAAGCTGTTTGAAAGTTCTTGTTATAGTTTCATCTAGCCATAGCCTTGATGATTTTGAATCAGAAATAAAAACATTAATAGAGTCAGCAGTTAATGATCAATCTGTTGAGATTATTCTCACTATAATCTCTTTCCTACGACAAAATGGTGAAAAGACACTTCCATATTTGAAATGCTTGTGTCGTGATGAAAATGTTCTAAAGGCTAAGGCTGCAGTTACAGCTATATCTGAGATTAATGAAAGATCTGTAGGCCCTTTTCTTCAATCAATAGTTAATGATAGTTCGTTAGATGAAATGGTTAGAGAAAGTGCTTTTCAGGCTCAGAATTTGCAAGTTAATTAATATAAAGATATAAATAAATATTAGGTATCGATTTTACTTAAGCTTAAATTTATAATATTAATTACTTCTAGATCTTTTTCTTTTAGAAGTGATTGCCTAAGATTTTTGATTTGGCTTATAGCTTGTAATTTCATTAGAGACAATGCTGATTGTTTTCTCACTTGAGGATTATTTGAATTTAATTTTTCTCCTATAAGATTCAGATCCCAATTTTGGTCATCAAGAAGACCCATTAGTTTAATTGCTTCTATTTGCACGTCATCCGATAGATCATTGATTGCATTAGTAAGAATATCTTTTGCTTCAGTATCGCAGAATAATTGAATTTGTTCTCCAAGAGCTGCAATTGAAGAGGCACGAACTTTTTCATTATTTGACATTGCAGCTCGTTTAAGAATTTCTGCTCCTTTAGCTCCTATGAATGAGAGCCCCCAACTTGCTAATCCACATTGCATTTCGGAACTATTTGGATTCTCAAGAACTAAAAGTAAGCTTTTAGCTGCATCTTCACCAAAAATGGCCATCGCAGCTACTGCGGAACCTTGGACAACTGGATCTTTATCAGTTAAAAGAGCATATAAGAGATCTGGAAGAGCACTAGGATCTCCTACAAGTTTGAGTGTTTTTGCAGCTGCTCGTCTTACCGTGACACTTTTACTGCTTAACAAAGCTTTCCGTAGTTCAGGTAGAGCGTCTGTACCAATAACCCCAAGGCTTTCTGCAAAAGTTCTTCTTAGAAGACCTCTTTTATCACCTAGTCCAGTAATAAGTTTTTTAATTAAATTTATATCTCCCTCAGGCTTTTTCCCTCCCTTTAATTGTGTTTTTAATTCTGCAGCTAGATCTGCAGCTTCTTCTGTACTAAGAGCTGTATATTCTTTTTCAATGCTTGGCTTGGATTCTTCTTGCAATTGTTTTTATGAAGTAGTGATAAATGAGAAAAACTTAATTTTAATCATATATTTATTAGAGGCTTGATTTTGTTAATGATGAATTCAGGACCATTTGATAATCTTCCCCCATTAAGCAAGAGCGATGCCTTAAGAATTCTGAAAACTCCCATAAAAGATTTAGCTTTGTCAAGCGACTATTACAAGGCAGTTTTTCATCTTTCAAAATATTATTGCTCTGAATCTGAAAAAGCTCTTCTAGATTTAGTTAAATCTGACTCTAAAGAAGCCTCAGTTCTTCTTGCGAAGAGAAAAGCAATTGAGGTGTTAGGAAGAATGAAATGTAAAAAAGCAATTCCATATATAGGTAAGACTTTGAACAGTTCTGATCCTTTTATTGTTGAGAACTCAGCGTGGGCATTACAAGAAATTGGTTGCAATAATATAGATTTTCATAATTGTATTGGCTCATTAGTAGATAATCCAAATCATAATCAACGAGTTCTTATTCAAAGCTTGGCGAAGATGAACGCAATTACACAACTTTCGAAAATAGAAAAAGTTTATTATAAAGAAAATATATCTCCAGGAATTAAGGGAGCATCAATAGCAGCAATAAAGATAATGACTGGTAAGTTAATTGATACTGATCTTTTACGAAATTATCTAGACCTTAATAATCAAAATGACCGACAAGCTGCTGTTCAAGATGTTATTGACTCACAAGCATATAAATTGTTGGACTATGTTCTTAAGACGCCTATTTCACCTTTCTTCAGGATACGAGCTCTTGACTTGCTTTGGCCGAAGATACAAAGTGAATTTTTGGAATTTAATATTCTAGATTCTATTGAATTTGTTTTATTAGACGATCCTAGGAAAATCAGATTAGTTAAGAATAAGATAGGCACTCCTGATGTTAATTTATTAATACATGATCTTTTTAGTCCAGACTTTAATCAATGTTATGCTTCTCTAAATCTCCTTCTTGAACAGAAACCAAGCGAGATACTTCTAGCTTTAGAAAATAATTGGGATAAATTAAAAAAAGATTATGGTGTGGTTTACTTCCTTGTCATTCTTTTTAGGTATATGGACATACATTTACTAGATTTCAAGAAGATAGGTTTGGAATTAATAGAGCATTGCTTAGATCAATCTTGGTCTCCATTTATGAAATTTAAGCCCCAAGCAATTTTATTGTCATCTCAACTTGATACTAATCTTTTTAAAACTAATTTTGATAATTGGTTAGATGAGAGCATTTCTCCAAATTGGGTATGTCGTTATTCAGCTTTAATGTGTTATGAGAGATTAATCAAAAATAACAAGTTTAATATTAAGAAGGATAAAATATTAGAAAAAAAAACTGATTCTAATAAATTTGTTAGGTTAAAAGCAAAGTACATATTAGAGAACTTATTTGTTGAATAATTGCTTAAACTTACATGTCATCTATCTTCTTGAATTTTAAGTAACCATTATCAGACCCCCAAATTTTCTGGCCTGTTTGAATATCAAAACCTTCATCAAGACTTAGGAAATTATGTTTATCAAATTTAACTTTACTTACAAGATAAGTTTTTCTTCCATCTCTTTCAATAATATGAGTGCAACCTTTTTTTAAATGCCCTGTATAACAATTATTTTTAGACTTGTAAAAATTCATTTCACAGCTTTCTCTTAGCGATAGTTGCGAACTATTTATTGTAGAAAGTATTTTAGTTTCAAATCCTCCACCTGCCAACCTATATGCGTTCTTTATTTTATAGTTTTGCATGATGAAAATCTTACCTTTAATTAAAAGCTTATGTACGGCCTGCCTGTATGGTGACCAAGGTGAATGGTTGTAACTTTGCTCAGAATAAAAGCTTACTCCCTTTAGCAAAGACCAAGGTAAAAGTCTAAAGAAGATATTAATGTGAGCATACAATCTAGGAGCCTCATCAGCTTGTACCTTATTACTATACTTACCACAGATTGTTTTAATAAAGATAGATTCTTCTTGGCTATGAGTATTTTCCATATTAAATTTATTTTGATACTTTGCGAACCTCAGAGGCAAATGATGTTTGAAGAATTGCACCCTTGCTTTTAGATCTTATTACGGAAGACCTACACCGTACATTCTGATTGATAAACCAAATGCGCTCTTCTGCAATTGTTTGTTGGTAGGCACTAGAAAAGATAATTGTTCCGTCAGATGAAATTACATACTCTGTTATTGCCTGTATATCTTCTGCATATCCTTTACTTCTTAAAATAATTCCAGAATTGATTGAGTATTTGATAGGAATTAATAAACTATGCCCTTTGACTTGCTTCTGAATCTCTGAATTGTCTGCCCAGTTTGACTCGCCTATCCACTCTATCTCAAATGGAGAAACAACTTTTCTTCGGGAATACCCAACAATATCAAGGTATTCTTCTACTCTTGTGTCATTTTTGCTAAGCAAATTAATTCTAATATTGCTAACTATTTCTTCGAATTGCTGGAAAGCTAAGGAGTGGCCGCTTCGCATAGAGCTCCACTGCCCTGCACTTTTACTTACAAATTCCTCAATCTCCATTTGGAGGCTTGAATTATTATTCTGAATCTAATTCAGTTTGATTCACACTACCATTCTGAATCATCCTAACCATTGAGTCGACCATCATTGACATAGCCATTGGAATTTTCTTCCCTGAAGGAGTCTTTGATGATTGGTTCTTTGGTCTCTGATTTGAAGGTGGCCTTTTAATCGTCATGCAACATAAGCTCTCCTTAATAAATAACGTTATCACTAGTTGCATACCCTTTCCTAAACTTTGCTGTATTGATAAAGCTTGATGTAGTTGATCCGCAAGGCGAATTCCAGAATCTTGGAAATGGAACTATATCTTCTCCGAAGAACTCTTCATATTCTAAGGAATCAATCAAGAAATCAACATGTCCAGTGAAACCTTCTTCATTTATTAGCTTAATGCTTTCTTGTAATTCTTTTTGTTCAATTAATGGTCTTCCTAATAGATGCATGAAATTCAGTTCTATGCACCTTTTTTGAGAGACACTTTCAACAAAATGATGGCGGTAGAAATCTGACTTACTTAGTTCGCGAATAAATTCTCTAATTGAAATATCACCATTCCTTAGTCTTCGTTGTATTTCAGGAGGACATTCGCTTGACATCGGACGCAAATTACCAAAAACCTGCTTGTAAGATTCATTTATAGCTATCAACAGAGATTCATCACTATGAGGCTCAAACCTTTTGTAAGTAAATAAATCTTTAGAGTTATGTATTAACTTTACTCTGGTAATATTTTTTTCATTTGAATACCTCTCTCGCTTAAAGGCAGAACGCATCCTTATCATATTTTCATGAGTTATTTCTTTGGGCTTAGTTTTTGAATTGATGGTAAACAAATTTTCTTGACCAGGCATACATTTACTTCTACAATGCATAATATATGTCATTAGACTGCTTCCTGAGATTCGTTTCTTTCCATATGCTATAGAAGGCGAATTACCCATTTTGGATAGCTTTGATTCCAACTCATGCTTTAAATTAATTTTCATTTTTTGAGTCATTAGATTAATTTTAGAAAAATAATTGTTCCAGCAAAGGTCCGCAATTTTGTTTCAATATCTATTCTTGCTTAATTTATTCAAACTTTTTATGTTCGAAATTCTGATTGAAATAAAATTATAATAATCTCTATTAAATCCAAAACCATAATGGGTGAGTGCATAAGAAGAATTTGCTTCTTATAGTCTGGTTTTTTATTTATTTTAAAGAGCTTTAAGTGCTCAAAATGAACCAATTGGATTTTTATCTGCCTCTCTGTGCTTCATTTGCGCATTATGAGTGCCCAATAGTTGTTTTTATATTAAAGTCTTTTCTGATATTAGCAGGTAACTTCAGGTGCAAAATATGAAAAGAGTTAGAGGGATTTGAAGATGAAGAAGTTTCGTAGGTTTCTTTCAATTACTTTCATAGTCGGATTAATTATTTTATTAGTTGCGCTTATCCAGACCTATGGGATAGGGCCTCTTCGTGATGCTGTCGAAGAAATGGGCTTCTGGGCTCCTTTTGGAATACTTATGCTTCGTGGAATAAGCGTAATTCTTCCTGCATTACCTAGTTCTGTTTATTCGCTTTTGGCAGGCTCTCTGCTTGGATTTAAAACAGGCTATGTAACTATCGTCCTTTCCGATCTTATTTTTTGCCAAATGGCTTTTTTTATAGCAAGAAAATTTGGCCGTGAACCTGTTCGTCGCTTGGTAGGAGTGAAGGCAATGAAGAGAATCGAAGGTTTTAATCAAAATCAATTGGAAGGCAATTTCTTCTTGATGACAGGACTTCTGATGACAGGACTTTTCGATTTCCTTAGCTACGCTTTAGGCATTGGTGGGACGCGTTGGCGTCTTTTTACTCCGGCGTTAATTATTAGTCTCTTAATTAGTGATTCTATCATTGTCGCTGTTGGTGCTGGCGTAAGTCAGGGGGCTGGTTTGATGCTTGGGGCTGCTTTACTTGGAATGTTTGCACTTGCAACGATTACTGGCTTTAATAAAAATAAAAGATCTAGTATTATTGAATAAATCGTCTAATCTCAGTTTTAAATACATATTTCGAATCTAGATAAATTCAAGAAATATATGTTTATTTTAGTAAGCTTATATTTAATTATTTTTTCTCCTAAGATAAGCTTTTTAAGATCCTTTAAACTCTTTTTGCTAAGCAAAAAATTTGGATTAAGTAATTTTATTTAGAAGATATCTTCATCATTCAAGTTCTAGTAGCCTTAATCGAAATTTAGCAACATTAATTGCTTCAGATGGAGAATTCTTGATAAAAGGGTGATCTTTATTCTCCTCAATTATCCTATTTATCTTTTCTTCAGTTGTTAAACAGTCTTCAGCTTTAGAATTATTTTTCTTCCATGCTTCATCAAATATCATAGCAAAGCTATCTGCATTATTATAAGAGTTATTATGATCTTGCATCTTTAATAGGTATCTTCTCTTCAAGATAGCATTAGATTATCAAGATTGATCTGTAGGAACATTCATTTGAAAAAATATATTAGAAGTTCTAATGGAATAGGTTGAGAATTTTCTTGTCGTAATAGAAATATTGATCGAAAGAACATTTTAATTTACAGATAAAAGCTTTTATTGCTCGAATTTGGGAGATAAGCCTATGAGTTAACAGCCTGACTTGTTTGCAAGAAAGTTGATGTAGGTTTAATTTATAGCTCGTTTGTTTACTACAACCTGAATAAATGGTGCCAGGACGCAGATTTGAACTGCGGACACGGCGATTTTCAGTCGCCTGCTCTACCAACTGAGCTATCCCGGCTTAAAACGCTAGTAAATGAAATAGCACCTTTTATCTTATATCAACGCTAATTCCTATTTCGCAATTTCTTGGATTTCTGAATCGTTGGTTTATGAAACCTGGCTTAGCCTAATTGGCTTTATTGTGAATCAATTATCGAGTCAATGATTGTAAGGCAAGTCTAGCAACCCCTTCTGCAGCTTGCTTTGAGCAGGTCCTGATAGGAATTCCTATTAACCTTTCTCTGATTCTTCTCCATTGTGGATTTGCAGCTCCTCCACCAATGGTGATAATTTTTTTGGGGATTTCAACATTCATTGATTTGAATTTTTCCCACCCCTGAGCTTCGATTCGAGCCAGGCCTTCAAGTATGCCATGGAGGAATAAAGAGTCACTAACTGGTCTAGGTTCAAGTATTGGTTCTAAATAAGGATCATCAATAGGAAATCGTTCACCTTGAAATGTAAGAGGACGAAACATGAGGCCACTATCTGATTCAGGATTAATTTGTCTGCTGAGTTCAACTAAATTCTTGTCATTAAAGAATCTTTTAAGCACGGCACAGCCTGCATTTGAAGCACCTCCGCATAGCCAGCGATTGCCAACCCGGTGAGTTGTCACCCCTGGAAAATTTATTGGAGTTTTGACAAAACTTTTAATAACGATAGTGCTTCCTAACACAGTAACCCCTTCGGATAATGAGGCACCTGTTGCAATAACAGATGCATTCGAGTCAGTTGTCCCAGAAATAATCTCAGTTTCTTTTGGAAGGTTTAATTCTTTGGCCCTATTTAAGGCAATCTTCCCAAATGATTTACCACTTGGGAGAATTTTGGGGAGTTTGTTTCGCCAATTTAGTTGATGAATTTCTTGAGGCCATATGCCTTCTACAATCTTCCACCCGAGTTTGAGATTGTTCCCTTCTTCCCCAAATGTCCAATCATTTAACAACCATCCACTAATCCAGTCTGCTTGATGTCTGAGAAGTATTTCATCTCCAAACTTATTGATTAATTTAGATGCTCTGCCAAAACCACTGGCTAAGTTTAAATTTTTACATTTCTTTTGAATAGCATTTTGTTCAGCGATACATGAATCAAAGTATGGCAAGGCATCTCCAAGAGATTTTCCGTTGTAATCACATCCCACTAACGTTCCAGAAGTTCCATCAATTGAACATGCGATAATTCTTTCTTTTTGCCTTGAAGGGATATTTTTTATAAGCTCCCTGCAACTATTTTCCCAGTCCTCACATTTTTGTAGGCCGATGGAATATTCGCTTGATGAGTAATATTTGAGCTCATAATTAATATTAATCAAAGCTATTCGAACACCGCTTGTGCCAAGATCTATTCCAAGCACTAAGGGACTTTCTTGCATTGATTTGATTTTTATATATGAAGCTTCCTTAATTCAGTTGCTTTTTCGCTCACATTTTCCCAGGGAAGTTGCAAATCTGGTCTACCAAAATGACCATATGCTGCCACGTCTCGATAAAAGCGACCCTTTCTATTACTTGGGAGATCTCTAAGTCCAAATTGATCAATAATTGCTCCTGGCCTTAGGTCAAAATTCTTATTAACCAAATCAGTAAACTCTTCATTTGAAAGTTTTCCAGTCCCAAAGGTTTCCACCAAAATTGAAACTGGGTTCGCTACTCCAATTGCATAACTTAGTTGGACTTCTACACGATTTGCTAAACCAGCTGCAACAAGAGCTTTAGCTACAAACCTTGCTGCATAGGCTGCAGAGCGATCTACTTTTGTAGGATCTTTACCTGAGAAGGCTCCACCTCCATGCCTTGCATATCCTCCATATGTGTCAACAATAATTTTCCTTCCCGTTAAGCCAGCATCGCCTTGAGGCCCTCCTACTACAAATTTTCCAGTTGGATTAACTAAGAAGCGAGTTTTTCCTTTTATAGGCTTGATGGGAAGCTCTTCAGTGGCTGGCTTTACAACAAAATCCCATAGGTCTTCACTGATTTTTCCCCTAATTCCATTTTCGTTTGATATTCCTTTAACTGTCTCTGTGTGTTGAGTCGAAATGACGATTGTGTCAATTGCTATGGGCTCATTGTTTTCATAAAGAACACTTACTTGTGTTTTGCCATCGGGTAAAAGGTATTCCAGTTCTCCTTGATGCCTTACTTTTGCAAGCCTTCTTGAGAGCCTATGAGCAATACTGATCGGTAGAGGCATTAACTCAGGAGTTTCATTACAGGCGAAGCCAAACATTATGCCTTGATCCCCAGCACCTATTTTATCGAAAGGATTGTCACTGTTATCATCGGCTTCATCTACACCTTGAGCAATATCTGGTGATTGTTGGTCTAATGCGACGAGTACTGAACAGCTGTTGGCATCAAACCCACCTGCTCTAGCACCGGAGTATCCAATCTCTTTAATTACTTCTCTTACTAAATTAATGAAATCTACTTTTGCTTTAGAGGTGATTTCTCCAGTGATTAAACATAACCCTGTGTTTACAACAGTTTCACAAGCCACTCTGCTGTTTGGATCTTGCTCTAAAAGTGCATCTAATATTGCATCACTAACTTGATCACAAATTTTGTCAGGATGCCCCTCTGTTACTGACTCGGAAGTGAAAACAAAATTGCTCAAGGCTTTTAATTACTTATAACTAGATTGTATAAGATCATTTGAAACTTAACTCATTCCAATGATTAATTAGATGGTGATGCTCAGACAACAAAGGTGGCTTTTCCCAGCCAGCAGTGTATCCAATAGCAACTGCTACCCCAGCAGCTTTTGCCATTTTGAGATCAGTATCTGAATCACCAATCAGAGCGCACTCTGAGACCCTTGAATTCATTAGTTTACATAGCTTTTTTATAGCTATTGGACTTGGCTTAGGAGGATTATCTTCTGAGCTCCAAAAAAAAGGAAATTGCTTTTCAAGTTTATTATTTATTAAAAAACTTTCAATTCCAGCCCTGGAGTCATTGCTAATAATCGCAAGCTTCAGTTCTCGTTTCTTAGACTTTTTAACTAAATCAACTATTCCAGGAAGAAGCTCTTCTTGAATATTGTTAATTTTGGAATTCAGTGATTGTCGTGAAGCTTGTTCAAAAGTCTCATTTGCCATTTCTAATGATTTCGACCAGCTTTTACCTAGAAGACAGAATATAGTTGCAGTTGAAATTAAATTATCCTTCTTTGAAGCTATTGCAATAGCACCATTTGGGTCTATGGAATTCTTTCTTAACCCGTAGACTTTTGAAAATAGGTAGTTGAGCCTGGTTATTTCTTCTGTAGTGCACTCTTCTCTTTGGAAGATTCTTTCGGCTAGCTCTTTCCTAGATCTTGCTAATGCCAAAAGCCGGCTTTCACTATTAATTAAAGTACCATCTTTGTCAAATAAAATACCACTAACCCTACATATAGGGTTCCCCTTTATAAGGAGCTGATGCATTACAGCTTAACTTTTTAAACTTCCATTGAAATTATGGGATCTTCACCTTCTTCAGCCTGCTCTAGGAGCATTTCTTTATACTTAGCAGCCATTTCTTCAGCCTTGTCGAATACTTTTTGAGGGTCAGTTAGCATATCTCCAGGCTCGGGCTCTAATGCTTTTGTGGAGAGTGAAATACGACCTCTTTCAGCATCTAAATCAATGATCATTACTTTCATTTGATCATTCACATTCAGAACAGAGTGAGGAGTCTCGATATGTTCGTGGCTGATTTCTGAAATATGGAGCAGGCCGCTAACTCCACCTATATCTATAAAGGCTCCATATGGTTTTATCCCTCGAACTGCTCCTACAACAACTTCCCCTACTTCTAAGCGATTCATTTTTCTCTCAACCAGTGCTCTTCTATGGCTTAATACCAGCCTATTTCTTTCTTCGTCTACTTCTAGAAACTTCAGAGGTAAGAAGTCTGCAACAAGCTCCTCCTTCGCTTTTCTGGTACTGATATGAGAACCAGGGATAAACCCTCTCAAGCCTTCTACTCTTACTAGAGCTCCTCCTCGATTAGTTGCAAAAACTTCTGAATAGATAGTGGCATCTTCTTTTTGTAGCTGCCTTACTCTTTCCCATGCTCGTTGGTATTCAATTCTTCGTATTGAAAGTGATAATTGCCCATCTTCATTCTCTTCACTCATTATAAAAAACTGCCTTATCTCGGATGGCTGTAGCACATCACTAAGGCCTTCTACTCTATTAATGGAGACCTCTTGCATGGGCATAAAAGCTGCCGTCTTTGCTCCAATATCAATCATTGCCCCTTTTGTTTCTAAGGCAAAGACCGTTCCATTTACAATATCTCCAGGTTTAAAGTTGTAATCATATTTTGCTAATAGAGAGTCAAATTCATCTATAGAAAAACCAGCCCCATCAAAATCATATTTCTTGACTCTGCTATCTGAATCATCTGCAGTGGGAACATCCTTTGGAATCAATGCGTCTTCTGCAATAGCTTCTTCAGCTATTAAATCAGTATTGTGATCAGGCTCGACTGGATCTTTGGGATTACTACCCTCTTGTTCTATTTCTAACTCTGGAACTGGCGTAGAGGAGTTGTCAGACATGTTTATATAGCAGTATGCCTACGAGGCAATGCGAGATTAAGTACTTTAGACCTGCAAATCTAAAGGAACTGATTCTCTACTCTACACCTCAGCTATTAGACAATTGTCGCAAACTTCTCAGAAGGTTTAAAACTTTCTAAAGTGTCAATAAAATCATTGATGCCATTAAATTGTCGATAAACCGAAGCAAAACGTATATATGCAACTTCATTCATACCTTTTAAATGAAGCAAAATCATTTCTCCTAAGTCTGAGCTGCTAATTTCTTTTTGGTTGCGCTGTTGTAGTTGGCTTTCAATTTCGTCAACAATCATTTCAACCTTCTGGTTGTTTATAGAGGTCTTTTCACAAGCTCTGGTTATGCCATTAATTAGCTTGCTCCTACAAAAAGTTTCTTTTGCACGATTTCTTTTAATAACAGTAATAGGAACAGTTTCTACCCGCTCATAGGTAGTAAAGCGAAAATCACAGTTGAGGCATTCTCTGCGTCTTCTGACACATTTACCAGCATCTGCTGATCGAGATTCCAGCACTCTGCTATCTGTATTTTGGCAAGAGGGGCACTGCATGCTGCCCTTATTAGATGAGAATTAAATTAACTTTAAACCTCTATTTGTCTAATGAGAAGCCCTAAGGTTCATTAAATCAAAGAATCTTTTTTTTTGGTTAGTTTTAGCTCACAATTCTTTGATTCTAAAGAGAGAAAAAAGCCCCACTTTTTAGGTGGGGCTTTTTTAGGCATTTATTTTTTATCAAACTTCGGAGGATCGCGAAATGCGACAGCGAAGAATAATGTCACTACTGCCAAAGTGAGAATTAGGACGTAGGAGAAAGCTTCCATAGGGATTTTAGATAATGGCTAAAGATTCCTTGCGATTAAGCACGTCCAGGGACGCGACGAGTGGTTTCGTCTCCAAGTTTTTTGAAGACACCAAACTGAACCTGATCTCCAATGTCTGGATCAACACCAGTAAAGGTATCACGGTACAGAGTCCTGGCAGCATGCCACCAATGGCCAAATAAGTAGAGCAATCCAAAGCATGCGTGAGCATACGTGAACCATGCTCGTGGCCCGCTTCTAAACACACCATCAGACTTGTAGCGATCGCGGTCAAACTTGAATGATTCTCCAAGTTGAGCTTTACGAGCTAAACGCTTAACTACAACTGGGTCAGAGAATGTTTGTCCGCTTAGTTCACCACCATAGATAGTTGCAGTAACACCCATTTGCTCAAACGAGTATTTGGCTTCTGCACGTCTGAAAGGAATGTCAGCTCGTACATTACCTTCCTTGTCTTCAAGAACAACTGGGAAATTCTCAAAGAAGTTAGGCATTCTTCTTACTTCAAGATCATTACCTTCTTTGTCAGTAAAGGAAACATGCCCTTGCCAACCAGTTGGTACTCCATCTCCATTGACTAAAGCACCTGCTCTAAACAGGCCTCCTTTCGCAGGACTATTTCCTACATAATCATAGAAAGCAAGCTTCTCAGGGATGGCTGCATAAGCCTCTGCTTTAGTTGCACCATCATTCATAGATGCTTCAACTCTCCGGTTGATTTCAGTCTTGAAATAATCTGAGTCCCATTGGTATCTGGTAGGTCCAAACAACTCAATTGGAGTTGTTGCTGAGCCATACCACATGGTTCCAGAAACAACAAAGGATACAAAGAGTACTGCTGCTAATGCACTTGCTAGAACTCCTTCAAGACTTCCCATCCGGAGGTTTCTATAAAGTCTTTCTCCAGGCCTATTGGTGATATGGAATACTCCACCAATAATTCCGATCAGACCTGCGCCTATGTGGTTAGCAACTATTCCCCCCTCATTAAAGGGATTGAAACCAGCGGCCCCCCAAACTGGTACAACTTTCTCGACATGTCCAGAAAGTCCATATGGATCAGATACCCACATCCCTACAGAGGAAAGTGAAATACCAAAACCAAAGCAGGCAAGTCCTGCAAGTAAAAGGTGGATTCCGAAGATTCTAGGAAGGTCTAAGGCTGGTTCTCCAGTACGAGAATCTTCCCAGAGTTCAAGATCCCAGTAAGTCCAATGCCAGATAGCGGCCAGCATCATTAGACCACTGAATAGGATATGGGCTGCTGCTACGCCTTCAAAAGTTGAATACGGAAGAGCTTTTCCCCAGAACCCTAATGAATCAAAGTCAAATGAGCCAACACCTCCTGTGAGGTCCCAGCCATTCCAACTGCTTGTTACTCCTAAGCGGGCCATAAACGGCATGACATACATGCCTTGGCGCCACATAGGATTCAATACTGGATCACTAGGATCGAATATGGCCAATTCATATAGGGCCATGGAGCCGGCCCAGCCGGCTAGCAAAGCTGTGTGCATGAGGTGCACGGCCAAGAGTCGGCCGGGGTCGTTAATTACGACTGTGTGCACCCGATACCAGGGCAATCCCATGGGTAAAAGGTTTCGAATAACGAAGCTGCTTTGATGCAGCTAGACCCGATGATCGTAGAGGTTCTTCTCTCTAAGACGGGGTAGGTTGTGGACACCTGCAACGACTGTTGATAATCCAGAGACCTTGAAAAGCAATTTTAGAAGCTAGAAAAAACAGCCGATATGTTCCTTTTGGCAGTTATTTAGCCACGTTTGGCAGGATTAGCAGTCAAAATTGAAGCCAAGATTTGTAACTTTTAAGATCATGCCAATTGTTCGTTTTATTAGAGAAGGAAGAGATGTAAAGTGCCGAACTGGTGAAAATTTACGAGAAATTGCTCTAAGAGAAGGGATGCAGCTTTATGGGTTTAAAGGATCAATAGGAAATTGTGGCGGTTGTGGCCAATGCATTACTTGCTTTGTGTCTATAGAGAGCGAAAACCAGGGAGCATTGTCCCCAGTTACCGAAATAGAAAAGATCAAGCTTAAAAATCGCCCTCATACTTGGAGACTGGCATGCCAATCAATTGTTAAGTCATCTGTTGTTGTTCTAACTAGGCCTCAATCACCGCCTGCTAACTCTGAAAAACTGATCGAGAATGCTTTAGTTAAAGGACTTCCTAAATGATTTATTTGAGCGATATCGTTTGCATTTGAATTGATTCTCGTTACAACATCTAATTGTTCAAGCCCTTTCTCTGGGAGATGGGGGTTATCCATTTATAGTCTCAGTAATTACTTATTTCGTTTAGCGGCTTCTTGAGTTCATGGAAACCACCAATTTCGGTTTTGTTATCAGCTTGCTTTTCGTTGGTATCCCAACGATCTTTCTAGTAGGTTTATATATCTCCACCAGTGATGGAGAAAAATCAAGCTTTTTCTCTGATTCAGGCAAAGGTAAGCTGGGACCGAAGAGTTAAGTCCGCATCTCAAAAATCAAAACCATTCATTTTTTAGTGCAATCAGTGAGATTTTTCATTGAGTGCTCTATTTATGCCTTTGTATTTATTTTTAATTTCTAGCGGCCTTTTAGATTTGAAAAGCAAGATTTTTTCTAGAGCCTATGGCTAATAGCTGTTCTCACGCCCCTTGGCTCCTAAGAAAGATTGTTTTGCCTCAACACACAGACCACGCAGGAGTCATGTGGCATGGTTCCTATTTGTCATTATTAGAAGAGGCAAGAATAAAGGCACTCTCAGAAGTTGGCTTGTCATATGGAGATTTATCTGATGAAGGATATGAATTGCCAGTTGTTGAATTGCAAATTAAATATTTAGAACCTCTTTTTCATGGCGAAAATCTATTGCTTGAAAGTTGGGTTTCAAAAGGGAAGGGACCTAGATTGAGATGGCTGACAAATTTTATAAAAGATTCTGAAAAATCAGCTGCTTTATCTAAAATTGATTTGGTTTTAATAAAGAGGGATATCTCTGGGCAGAAGTTGCTTCGAAAAGGGCCAGAGCATATTACAAAAGCTTTTATTGATCTACAGAAAGGTCCGGATTGATTAAGAAATGATTTTGGAAAATTCTTTTTCAGGGAAAGAAATTTTAACTTGGAGAAATTTTCAACTTGCTAAAGGAGGCAACTCTGTAGATCTTGATTGGTTACTAGATCTTGGAGGTGGTTTGTCTTGGAGTGATTTGCAAATTTTGAAAATTTCGCAAGAAAGAAATTATCAACTTAATTTGTCTCTTCAAGAGCTATCAGTAATTTGGATGAGATTTTTAGACCAAAAAATACCTTTGCAATATCAAGTAGGTAGATGTCCTTGGAGAGATTTCGAATTAGAAGTTAACCCTTCTGTTTTGATACCTAGGCAAGAAACTGAGGTGATGATTGATTTGGCTTTGAGCAAAGTAAACCCTTGTGAAAAAGGGATAGGTAGATGGGTTGATTTAGGAACTGGCTCGGGAGCTTTAGCTATTGCCTTAGCAAGATCTTTTCCTAAATGGATCGGACATGCAGTTGATTGCAGTGAGAATGCACTTACTCTTGCAACAAAGAACATCGAAAAGTTAGTTTCTGACTCGGAAATTTATATGCATTTAGGTAATTGGTGGGAACCTTTAACGACTTGGTTTGGGACTTTTGATTTAGCTATTGCTAACCCTCCATACATACCTAAGTCTAATTTTGAGAAACTTGATTCAGCTGTTCGTGAGCATGAGCCTCATTTAGCACTTTTCGGAGGGGATGATGGTTTGGATTGTTGTCGTGAAATCATTAAAGGTTCTATGAATGGACTCAGTCCAGGAGGATTGCTTATTATTGAGCATAATTGTGATCAAAGTGAAAGGGTTTTGAGCATTTTGAAGAAGAATGATTTTTATGAAATTGAGTTTGCAAATGATTTAGAAGGTATTCGACGCTTTGCTCTAGGACGTTATACAAAAAAATAAACAATTAACTATGTCGATCCCGCTATTTAATTCAGGAGAGTTAAGTCGTTTAGTACATGAAGGTTCTCCAGTTTTATTCCCTACAGATACTTTGCCAGCGTTAGCTACTATTCCTGAAAACGCAGATGATCTATGGAATTTAAAAAACAGGCCAAGAACTAAACCCTTCATACTCATGGCATCTTCTTCGGAAGAGTTATTTGATTTCATTTTGCCTGAAGCTTTGGAAGATGCTTCGAAGATAGGATCTGTTTATTGGCCAGGTGCATTAACTATGGTTTTGCCTGCTATGGGATCTATAGTTGCATCTTTAAACCCTTTTGGATCGTCAATAGGTATGAGAATTCCTGCCTGTGATCTTGCAATAGATTTTCTAGAGAAAAGTGGACCTTTGGCAACAACAAGTGCAAATTTATCTGGCTATGAACCTTTAGTTTCTGCAATGGAGATATCGAAAACTTTTCCAAAAACACCCTTGCTGGGACCAATTCCTTGGCCTTTGTCATCCGGTTTAGCAAGTACTTTGATTAAATGGAAAGGGAAAGGACGGTGGGAGACCTTGAGAAAAGGAAGTGTTTCCCCTTTTGCCATTTAAAGACAATGATTTGGATTTTCCTCCTAACTGTAATACTCCAATCAGGCTTCTATTGGTTCTTAAATCCTCTAATGGTTTTTAGTACAAATTATTTGTTTGATCTTCAGGGTCTAAATGCAATAGTTTTTCTAGTTTTATTGTGGATCTTCTCTGGAAGAGGGAAAATAGAGAGTCTTTAACAACTGCAATGGTTAATAACATTTGCTAAGTGTATGCCGGCTAACAGATTTGAACTGATGACCTTCGCTTTACAAAAGCGCTGCTCTACCGCTGAGCTAAGCCGGCATTTTAAGGACTAATTTTAAATTGGATAGGTTATATTTTCAATCAATTGTAGATTTTTGCTCAAGAAATTTATTTGTTTTTTAATTTTTGTTCCTACTTTTCTGAACTTAACTTTTGATTTCAAGTTAGAGCAAGTTGCTATTCGGAAGACTCTTCTATGGCAGATGAAACAGTCTCTTTTGTAGTCTGCTCTTTAATTTTTATTTCCCCAGAAAGCGTTCTTTTGATAGGTAGATTTGCAACTAAAGCAGTCATCCTATCTTCGGTTTCAAGACTTACCGCGCCTCCTTCAAGATCAATCTCTACATACTTAGCTACCACATTCAGTATTTCTTCTCTCATTTGGTCCAAAAGGTCTGGACTTAGATCAGTTCTGTCATGGGCGAGAACTAGTTGAAGCCTTTCTCTGGCTTTCGAAGCACTTGCAGGGTGCCTGCCTAGTAATTTGTTTAGGATGTCTCTTAGTGTCATGGTGTTAGAAAATCTTTGTTTGCATCAGCCGACGAAATTTGTCTCTAAGACCGGATCCTTCTTTGGAATGATCAATAAGTGGTATATCTTCTCCTTTTAGACGTGCAGCAATATTTGAATAGCATCTTGCGGCTGGGGATTGACTGCCTACAAGGGTAAGAGGTTCGCCTCTGTTAGTACTTACGATAACTTGTTCGTCTTCTAGTACTAGCCCTAATAAAGGGAGTGCAAGGATCTCGGTTACATCTTCTATTGATAACATCTCCTGGCTTTCCATCATCTTTGGACGAACTCTATTGAGAACTAATTGCACAGGTTCTATACCATGCGTATTAAGAAGGCCAATGACTCTATCAGCGTCCCTTACTGCAGATACTTCTGGATTAGTTACGATAATTGCTTCTTTTGAGGCTGCTACTGCATTCCTGAAACCATCTTCTACGCCTGCAGGACAGTCAATAAGTACATATTCAAATTGCTTGCTAAGCATATCTACGATTTTCACCATATCTTCAGGCTTCAGCCAATCAAGCATTCTTGGATTCCCAGCAGGTAATAGGGAAAGATTAGGTTCTTGTTTATGTTTGACCAAGGCTTGGTCAAGACGACAAGTCTCTTCTAGTACTTCCTGTGCTGTATAAACAATTCTATTCTCTAAGCCTAGTAGTAAATCAAGATTTCGAAGACCGAAATCAGCGTCTAAAACTGCAGTTGGGGAGCCTTTGCTGGCTAGGGAAATACCTAGATTGGCAGTCAGAGTTGTTTTGCCAACCCCACCCTTGCCTGAGCAGATAAGAATGACTCTTGTATTTAATGTCACGGACCTCTTCAAAGTTGAATAATTTTAATTGCATTTGATGTAATAGCAATATTAGAAAAAAACAAAATTTTAGTTTTCATTATTTTTTCCAGCTTTCATAAGGATTTCCCTGGAAATCTATTTTTGCTTTTAGTAGCTTCTTGCGGGTTTTATAACAATTAAATCTTCTTCTATGCTTGCTTCCTCTGCTAAACCTTCATCTGGTCTTTCTTTAGGCCCCCTGGCGACCTTGCTTGCAATTCGCAATTGAACTGGCCGCAGTTGAAGGGCTGTGATTTTGGCTTCAATATTTCCATTTTTCCCTGCATGGGCAATACCAAGGAGCCTGCCCCAAATCATTACATCTCCTCCAGCTATTACTTTTGCACCTGGATTAACGTCCCCTAGTATTAAGACATTCTTGATTGCTTCCAAAACCTCGCCTGACCTTAGTGTCCCAATATGGAACAAGACATTTGATGAGGCACCTTCAGTGGAAGGCCTATGGTCAGAATTTAACTGAGTTTGATTCTCTTTGGCTTCGCTATCTACTGAATTCGTTAATGTATGGATACCTAGGGAAGATGCACTTACAATGCTTTCAATCTTGCTTGACTCAATATAAGCGATGTGCAGCTTTTCTCTATCACAGACTCTTTGAATATAGCTTATATCTTTGCAATTTAAATGCCATTCTCTAATATTAAAAGAGACTGATAATTCCTTGTAATCCTTTATAATTGAATCTAGCATTTCACGCCAATTGTTTGTGAAAGCTTTTGGAAAGATAATCTTTTCTTTTTTAGAGTCAATTCTCATAATACTTATCAGAGTTAGTTGTTTTTTTTAGATTTCCTTAATTGTAATAGCGCTCTCTCTAGCTCTATATGTATTTCTTTCGGGTAGATTAACCAGGCTGTTTTAGAAGGACTTATTAATCTATCTATTAATAATGAGGCTTTCTCAATAGCTTGAATTTCAGATCCATCCCATATCCTTAACCCGCTTTTGTAAGGTTGGTAGCCAATGAATTTGTTGTGACGCAGGCCACAGCAGAAGAAAGGATCTTTTCCAAGCTTTTCTGCAAGACTTCTAGTAATAACAAGGGCTTCTAGTTGAACTTCTGTTGTAAGGTAATCTATATTAGTTGCTTTAAGTAGCTTCCTATTTAGAAAACTATCACATAAGATTTTCAATGGTTTTGGTGACTCATCTTTCCATCGTGCAAGGTGATAGAGAGTCCTTATATCATCATTTGCGAGAAATAGATCTAAATCTATTTCCCTTGGTTCCCATATCCACTTAGACAAACAATTATCAACCCACAATTCTTTTGGACTTAGATGCCTAGCTGTTTCAATTATTTTTTCGAGCAGCCAGTTTGAGACCTCATTTAATCTATGATTATAAATGGTCCTATACATAAGATTGCGGACGACTAAATAGTGTTCAACAGCCATTAAACCTTTTGGGTCGATAGCAAGGTCTCCATCTGGTGCAAGTGTTAATGCTGAGAGAATCCGTTCCAAATCTATTTGTCCATAATTAGTACCAATGCTATTGCTATCTCGCATTAGATAGTCAAGGCGATCACAATCTAACTGGCTACTAACTAATGTTTTAATCAGCTTATATTCTGGAATTTTACCTTCTATAAGCTTAGAAACTTTTAGACTTAAGTTATCATCTAAATGATCAAGCTCTTTTGAAATAAAAGGATGCTCGCTAATTATTTTTGATGACCACTTTTCGTGATTGATGTCAAACATTCCCTCACTAGTATGACTTAAAGGACCATGCCCAATGTCATGCAATAAGGCAGATGAATATAGCAATCCTCGATATTTTTTTAACTCGGGATTTATTTTTATAAGCTTGTTAAAGGCTTTGCGTGCAATATGAAAGACGCCAATAGAGTGACTGAATCTATTAGACTCTGCACCATGGAATGTTAGTGATGCTGGACCAAGTTGTTTGATTCTTCTTAGCCTTTGAAATGGTGATGAGTCTATTAATCTTATTACCATCTCTTCTTCAGGTAATTTGTCATCAAGCGCAATCCCTTGATGGAGAGGATCGTAATAAGTTCTAATTGCCATTAGATATTGTTTTCGTCTTCCAAGTGATTCGAATCTTCGTCCGCAATACCTTGCTTTTCACTTCCTTCAATATCTTGGAGATCTAAACTCGCTTCCATAAGAAGCTCTGCATCTTGTAGCCATCTATCTTCAGGCCCACCAGGATTTAGAGGTTCAGGTATTTCTAGATAACGGTCAGGCTCTATGCCTAGATTCTGGATATCTCTTCCTGATGGTGTGAGGTAACTGGCTACAGTGACAGCAAGGCCGCTGCCATCACTGAGGTTTGTCAGAGATTGAATTAAACCCTTCCCAAAGGTACGTGAACCTATTAAAAGAGATCTGTGATTGTCTTGTAGTGCTCCAGCAAGAATTTCACTGGCACTTGCGGTCCCACCATTCACAAGAGTTACTAATGGACCGTCGTAGAGAGTTTCTTTGTCTGCAGGAATAGGATCATTTATTTCATCTCTGTTTTTTGTTTCAACTATTGGCTTTTCACTTAGGAATGCATCTGCGACAGCAAGACCAGAGCTAACCAGTCCTCCAGAGTTGTTTCTTAAATCCAATACGATCCCTTCAACATCTTTTTCAGAAAGTTCATTTAATGCTTCTTTAACTTTTTCTGGTACACCTTCACTAAATTGTGTGATTCGAAGGTATCCGAGTGTGTGATTTTCATTTCTTATTCTCCTTGTTCGCACCGGCCTTAAATCCACACTTCTTCTCTCTAGAGTCAGTTCTTTAGTTTGTTCATCGGGTGTTTGAATAGTGATAAATACTTTGGAACCTGTTTCACCTCTAAGTTTTGATGCAGTTGCCTCCAACCCAAGTCTTTTGGGAGAGTCATTGTCGACTTTTAAAAGGATTGAACCACTAACTATCTCTGCATCTGCTGCCGGCGAACCTTCAAGTGGCGCTATTACGACAATCTCTCCATCATCATTCCTTGCTCCCAATTGAAGGCCTATTCCATTTATCTCGCTACCTATATTGCTTCCTTTTAAAGCTACAAAGTCATCAGGTCGTAAAAGTCTTGTATACGGATCTCCTAAGGGTGAAAGCATTTTCTCAATAGCAGAATATGCTTCATCTGATGTTGTAATTGGTTTTTCTATTGCTTGTTGCCTGAGCCGTTTCCATTGAACCTCATTAAATTTGTCAGGGTTTAAAAATCCTTCGTTTACGATATTCCAAGCTTCTAGAACAAGTTGCTGGCCATCATTTAGAGCCAAAATAGGCTCTGTCCCTATTAAAAAAATAAGTGCAAAACTGATTATTCCCGCAATAAATCGTCGGAAAGTTTTTGAACAGGTTTTTACAGTTGAGAGCATTGGATTAACTAATTGCACGAACCATGGGGCACATTCAGTAGACTGTTTTTATTAATTATTAAGTCATCTGATTAAATGGCGAACTCCTCACCTGTCTACGACTGGTTCCAGGAACGGCTTGAAATACAAGACATCGCAGATGATGTCACTTCAAAATACGTACCTCCACATGTAAACATCTTTTATTGTCTTGGAGGCATCACACTTGTCTGCTTCTTGATTCAATTTGCAACGGGCTTTGCAATGACTTTTTATTACAAGCCCACCGTCACTGAGGCTTACAACTCAGTCAGTTACTTGATGACTGATGTCAGTTTTGGTTGGCTTATTAGATCAGTCCATCGATGGAGTGCTTCGATGATGGTGCTCATGTTGATTTTGCATGTGTTTAGGGTTTATTTGACTGGAGGCTTTAAAAGGCCAAGGGAACTTACTTGGGTTACTGGTGTAGTAATGGCTGTAATTACAGTTGCTTTTGGTGTTACTGGTTATTCTTTGCCATGGGATCAAGTTGGTTATTGGGCTGTAAAGATTGTTTCAGGTGTTCCTGCGGCTATTCCAGTAGTAGGTAACTTCATGGTTGAACTCCTAAGAGGTGGCGAAAGTGTAGGTCAGACAACACTTACTCGCTTTTATAGCTTGCATACTTTTGTTCTTCCTTGGACTCTCGCAGTGTTTATGCTCATGCACTTCCTTATGATTAGGAAGCAAGGGATATCAGGCCCCTTGTAATTCATATCTACAACAAAAAATTGCAACTTTTAATCCTCTGTTATGTCGACTCTTAAAAAACCTGATTTATCCGATCCTAAGTTAAGAGCTAAGCTTTCTAAAGGCATGGGCCATAATTACTATGGTGAGCCTGCATGGCCAAATGATCTTCTCTATATCTTTCCAGTTGTCATCCTTGGCACTATTGCATGTGTTGTAGGTCTTGCAGTATTAGATCCAGCATTCCTAGGCGATAAAGCCAATCCATTTGCAACTCCCTTGGAAATCCTTCCAGAATGGTATTTATATCCAGTTTTTCAGATTCTTCGAGTAGTCCCAAATAAGCTTCTTGGAATTGCTCTCCAAACACTTATACCTTTAGGCTTAATGTTGATTCCTTTTATAGAAAATGTAAATAAATTCTCTAATCCTTTTAGGAGACCTATTGCTATGGGTTTCTTCTTGTTTGGCACTGTTCTTACAATTTACTTAGGCATAGGGGCTTGCCTTCCTATAGATAAGTCTTTGACTTTAGGTCTTTTCTGAACACTTCTATTTCAGGTGTAAGTCCATCATTGATACGTCTTTAGGGTTCACTTTTAAAAAGTGATGCATTAGAAGGAAACCGACAATGGTCCATGTTTGGTAGGTTCTAGATTGTTGTCCTACCCATGTTCCTGTAGGTCCGTCAAAGTACTCCGCCCATTTTTGTTTAGGTAGTTGATTCAATTGACTCCAATAACATTCTTCTAATAGTGATCTCATTTGTCCCATCAACAAGACATCAGCTTTTGGATATCTTTGTTCATGAAGCAGAATAGATGCACCGAAAAACCAAAGAATGCTTGGCCAATGCCCTCCATTGTGATAGCTCCAAGGCCAGTTTTTGGGATCTGATCCGGTTTTGTTTTGCCATTCATCTACTTCCATTGGAGGGTGACATATTCGCATTGGCATTTGTGCCATTAAATGCGAGCGGTTATGAAGCACTAAGCGAAACAGAGCTCTTTGCTGAGGAGCTGTTAAGACACCAAACATACATGCGAGTGAATTCCCTAGGCTGTAAAAGCGGAAATCTGGCCTGCCTGTTCGAATATTTCCAATAAGATATCCTCCTCTATTCTCAAGCCAATCTTGCAACCATGGAGGAACTATCTGAGGTTGGACGTTGAATTCATTTTGGTGTTGATCTTCACCATATTGTTCAGTAGGTCGTCTTCTAAGCACCTGCATGGTTTTACTTGTTACCCAGTAATGCTTTAAGAGAAATTGGCGTAGGTCATGAACCCATTGTCGTGTAAGTACAAGCCTTTGATCTAAGAGACGACTTACTTGGTGCTTACTACTTAAATCCATTAGTTCAATGCAACTACTTAGAGATGCATAAAGCAGCACTTCTACCTCTAAGGGTGCGCCCCAAACATCCATAGGGCGGTCAATCATGAATGAGCAATCTGGCACGAAAAGTACCGGTGTCCCTTCAAAAGTAGGGTGCAATACCAGGTCCAAAAGTAATTGGATCCCTCTTTGAACTTTTTGACTAATACCAAATGTGGTATCTTTGCTTTTCCTTACGTATAGCCAGCATATAATCGGCCACCACAAGCTTGCATCCGCTGAAGTTATTCTTCCTATAGACCTTTGCCCATAATCAGCTATCAGTTTTTTGTTCTCTTCAACAAAACTTGTTGGGAATACCCCTCTAGTCTGGTAGCTAGTACTTTGAAGATCAAGGCATACAGTTAAGAATTTTTTAACAATGTCATAGCGTTTCTGAGTAAGCAAATAAATCATTACAGGAACATTGTCCCTTAAGAAAATTTCGCCATAGTTGAGTGCATCATTGCTTGCAGGATGTTCAAGAGCTGCAACACTTCCTGCTAATTGGCCATCAATTTTGATCAAAGAACGCTCGAAATGTTCTTGAGCCCTTTTTATGACAGCTTCTTCGTTGGAGTTCGGGCGTACTCTTTGACGCTGTTGACTAAATCGTTCTGCCATTTATGTTTTTTTTGATGCAATTCGCAAAGGCTTGTTGTGGCAAGCTGTTTTTATACTAGTTAATAAAAAGAAGATCAACTAGAGGAAGTTTTTTACTTTTGCCTGTTGCGCATAAATGGCTTTGTAGTCTAAAATCGAGGACTGGATGTGAGTCGGGTTTTACTCGTTTCATAGCTCTCTGAAAAAGTGCTTGATTTTCAATTGCTTTGTTAGTGAGCCCTTACATCAACCCTGGAGTAATCCATTCGCTGATGTAGGTTTCTAGGGTGATCTTTTTGATCACATGCTCAGGCTCCTTGATGAAAGTTAGAGAGCCGAAGCAGAACCTGGACAACTAAAAAGTTTAGGAACTGATGCTTTTGTCGCGTTCACAGTGCTTTTAGCTGCTGTGGATGTAAATGCGATAGAAGTGTGAGGTCCCGTCAAAAGAAATTAGTTGCATAATTCTGTCACTATTTCGAATTGGAGTTTCACGGCTCTATATTTGATATTCGGTGTTACAGAGTTAGAGCAACGACGGATCTGAGATCCGGGAAAGTCACGAAGATAAAACTAAGTGCACTCTTAAGAACCCTTATTAAAAACAAGGTGGCAACAATCACAATCAGTACGCCAGTGCTGTTATCTGTGGGAGAAGCAAATCAGACTGAGTAGAATTTATTTTTACAATAGGGCCTGACTACAACGGAGAGTTTGATCCTGGCTCAGGATGAACGCTGGCGGCGTGCTTAACACATGCAAGTCGAACGAACCTTCGGGTTAGTGGCGGACGGGTGAGTAACGCGTGGGAATCTGCCCTCAGGAGGGGGATAACGGTTGGAAACGACCGCTAATACCCCATATGCCGAGAGGTGAAATGAATTTCGCCTGAGGATGAGCCCGCGTCTGATTAGCTTGTTGGTGAGGTAATGGCTCACCAAGGCTTCGATCAGTAGCTGGTCTGAGAGGATGATCAGCCACACTGGGACTGAGACACGGCCCAGACTCCTACGGGAGGCAGCAGTGGGGAATTTTCCGCAATGGACGAAAGTCTGACGGAGCAACGCCGCGTGAGGGATGAAGGCCTCTGGGCTGTAAACCTCTTTTCTCAAGGAAGAAGATATGACGGTACTTGAGGAATAAGCCACGGCTAATTCCGTGCCAGCAGCCGCGGTAATACGGGAGTGGCAAGCGTTATCCGGAATTATTGGGCGTAAAGCGTCCGCAGGCGGCCTTACAAGTCTGCTGTAAAAACGTGGAGCTTAACTCCATCATCGCAGTGGAAACTGTAGGGCTTGAGTATGGTAGGGGCAGAGGGAATTCCCGGTGTAGCGGTGAAATGCGTAGATATCGGGAAGAACACCAGTGGCGAAGGCGCTCTGCTGGGCCATAACTGACGCTCATGGACGAAAGCCAGGGGAGCGAAAGGGATTAGATACCCCTGTAGTCCTGGCCGTAAACGATGAACACTAGGTGTCGGGGGAATCGACCCCCTCGGTGTCGTAGCTAACGCGTTAAGTGTTCCGCCTGGGGAGTACGCACGCAAGTGTGAAACTCAAAGGAATTGACGGGGGCCCGCACAAGCGGTGGAGTATGTGGTTTAATTCGATGCAACGCGAAGAACCTTACCAGGATTTGACATCCTGCGAACCTCTTAGAAATTTGAGGGTGCCTTCGGGAACGCAGTGACAGGTGGTGCATGGCTGTCGTCAGCTCGTGTCGTGAGATGTTGGGTTAAGTCCCGCAACGAGCGCAACCCACGTTTTTAGTTGCCAGCATTTAGTTGGGCACTCTAGAAAGACCGCCGGTGATAAACCGGAGGAAGGTGTGGATGACGTCAAGTCATCATGCCCCTTACATCCTGGGCTACACACGTACTACAATGCTACGGACAAAGGGCAGCAAACTCGCGAGGGCAAGCAAATCCCATAAACCGTGGCTCAGTTCAGATCGTAGGCTGCAACTCGCCTACGTGAAGCAGGAATCGCTAGTAATCGCAGGTCAGCATACTGCGGTGAATACGTTCCCGGGCCTTGTACACACCGCCCGTCACACCATGGAAGTTGGCCACGCCCGAAGTCGTTACTCCAACCCTTGTGGAGGAGGACGCCGAAGGTGGGGCTGATGACTGGGGTGAAGTCGTAACAAGGTAGCCGTACCGGAAGGTGCGGCTGGATCACCTCCTAACAGGGAGACATAAACTGATTATGATGTCTGATTTATAAATTTAGGCCGTAATCCTGTCACCTTAGGTCGATCGGTACCTCAGATTATTAACTGTGAAATTGAGAAATCACTTATCATTAGTCTTTTAATTTCAGTTCCTAAACTTGTCTAGGTCACACCCAACAAACTTTCTCCTGGGCTATTAGCTCAGGTGGTTAGAGCGCACCCCTGATAAGGGTGAGGTCCCTGGTTCAAGTCCAGGATGGCCCATTCGTAGTTGGGGGTATAGCTCAGTTGGTAGAGCGCCTGCTTTGCAAGCAGGATGTCAGCGGTTCGAGTCCGCTTACCTCCACTGATCAACTACCTGATAACTCAAATTGGAGATTGTTATTTGTTAAATGTGATTTAGATATTGTTCAACTGAAGGAACCTAGCTTCCTATCACTCCTGAATTAATTTTAGGCTGATAAGACGCTGGGCTCACTGAATGTTCTAAGGGACATTCAGTTTGTTTCAGCAGAACCTTGACAACTGCATAGGAAAATCTAGAAAAATAAAGCATCTCATAGATGCATAGAAGTTTTTCATTTTTTAATGATTAGATTTTTATGTTCAATTCTTGAGTTAGAGCAAATTTTCTATTACTTAATTCACTTAGAGATAAGTGATGACTAATTAATTTTAGCTAAGTTTAATAGATTAATGGTCAAGCTACAAAGGGCTCACGGTGGATACCTTGGCACACAGAGGCGATGAAGGACGTGGTTACCTGCGATATGTCTCGGGGAGCTGGAAGCACGCTTTGATCCGGGAATTTCCGAATGGGGCAACCCTTAATACGACCAGCTGAATATATAGGCTGGAACGAGCCAACCCAGCGAACTGAAACATCTTAGTAGCTGGAGGAAAGGAAAGTAAAAACGACTCCCTAAGTAGCGGCGAGCGAACGGGGATCAGCCCAAACCGATGATTTCGATCATCGGGGTTGTGGGACAGCAATGTGGACCAATGAACCTAGAAGAAGCGTTTGAATGGCGCGCCATAGAGGGTGAAAGCCCCGTAATCGAAAGGAGAGTTGGCCTAGCTGTATCCCGAGTAGCACGGAGCACGTGGAATTCCGTGTGAATCTACGAGGACCACCTCGTAAGGCTAAGTACTCCTGTGTGACCGATAGTGAAACAGTACCGCGAGGGAAAGGTGAAAAGAACCCCGGGAGGGGAGTGAAATAGAACATGAAACCGTGAGCTTACAAGCAATGGGAGCCCGACTAATCGGGTGACCGTGTGCCTGTTGAAGAATGAGCCGGCGACTTATAGGCACTGGCGGGTTAAACCGGGAATGGTGGAGCCATAGCGAAAGCGAGTCTTAATAGGGCGTTTGTCAGTGTTTATAGACCCGAACCCTGGTGATCTAACCATGGCCAGGATGAAGCTTGGGTGATACCAAGTGGAGGTCCGAACCGACTGATGTTGAAAAATCAGCGGATGAGCTGTGGTTAGGGGTGAAATGCCAATCGAACCAGGAGCTAGCTGGTTCTCCCCGAAATACGTTTAGGCGTAGCGTCTAGTGCTCCAGCAGGGGGGTAAAGCCACCATTTCGGTGCGGGCTGCGAAAGCGGTACCAAATCGATATGAACTCTGAATACCCTGTGTGTAACTAGGCAGTCAGACTGTGGGGGATAAGCTCCACACTCGAAAGGGAAACAGCCCAGACCGCCAGCTAAGGTCCCAAAATCAACACTAAGTGATAAAGGAGGTGGGATTGCTTAGACAACCAGGAGGTTTGCTTAGAAGCAGCCATCCTCAAAGGAGTGCGTAATAGCTCACTGGTCGAGCGATCCTGCGCCGAAAATGAACGGGGCTAAGTGTTGTACCGAAGCTGCGGATTTACTTGTAAATGGTAGGGGAGCGTTCTATGTGGGGTGAAGCGTTAGCGTAAGCGGGCGTGGACTGCATTGAAGTGAGAATGTCGGCTTGAGTAGCGAAAACATGGGTGAGAATCCCATGCCCCGAAACCCTAAGGGTTCCTCCGGCAGGCTCGTCCGCGGAGGGTTAGTCTGGACCTAAGGCGAGGCCGAAAGGCGTAGTCGATGGATAACAGGTCAACATTCCTGTACCGGTTATGTTTTGGGAAGGGGGACGGAGAAGGCTAGCCAATCCAGATGTTGGTTACTGGTTCAAGCGTTCAAGGCTTTGAGGAACGGCGAAAACGTTCTGAGCTGAGGCGTGAGTACGAGTTGCTACGGCAACGAAGTTGGTGATGTCATGCTTCCAAGAAAAGCCCTATACCCGTTAAGGCATAACTGCCTGTACCCGAAACCGACACAGGTGGGGTGGTAGAGAATACTAAGGGGCGCGAGATAACTCTCTCTAAGGAACTCGGCAAAATGGCCCCGTAACTTCGGGAGAAGGGGTGCCAGCGAGAGCTGGCCGCAGTGAAGAGGCCCAAGCGACTGTTTACCAAAAACACAGGTCTCCGCTAAGTCGCAAGACGATGTATGGGGGCTGACGCCTGCCCAGTGCCGGAAGGTTAAGGAAGCTGGTTAGCGCAAGCAAAGCTAGCAACTGAAGCCCCGGTGAACGGCGGCCGTAACTATAACGGTCCTAAGGTAGCGAAATTCCTTGTCGGGTAAGTTCCGACCCGCACGAAAGGCGTAACGATTTGGGCGCTGTCTCGGAGAGAGGCTCGGCGAAATAGAATTGTCTGTGAAGATGCGGACTACGTACACCCGGACAGAAAGACCCTATGAAGCTTTACTGTAGGTTGATATTGGTCTCGGGCTCTGAATGCGCAGGATAGGTGGGAGACTATGAAGTAGTGCTTGTGGGTGCTACTGAGTCAATGGTGAGATACCACTCTTTCAGAGCTAGGGTTCTAACGCTTACCCGTTATCCGGGAAGCGGACAGTATCTGCTGGGCAGTTTGACTGGGGCGGTCGCCTCCTAAAAGGTAACGGAGGCGTACAAAGGTTCCCTCAGGCTGGTTGGAAATCAGTCGCTGAGTGCAAAAGCAGAAGGGAGCTTGACTGTGAGACCTACAAGTCGAACAGGGACGAAAGTCGGTTTTAGTGATCCGACGGTTCTGCGTGGAAGGGCCGTCGCTCAACGGATAAAAGTTACTCTAGGGATAACAGGCTGATCTCCCCCAAGAGTTCACATCGACGGGGAGGTTTGGCACCTCGATGTCGGCTCATCGCAACCTGGGGCTGAAGTCGGTCCCAAGGGTTGGGCTGTTCGCCCATTAAAGCGGTACGCGAGCTGGGTTCAGAACGTCGTGAGACAGTTCGGTCCATATCCGGTGTACGCGCAGGAATATTGAGAGGATTTCTCCCTAGTACGAGAGGACCGGGAGGAACGCACCTCTGGTGTGCCAGTTATCGTGCCAACGGTAAACGCTGGGTAGCCATGTGCGGAGCGGATAACCGCTGAAAGCATCTAAGTGGGAAGCCCACCTCA
Source organism: Prochlorococcus sp. AG-402-G10 (assembly GCA_003279445.1). GTDB lineage: Bacteria > Cyanobacteriota > Cyanobacteriia > PCC-6307 > Cyanobiaceae > Prochlorococcus_E. Next base: position 66,250 of record QCHT01000004.1, read on the forward strand.
AGATGAGTATTCCCATGGCATAAGCCAGTAAGATCACGGGAAGAACACCCGTTGATAGGCTCTACGTGGAAGCCTGGTAACAGGTGCAGCGGAGGAGTACTAATAGATCGAGGGCTTGACCTACTTCTTCATCTAACAATTTTATTGTCTTTACTTTTTTAGATATTTAATAATTTCCTATGCAGTTCTCAAGGTTCATTCCTTGAACATGAAAATGTTTTCCTGGTGTTCATCGCGATGTGGACCCACTCCGATCCATCCCGAACTCGGTTGTGAAACGCATCAGCGGCGACGATATTTGGGGGGAAGCCCCCTGAGAAAATAGCTCAATGCCAGGTTAAACATTTTTATAAAAAATTTTTATCTTTGAAAGCCCTTCCTTAGATTAGGAGGGGCTTTATTTTTGGCAGTTAGGGCACCAGTGAGTGCCTCTTCCAGATAATTTTTTTTTCATAATCTTAGTACCACACTTTTTGCATGACTTATTTGCTCTTCCATAAACCCAAGCTTCACCACCATAATTACCATTAGTGCCCTCCAAATCCCTAAAATCTTTAAATGAAGTTCCTCCTTTGCCAATACTGATTCTCAACACTCTTATCAGAGAGTTGCATAATCTATTGATTTCAATCTCACTTAATTTTCTTGATTCTTTTGTTGGTATTATTCCGGCTTCAAAAAGACTTTCATCAGCGTATATATTTCCAGCTCCAGCAACTACTGTTTGATCTAATAAAGATGCTTTAATTGATCTTTTTCTCGTACTAAGAGATTTTTTAAGGTACACAGGATTGAAGTCATTGCTAAACGGCTCTGGGCCAATTCTCATTAATCCATTGATTTTTTCACTTGGCTTATGTTCAGGAGAAACCCACCACATTTGACCAAAATTTCGAGTATCAACAAAACGAATTTCATTTCCAATCCTATTCCAAAAACGCACACGAGTGTGACTACAAGCAAGCTGCTTTGAATTTAACCATTTAAATTGACCAGTCATTCTTAAATGAACTACTAACCATCCAGCGTGAGCATCATTATTTTGAGATTGAAGATAGCAAATTAAGTATTTGCCTCTTCTAGTCCAATTTCCTAAAATTGATCCTTTGATATTTTCATTGAAAACAGTTATACCTCCAATATTGGAAATAGTCCTTTTTGAAAGTACTTCTATATCTTGAACATAAAAATTCTTCAACCTGTCTTCTAAACCTCTTCGGACAGTCTCTACCTCTGGAAGCTCAGGCAATCGATTTAAACTGCCTCTAGTTCACTTTCAGCAAAATTATTGGTGTTGTTGCCACCGTCTACTCCACTGAATGCAGAATAGTTAACCTTGTTAAAACGAACTACCACTGGGTATTTGATACCAGAAGTATCAACGGATGCTACTTTCCCCACTTCGTTGAACCAATAGGATTCAGGCCTTTTGACTCTAACCATGTCTCCTCTTGAAATAGCCATTTTTTTTAAGCTGTTATTTCTACAATAAGATTATCGTGTGATAAGTAACTTTTCTCTCTAGCGTCACAGAATGTCGTCCCTTTCTGCTTGTATTAGTAATATTTTTAAGTTCGCTTTCTGTGGATAAATTAGCTAGCCCAGACCTTTCTATTTTTCAGTTGGATTTACCTGATCCTGATCAGGATGATATTAGTTCCCTTGAGTTCTCAGATCGTTTGCAAAAGGCTTGGTCGATATGTGAAAGATTTGATCTTCATACCGATATTTGGAGGGGCAGAATATTACGTGCAATTCGAGATAGGGAGAAGCGAGGGGGAGAAGGTAGAGGTGCTGGCTTTTTACAATGGTTGAGAGAAATGGAAATTAGTAAAACGAGAGGGTATTCATTGATTCAATTGGCGGAATCAGCTGATGACCTTGTTGTAGAAGGCATTCTTGATGAAAAAAGTGTAAATAACTTTTCAAGGAGATCTTTTATCGAAACTGCTCAGTCTTCACCTGAGGTTCAGCAAATGATCGCAGAAGCAGCTAATAAAGGTAATGAGATTACTCGTAAGCAAGTGAGAAGATTATCTGATGAATTTACATCAGCTACTAGCCCTCTTTTACCAGATGAAATTCGACAACGAACACAAGAGAATCTTTTACCATCAAAAATTGTGGCTCCTTTAGCAAAAGAATTATCAAAGCTTCCTGAGGATTTGCAAAAAGATCTACGCAGTATTTTAAAAGAATCGCCAGATTTGGACTCTATTAAGGAGGTTACTATTGCAGCAAGATGTATAGGGAAAACAAATGATGCATCATTGTCTTTGCGTGCTTTACAACGTGACGATGTGGATTTAGATAAGGCAACTCAAGAAGCTCAGCGAATTGATGCTTTGGGGTATCTTGCAGATGCTTTGACACAGGCAAAAAGTATTGAAGCGGCTGTACTAAGGTTGCATTCTTCTTGGCGGAGGCTAGGAGATATTAATGAAAGATTATGGGTAGAAAGTGGTAGCAGCACACCTTACCTGAGGGATGTACTTAATGCACTCCAAACTCTGAGTGGTGCAACTATGAGAGTTTCCCTAGGCGAAATTTGTGGAGGGAAGAAGATTAGATTACAAATAGTAGAAGAACAGGCTGATCAAATAGAACCACCAGAAATTAGAAAGCTAAGTTAATAGTGCTGTTATCTTAAACCTCACTAGTGTTTTCACAGAGGTCATCTAATAAATCAAACTCAAAATCATTTGTAGGTGCTAACCATAGATTCCATTTGCCATTTATTGTTTTCCAATTCAGCTTACTTGAATCACAATTGACTGCTAAATATAATGGCTTGCCTTTACTATTTAAACTCAAAGCAACTGAATTATTTTCAATTTTATTCCAAGTTGACCAGTTTACTCTAAGAGCACCATAGTCTCTCCAATCTGCCTCCTTGACCTTAACAATTTTCTCAAGAGACTTATTAAAATTATTTCTATCGAGGAAAAGTTTTAAACCTATCTTGAGATTATTTGAGTTTTTTATATCATTTACTTTTATAATATGACTAAGAGAGACATTGTATTTTTTTGAAATTTGGTAAAGAGTATCCCCTTCTTCTATTACGTGAAATTTCGGATTGTTACTCTTAACTAGACTAGTAAGGTTTGGTATTAAGATTGATTGATCCTCGAAGATTAAATATGGCTTTTGAAGATTATTTAATCTGATAATCTCACCTTTGTTTATTTTATACAATATAGAGATTGATTCAATGGTTTCGCCTTTTTGAATGACATGTTTTATGGGTAAAGGCTCATTTCCTAATTCTCTTAGATTAGGAATTACTAGCTTTTGGCCTGCTTTTAAATTATCTGGATCATTTAACCCATTGGATTCAACGATTGATTCTAGGCTGACGTTATAATAATTTGCTAAACTTGAAAGTGTTTCTCCAGGCTTAACTATCACTTCACCTGCGAATAAAGATAGTTGACCTGATAACGTTAAGCTGATAATTGGCAAGGCGTATTTATTCATTGCTTACTATAAATTTCCTATGGTATTTCTATTAAGATGTTACTGTAAGCCCTTAGTTGATTTCCATATGAGTAGCTTACTTTATAAGCTTATTAATAAATGAAATGTCTAATTTATAAGGCGGATACCTGAAATTTATATCTAGCCAAAAAGGCCTATTTAAAATAGACTTTAGATGGGAAAATACTTCAAAGCCTGCTTTGCCATGATAAGAACCTGTGCCGCTGAGGCCGACTCCTCCAAAAGGAAGTTCAGGTATGCCTGCCTGAATGATTACATCATTGAAGCAAACCCCACCAGAACTTGTTAGCTTAACGACTTTTTGCTGATCTTCTAGACGACCACCAAACATATAAATAGCAAGAGGCTTTGCTTCTTTTTGGATTATATCTAATCCTGCTTTAAGACTTTTTATAGTGATAATAGGCAGTATAGGACCGAAGATTTCTTCTGACATTATTGGATCATCAATGCTCTCTACTTTTATCAATGTAGGGCAAACTTTTTGGTCTGAATAATTGATGGAACCACCAAAAATAATTTTATTTTCCTCAAAGGCATTCTTAATTAAGCTAACAACCTTTCCAAATTGCCTATTGTTTAATTTTGCTAGGTCAGTTGATTTTTCTGGATTTGTACCATAGAAACTATTTATATTTGTCTTAAGTTTGGAAATCAATTGCTCATTCAATTCCTCTTGTACTAAAAGATGGTTCGGTGCCAAACAAGTTTGCCCAGAGTTTAGACTTTTGCCCCATGCAATTCTTTTTGCGGTAATATCTATATTTGCTCCTTCAAGAACTAAAGCTGGGTTTTTCCCTCCAAGTTCAAGGGTTACAGGAGTTAAATATTTTGATGCGGACCTCATAACTTTTTTTGCAATTTCGCTGCCTCCAGTAAAAAAAACGTGGTCAAATTCATTCTCTAAAAGGCTTGCTGAAAAATTAGAGTCTCCCTGAAAAACTTGTACAACGTCATGGGGGAAGAATTTTTCAATGAGTCTGGCTATTAATTCTGAAGTGAAGGGAGCAAATTCTGAAGGCTTGAGAATGGCTGTGTTCCCTGCGGCTAGTGCAGATATCAAAGGCTGTAAGGTCAGCATGAAAGGATAATTCCATGGGCCAATAATTAAAACGCAACCTAAAGGTTCTGCTATTACACTCGCTGATCCTGGTTGAAGCCATAATGGTACATTTATTTTCCTTGGTTGCATCCAGTTAAAAAGATGTTTATTAGCTATCTGGAGCTCTTGCTTTAAAGCAAGAATTTCAAATAAGGCTTCTGTCGAAGGCTTTTGTAGATCCTCTGCTAATGCTTTTATGATTTGCTCTTCATTTTCTTCCAGTAGCTTCTTTATTCGGTTGAGTTGGGTCCTTCGCCAAGATTGCGGTCTTGTGTGGCCTTCTCGAACCTGGTTTCGGAGATCATTGATTTTAAATTCTTCCAATTATCAAACTCCAGTAAAAGAAGACTCTAGATAATTGCAGACTAATTAGTCGAATTAGCTTCTACGAGTTCTTCTTCTTTGTTGAAGTTTTCTTTTGTATTTCTCTACTGGCGTCTCATGATGGCGAAGACGCTTTAATTCTCCGAAAATGCCATCTTTAGAAACTTGACGTTTAAAACGTCTAAGCGCTGATTCAATTCCTTCGCTCTCCCCAACAGTTACTAGTGTCAAAAGAAGAATCTTATATAAAGAGGCTTATTCTATCAGTAGGAATAAAGGAAAAATGCTTTTCTAAACAGGTTTTTCTAAGTTACTTTTGAAAAATTTAACCCATCTTCCCGATTGAAGACTGCGCTCCAAATCCCATTACAAACAATTTGAAGCTCAGCCATAAGCTTTTCATTATCCCCTGTATTTATCCATTGGGCTTTAATTAGTGGGATTCTTTCTTGCATTAATTCCATAGGTAGCTGAATCAATAGAAGACTTTGGTCTCCGTTACTTCTTCTTAGTCTCCCTGATTCACTTTTCTGAAAAACCCTCAGGAGTAAATCTGAAGCAAGGCCTTTCCCGGCAATTCCTGGGTTGCTGTTTGGATCAATAAACTTGCTAATTGACTTTCCACCTAATGGCATGAACCTTTGGCCTTCTTGGTCAATTAATGCAAGGGCTAGAAGATATAGATGTTCGCTCATCTGGAATCTTTCTTCAATTAAGTTCAATTAGAACAATACTTTAAACTTAATGTTTTAAAACTTCTTGCATTAGTAATTAATATACTTGAATCTTTGGCCTAAATCAATTTATCTTTCATTCTTTAATCTTGCTGTTGATGAATTCTTTTTTACTACTAGCAATTGCCCGCCCTGCAATCCATCCGCTTGTCCAACAGTGTTGAAAATTAAAACCACCCGTTACTCCATCAATATTCAAAACTTCACCCGCAAAATAAAGTCCTTTGCAAACGAGACTCTCCATAGACTTTAAATCAATTTCCTTGAGATTTATACCTCCAGCGGTTACGAACTCTTCGCCAAAAGGACCTTTGCCTATTATTAATTGGTTGTCTTTAGTTAAATATTTACATAATAAATTTTTCTTCAAATTCGAAAAGTTTGACCACTTTGAATTGGCATCAATGCCTAGATTTTCTAAGAAAGCAACCCACAGTCTTCTAGGTAATTGTTTAAAAGGATAGCATTTTTTTATACTATCACTTGAATACTTTGACCTATAAGATTCTAAGATTTTATTGGCTTCATTGTAATCTTCATCTATCCAGTTAATACATAAAGAAGATTTGTATTTGTCTAAACTTAGATCTCGGGCAGCAAATGAAGATAATTTTAATACAGCAGGCCCACTTAGTCCCCAATGTGTAATTAAAACTCTTCCGAATTGTTCGAACTGTTTATCATTCGATATTAATCTTAGTTTTACTCTGTCAACTGAGATTCCAGAACAGGATGTTAACCATTTTGCATTAAGCTTAAAAGTGAATAAAGATGGCACTGCATTGATTAATTGATGGCCAAGATTATGGGCTATTCTTTTACCACTTGGTGAACCACCTGTTGCTATTAAAACTCGTTTAGCGAAAAAAAATTTCTTATGTTGACATTCTAGTTGAAAAGTCTTATCACTAAGCTTTTTAATAGTTTTAACTTTTACTCCTTTTAAACATTGAACTCCTAAAGCAATAGAAGACTTTTGTAGACATCTTATGACTTCTTTAGAAGAATTTGACTTAGGAAAAATGCGCCCATCTTCTTCGACTTTCAGCTCCAAACCTCTTTCCTTAAACCAATTGATTGCGTCTCCAGTAGAGAATCGACTAAAAGCACCTAATAAAGCTTTCTCCCCTCTAGGATAATTGGTAGTCAACTCACGTATCTCCAAGCATGCATTCGTAACATTGCATCTCCCCCCACCGCTAATGCGCACTTTCTCAAGAGTTTTCGCAGTTTCTTCTAAAATAACAATAGAAGACGTTCTTTCTTCAGCTGCTGTAATTGCAGACATGAAACCTGATGCTCCTCCTCCAACTACGATTAAATCAAATGTTTCTTCCAATTGGAACCCCGTCCTTATTCTCAATTTAAAGATAAATTGTTGTTTGACCAAGGTTGCTTAAAAATTTTGACTCATTAAGTTCTTTCATGGAAGCCTTTGATTTAAAATTCGGAGAGATATATGAAGATCAGCTAATGGCTTTCAAATAATCTCCTTGAGCAAATGCTAGGAATTTAGCTACCTTTTAACAAATTAATACCATCTTAAACCTTCCAAATCTCTTTGAATTTAGGTTGACTACTCGTAAGAAAAGATTCAAAATAAACTCCTCTGAAACTTCTTTATGAAATGTGCTTTGGATATTAAAAAAGCTACTAAATATCTAGTAGTTGCTTGTTTAATTTTCGTTTTAGTTATTGCTAATAATTTTTTTGATTTGGATTTAATCAATAATTTATTTGGAGACTTTGAAAGTATCTTAATTAATCAAGTTATTGCTGCAGCCTTGCTGATATTTCTTTTGAGAAGTGTAAGTATTATTATACCTATTATACCTGGCACTTATTGCTCTGTAATTGCAGGTTATTTCTATGGAATTAAAACCGGAATGGTTTTAATTTTCTTTGCTGATTTAATTTCTTGTTCTTGCTCCTTTTTCTTATCTAGAAGGTTAGGTCGAACTTTTGTTAGAAGACTGTTAGGCCCAAAACAAATGCAAAGAGTTGAAAATATAAGTCAGAGATACTTAGAGCAAAATATCTTCTTAATGACGGGATTTTTAATGACCCAGTTCTTTGATTTTGTTTGTTATGCAATAGGCCTAACAAAGGTATCTTGGAAGAAATTTATGACCGCACTTATAATAAGTATTTTAATCTCAGACTTACCCTTTGTCGCAGGTGGCCATACACTGAAAGCTCTTAATGGTGTAAATCTTAGAGAGTTGCTAAATGGAGAAGTCCAGGCTCTTAGTGGCCATTACTTAATATTATTTATAATAACTGTTCTTTCTATATTTGGATTAGGTATATTAAGTCATTTTCTTAATAGAAAATCTATGGATCAATAATTAAGCAATTAGAAAAACTATTATTAGGAATATCAAAACTATTGTGTCTAGACTTAGGCAAGTTTTGGTTGCAAGTTGGTATAAATAATTCAGCTAGAAATGAATATCTTTACTTCACAATGGTTTAAATCGCTTTTTGGTTGCTTTGCAAATAGGGCATAGCCATGTACTTGGCAGGTCTTCAAATGCTGTGCCAGGTTGAATGCCTTGAGAAGGTTCTCCTTTTAAAGGGTTATAGGCATAAATACAATCTTTGCATTGATACTTTCCTCTAGGGAATGTAGATGCCATTAGCTTATTTGAACTACTTTAAAAATGTCAAAGAAGTGCTCACTTGGCAATTAAAATATTTTGTTTAAAAACTTTTATTTTCTAAGAGGATTGACGAATTAAGTACTCACTACCAATTAGGAAGATTACCACTGGTGACCATGCTGCAATAAAAGGATGCAAAGTTCCTGAAATCCCAAGAGCACTAAATAAGAATGAGACAGTGTAGTAAATAAGGATCAGGATGATACTCATGCCAAATGCTATTGACTGGCCACTCCCTCTTGTTTTTGCTTTTCTTATAGCTAATGTGCTTCCTATTATGGAGAAAACCAAACAAGATAAAGGAACCGTAAATTTTTCCTGAATTTTTACCTTTAGCCTATTCTCTTCCTTGAGATTGCCCGAGAGATTGTATAACTTTAAAGCACTATATGCCTGATTTAAATTCATATTATTAGAATTACTTGGTATTTTTGCAATCATGACGGGACCATACCCTAGATTATAAGAGTACTCTAAGAAATTTTCTTTTGATGAGGGCTGACTTTTGTCAAGATAAAATATACTGCCATCCCTTAATAGCCATTGCTCTTGCTCAACTTCCCACTCGCCTTCTTTTGCTAGGATTAACTTATTCTGTTGACCATTATCATACTCAACTAATGTCAAGTTATGCATTATGTTGTCTTTATACTCTTCTGCATGAAATAGTGCCTCTAGATTCTTTTCACTATCAAACTGACTGTAAATTATATCCCTTTTATAGGAAATATCTGAAGATTGTCCTAGACCTCTTCTGAATACTGCATTGGCTTTTAGATTTGAATCAGGAGCGATATAATTACTAAAGCTAAATGTAATAAATGACATTACGATTCCAATATATATTGCTGGTAAAAGTATTCTTCTACAGCTAATACCTAAGCTTGTTAAAGCTTTTATTTCACTATTATTATAAAGCTGAGAGAATGCAAGAAGACATCCAAGCAAAGTAGCCATAGGTAAAGCTATAGTTAGATATCCAGGGAGTTTTAAGAATAATATTTCAATGGCCAATGACCAGGTTAGATTGCTATTTATAACCATTCTAATTAAGTATAGGAGTTCTCCAAAAGATAGACAAAGAACTATAAATGATGAGACGCTAAATGTTAGTGGTGGTATAATCTCAGATATTAACCATCTATCAAGTAATGGCATAGATTTAATGATTTTTCCTGTATATCTCTCGATTAAAGAAAATGCTTTTAATTTATATTTAGTCATTGTCTTCTCCAATCAATACAGACAATTGCAGCTTCAAAGTATTGACTATACTAAATATCTTTTTAGTTAATATATGCATCTTGTTAGATGTTAATATTGCCTAAACTTTTACTGTTAGCATTGATCATTTCATTAAAATTATCTGATTTCTGTAGCAAACTTTCATAAGTACCACTATGAGTAATAGTACCATTCTCGAATTCATATATACGATCACATTTTCTTATAGTTGACAGTCTATGAGCAATGAATATGATTGTACACCTTCTTGCCATTAAATCTATTGCATTAATAACATTTGCCTCTGTCTTGTTATCTAAAGAACTGGTTGCTTCATCTAGAACAAGTAACTTTGCCTCTCGATAAAAAGCTCTTGCTATTACTATTCTTTGTCTTTGGCCTCCAGATAGCCTGATACCATTTTCACCAACATTCGTATTAAGACCTAATGGAAGACTATCAACTAATTCCTCTAATTGTGCTCCTTTAATTGAATCCCAGACTCTTTTTTGATTTATTTCTTCTTTTTCTAATCCATAGGCAACATTTTCTAAAATACTTGCATTTAATAGCTTGATTGATTGCGGAACATATGAACATAATGCTTGCCAAGCTGGAATCTCCATGTCACTTACATCAATTCCATCTACTTCAAGTGATCCCTTACTGGGTCTCAGAAGTCCTAGTATTTGGTTTACAGTTGTAGTTTTTCCACTGCCGGTTTTTCCAACAAATGCTATTCTTGCTCCAACAGGAATGGTTAGATTAATATTATGAATTACAAACTCATTTGAAGAAGGGTATTTATAGTTAACATCATTTAGCCTTATATAATTCCTTGGGTTTAGACCCATTGGAGATGGTACATTTTTAGATCTCAATGTCATTCTATTACTTTTTAGCTCAATAATTTCTAGGGTTTCAACTAGATCTGGCAGACCAGACCTGAGATCAGTTAACCCTCTAAATAGATCCTGAAGAGGAGGGGTAATTTTTAAAGATGCAACTGCAATAGTTGCTACAAATGGTACAAGTTCAACTAAATCTGTTGGCTTGTTACTGCTCAATAAAGGAAACAAACCGATAGAGAATATCATTGTGATTCCAAATGGTTCTATTAAAGACCGTGGAAATTCAGGTAAAGTTTCAGCTTTCCAAAGAAATGGAAATGCCTTTCTGCCTGCGTTTGAATATCTTTTCTCAAAATACTCTTCTGAATTGGTCATATGAACATCTACTATAGTGCTCATAGATTCTGTTAGAATATTATTAGTTTCTGATTCTAATAATATTCTTTGCTTTGCAGATGATCTGATATATGGTGTTACTACTAATGAAATTATTGTATAGCATCCCACTAAGGATAACATTAAGTACAGAGCTGTTAACTTTGCAAAACTTAAGATTGCAAGAAATATAAAAGAAACTACGAATAATCCACTTGTCATTTGCAATATGGGCCTAATTAATTTTTCTGAAACTCGAGAAATATTGAGTAGTATTTTTGCTGATAGATCAGAACTTTTATTATTTAAGAAGAACTCATAGTCTTGTGAAAGAACTTTTTTCTGAGCATTTTCGGATAGATCTAGCCATATTGAATATCTCAAATGTTCTTGGCAGCCTCTCAAGACTAATTTTGATAATGAAGCGATCCAATTCATGCCTATATATAAAGCAACTAAGAGAATAACTTTAGTTTTAGGATCTTCTGCTATAAAATCACTATATGGAATGGGTGGTTTATTTGGTTGACCAACAACAACTGCAAATAATCTGGAAACTAAACCGACTACTAAAACATCAGCCAAACCTGTAAAAGCTGAAACAGGAAGCAGCAACCATAATGAGCGCCTTCTTTTTTTGGGTAGAGTCTTTAGTAGACGCCCAAGAAGAACTATAGTTTTGCTAGGTAATGGCATAGTAATAAATTAATCATCTATTTGGCTTTACTCTTTCTGATTCGACCAGTTTGTGGGCTGTTCAATTTTCATAATGAAAACAAGTTTTTGTGATTTCTATTTTTATGAGAATATCTACAGTTTTTTCCTCTATAGGTTTAGGAAAGGTTTGAATAAATTTTCATATACTCTTTCATCATTCTTGAGATAGAGAAGAGTTCTTTTTGTCTCCCTTTTGCATTTTCACCTAATGATTTTCTTAGATTACAATTATTACTTAACCGATGAATATGATTTGATGCAGCTAATGTATTACCTAATTCATAAAGATATCCAGACTCTCCATTAATTATGGTTTCTGAATTACCAGTTACATCAGAAACGATAATAGGGAGGCCTACAGACATTGCCTCTAGAACACTAATTGGGTGACCCTCATATAAAGACGTTGAGAGGAATATATCAGACTCTCTTAGGTGTTGAATAGGATTATTAACATTCCCAGGCATAATAATATTAGTAATATTTTCTTCAAAAAGCTTTCTTTTTAAGTCTCTTTTTAATGAACCTGTTCCTAAAATTAGGAAGATGTTCTCTCTACATAGCTTAGAGATTTCTAATATCTCAAAGATATTTTTTTGGGCCTCGAGTCTACATAAACTAGTTACTATAACTATATTTTGACTTATATTATATTTACTTCTTATATCGCTTTTCTTCTCCTGTTCAATACCTATATTATCTACAGCATTATAGATAATGGAATATTTGCAGGAACTATGGATTACATTATTAGATCTAGCTTCTTCCAACTCACCTTTTGATACAAATATTTTGTGTTTGTCGACCCACCCAGTTAAATTCTCGTATAATATATATATAGCCCTAGTAATTAAGGGATGACATTTTATATGTATGCCATGAAATGTATGAACAAGAGAGACATTACTTACTAAAGCTAATGTCCTGCCTATTACACCAGCACCTTTTCCGTGGCTATGAACAATGTCAATTGAGTACTTTTTTAATCGAAATCTTAAGTTCAACAGATCGTTTATATTTATTGCTCTTTCTTTAATTCCTATTAGCTGAACATGTTTTATATCTTTGAGGATTTCATAGAAAGGAGTATTTTCAGGACAGGCAACGTATACCTTAAAGAAATCTTTTAATTCTTTGACAAGTAATAAAATATGTCTTGGACCTCCTCCTATTTGTCCGGAAGATGAGATGAAGAGCAAGCTTTTTCTTCTTTTCTGAAAATCGACTTCATTCATGTTAACCATTTTTTAAGGCTGTTTGCATTTGGTAGGCAAATCTTTAGAGCATAATGCAAGGGATCCTAAGCCTTCAGTCTACTTTGACAAATGATACTGGACATTGGCTTAGATCAATGTTATGTGAGACTATTCCATTTGTTAGAACGTCTTGAGTTCAATGGCTTATGATTGTTGGGGCTAATATTCGCTCACAGTAGTGATGCTTGATGCTGCTAGGAAATGGAACTTAAGTAAGGATTTCTATGACATATATCAATCATGTAAATGATAAATGCATCTTAATCCTTGCAGCTGCTTCAAAAGCATATAACGAATATTTTCAATTGCCTGAGGTACTGCTTAATATAGGAACTACATTGGCCATAGAAAAAACATTAACTATTTTAGATCCAGATAAAATAACAAAAGTTTATATCGCTGTCGATGGCTCTATCGAGAAAATAAAAAGTATTGTTCCCTTAGAAAGAGTAGAAGCAATAGATGTGGGTAAAACTAGTGGGGTCCTGGAAACTGTTAAAATTTCATTAGAAAAAATAAATGAGTCTTTAATACATATTATACCTATTACCACTATCCCAGTTGAACGATTAAATTTTTCTAAGTTAATATATTTTAGTAATAGTAAAATTCCAAAAGAAAATTGGTCTAGTTTAGTCTTAAAAGATTATTCGGAATTAATCTTCTATTCGAAAAACGATCAATCTAGTTACGGTATCAATAGCTATCCCTTTACTGGTCGCATTACCGCAGAAAGAAATGATATTTTAAAGATCATCAATTCAGCTAGTGAATTAGAATTTACAGATCTTTTATTTTTAGCTCGTAAACTCCTGGTATCTAAAGATTATAATATATGCCATTCTAAATGGTTAGATATAGGCCATTCAGCTACTTATTCAGAGACTAAGTTGTCCACTATCTCAAGCAGATTTTTTAATAACCTAGAGTATAATAAGAAAGAAGATAGCCTTATAAAGCATTCTACTGATTGTTTTAAATTAGAGAATGAATACAAATATTATAAATCTCTACCTAGGCATTTAGCTAGATATTTTCCTCACATCCTAGAATTTGATTCAGAAAAAAATAAACCTTTCTCAAAGTTAGAAATGGAATATTTACCTTTCCCCAGTCTTTCTGAGTTATTTCTATTTTGGTCGTTAGGTCAAAATTCTTGGATACGCATCATTAAATCTATTGATAGGGTCTATTCAGAATTTTATGAACAAAAAAAGAGTTCACAAATTGCTAGTGTTACTTGGCTTTATACTGAGAAAATAAGCAATAGATTTGAAGAAATTAAGCTTATATCTGAAGGAGCAAATCATTGGTTGCTCTATGAAGTCCTAAATAAAGGTATAGTTCTTAATGGTCAAATAAAGTGTCCATCTTTAAATAGTACTATCTTAGATATCTTACCTTATTTAATTCAATTTGAGCATTCTAGGCCACTTTATTTTGGCCATGGTGATTTATGCTTTAATAATATTATCTTAGACCCTTCTTCTGGTTCATTGAAATTAATTGATCCCAAAGCCTTTTATGAACAATCATCTAAGAAGATAGGATTAATTGACCCTGCTTATGACTTGGCTAAGCTAAATCATTCTTTTTTTGGATTGTATGATTGCATAGTTAATAACATGTACTCACTTAAGAAACGTCCTGATGGCATAGACTTAAGCATTTTTATACCTAGCAACTATAATTTTATTTTAGAAACATTTAGAAAAATTATTCTAGCAGATCGCATTGATATAGATATGATTAGGATTATTACCGCAAGCTTATTTTTATCAATGCTCCCTTTACATAAGGAAGATTTAGACAGAACTTCTGTATTGGCTATTGTTGGTATTGCCATATTTTATGATTTAGATCTTGAGTCACTTCATTTATCTATATGAATTTTCTTATAACAGCTGCAGGCTTAGGTTCCAGATTCCTTAAATCAGGGATTAAACCACCTAAGCCTCTTATCCTAGTAAAAGGTTTGGAACTATTGCTTTGGAGTTTAAGCTCTTTTAGTTTTTGCAAAAATGATAACTTATATATAGTTTCTTTAAAGCAGGATAATGTTAAATCTCGCTTAGAGAATAAGATTAAATTGATTTATCCTAATATTAATGTTTTTTGGTATGAATTACCCTCTCATCACAAAGGACAACTATTAACTGCTTTAAAGGCAATTGAATATTTTTCTATAGAAGGTCCTATTACAATACATAATTGCGATACATCATACAGTACTTCAAATATTTCCTCATATAGAAATCCTGGAGAAGAATATTTTGGAGCGATCCCTTATTTCAATGCAAAAGGAGATCATTGGTCTTTTCTTAAAATTAATTCAGAGAAATCTCTTGTTTTGCAAGTGACGGAGAAAATAAGGATATCTGAACACTGTTCTGTCGGCACTTATATTTTTAGAGATGCAAGAGAGATGTTTACTATGTCCCAAAAATATATAGATAGTCTTAGTATTCAGTTCAAAAAATAGCAATGAATTATATATTGCTCCTTTATATGAATATGCCCTAGTTAATAAGGAAAAAATATTACCCTTATTTATTGAAGGAGTGAAAGTATTTGGGACTTGTGAAGAACTTTTACAGGCTTTTGCAATAAGTTACTTTGACCTTCTCTCTGAAAATGCTTGGTCAGCGCACCAAAGAAAGACTATAGTAGTAGATATTGATGGCACTATTTGTTCACCACCAGAAAATAATGATTATTCTCAATGCACTCCTTTAAATGACTTATGCCTTAAATTAATTGAAGAGGATGCTAAAGGCACTTATATTATCTTATGTACGGCACGTAATCTAAGGCAATTTAAAGGCAATCTTGGATTTATAAATAAATATACTGCTCCAACCTTGCATGAGTGGCTGAAACTATATCAAATACCTTATGATGAAATATATTATGCAAAGCAATGGGGGCAAGGCGGAGTTACTTATATAGATGATAAAAATATGTTAATCAAAGATTTTATCAATGCTTAAAGTTGCCTTTCTTTTTGCAGGTCAATATCGACCTATCTGTCATCAAAAATTCATCTCAGGGTTTAGAAGGTTAGTTCGTGGAATTGAGCATGGAATATTTTCTTTTGCTTGGGATGAACCAGGTTTATCTATGGATCATCAAGCTAATATTCCTAAACTAGAGGATGAGATTTGTGTTAAACAACATTTAAACCTATTATTTGCTGATTTTAATTTAATTGCACTACAGACTGAATCTATGTTGAGATATGAAGGTGCTTTACCGTTTCATTACCATAAGATACAGACTTCCCATGAACACAGTATAAGAACAGTACATTCATTACCTCAACTTTACACATTGCATCGCTCATATCAATTATTCTTACCTCATATTAATGAGTATGACTTAGTCTTTAGGTGTCGTTACGATTCAATATTTCTTCACCCATTAAACATATATCCTCTTCAAGAAATGGTAACTAATAGCAATATAGTTTATAATATAAATTTCGGCAGAGCTTATTATCCTAGACGAATATACGATATATTTTTTGGAGGCTCTTGCTCTTCAATGAATTTTATTGAGGAGCTTTGGCAAAATTTGCCAAAATTAATAAATAATCAGTTTGATAATGGCTTAGAAGCAAGAGATGCCTGCAGGATTCTTTATTTAGGAGCGGTTAGTACTGGCAAGCATGTTTCTACTTTAGATAGTAGAATATGTGATATATATAGACATAATGACTCCCAGCTATATATTAAATACATTATTTTTTCTCATGTCTTTAGGCCATTAAAAACTTTCTGTAGTCTTCCTGTTTTAATACATATCCTACGTTGGAGTAGAGAAGAGAAAATAGCTCTTAATTCTTTAATTCTTTTTTTTCTTTATTCTTTAATGCTTTCACCTATCATGTATCTTAAACGTTTCAAGTATTTAAAAGGCTATATCCAATCTAAAGGTTATTTTTAAAACTTATAATTAAATTTTTATGCTTGTTTTTTGGCTTCCATCTCCTATTACAAGATAAATATCAAGTAATTCCATCTTGATTGCAAATTTTGATCAAATACTAAAAAGGCACTAAAAGCACTCATTTAATACAAAACTGTATCTATAGCTTGTCCTGAGAGGTAGTTCGCGAAAACCAATATGTATTTAAAAAGCGATAACCTACGTACCTCCATCTGTTTTTTAACCAGCTAGTTTTCCCAAGTTGAGACAATATCCTTGTAATTGTTAGGCGGGTTACTTCTAATGCATCAGCAATGACTGCTCGCATTACATCGGCACGAGAGCAGTTGTATCAGCGCGCCAAATTATCAAAGGATTGCTGCGTCCCTATCTCCACTTTGCAGGCAATTGCTTGATCAACTTGCCTGAGCATTGGGTTTACTTTGAGTAGTGACATTTGAGGAAGAAATATCTTCCCTATATGGATACAGACACTTCAGAAGTATTGCATCAAAGATAGTCTGAGTAAATATTGCTTAATGTGTAAACCTCTGCTCACTCATAAGGGAAGCAACTACTAGTAGCTGAGATAGTTTCTCTTAGAAGGACTTTCCGGTGCATTCATCTTGATATGTGCCGCAATTTGATACTAAGAAAACAAGGATCAGAGCACAAACTACTAGGAATAACTTTCCTAGTCAATCAAGGCTGTTGGGAGACTCTTGATGCTCTTAAAAGAAAGCAGTTATAAAATGCTAAGGGGTATCTATGTTCGGCGCCTATGGAAGTAAGGCAGAGAGCATGTGGAGAACAGAGATGCAATCTGTTCTTATCCACCTTTAAGTACTTTTAACCCTCTTTGCTTTGAGACTGCTTCCTTTTTTGTAGTTTATATCCGAATTCGATTAATTGATGGTATGTCATTCGTGCTTGCTCTTCTTGGAGTGAAAGGATTCTCTCATCATCCTTTTTTAAATGGAAATTACTTCGATCGCTTTTGTCTTTTTCAATAGTGATATGGGATTTACCTTTCTTTAATTTCCAAGGTTGTTCTTGGTAGTTGCTATCTTCAATGTTCAGTTCCCATGGAACTGGCTTTGAGTTTTTATTTTTTAATGGCAATCTAATAAGCCTTTCAAACTAAGCTCAATTTACTTAATCGAGGTCCAAAGATAGGTAATAAATGGTACTACTGAGTTTTCTCAACATATTTTGACTGTTTATTGAGATGGGGGAAAGTTCTAAATGAATTCTTCTTTTTGTTCACAACCATTTGGAATTTGTACTAAGAGGCTTGTCTTAACTGCACTTATAAGCTCACATTGAGCACAAGTTGGAGTGGATGCAATAATTGTTTTTATGTTTGTGGAGAGAATACCAGCTAATTCTGTCTCTAAACTCAAAGACTTTTCTTAAAACCTTTTTTAGAAAACATATTTTGAAAGTAAAGACGATTAATTGACCTTGAGTCGACACCATTTTGTATAAGAAAGCCTGACAGGGCAGCTTGAATTAAACGATATTGGTCCCAGTTGGGATGATCGTCTATGAAGGCTTCCATAGCCTCCTTGATCGAAGGAGGAACTTCTGCTAAAAAACTGATCAATGAATCGTCAATGCTGGAATCTTTAGCCTCTTCGTTCTTGAGTGCTTCTATCATTTCAGTAGCCTGGTTGTGCATTCTTGCCTCTTGACGAAATACCAGTAGTCCATATTTTGTGCTTCCCGTCAATCTTCAAAACAAAGCTTGTCTCAGTTAATCTCAACACGAGACCCCTCGGCTGGCAGTGATGTCAAGAGAGATAAAGTGTTGTTGTATAAAAAGTGACTTTTTAGAGGCATTATTAGAATTGCTTTCACCTTCTCCACACGCACCAGTCTCGAAAAGAAAAAAAATATGAAAACTGTGGAGAACCTGTGGAAAAGATTTTGCTTCTTAGGGGAAAAAAGAATAGAAATTGATTGATTAATATTTCTAATAATAGAGATAAGAATCTCTATTTGTCTCACCCGTTTTGCTCAGGATGGATGTTTTCACAAATTTGCATTGATTTTAGAAATAGCATATATCCAATACCTAATTACTAGCCTTGATATTTCTAGAGAGTTCTTGTTTCTCCAGACGCACTGAAGTCACATTGCTTCCTTACGAGTCAATTTCTGTTCTTTTGGCTTTGCTCCTAGAAATGATGTAATGAAAACTAGTGGAGAGAGTTTTTCTGACTAAGGATTAGCTATTTATATTCAGATTAATCAGATGATCCCCAAGACTTCCATATTTGAATAATCAATAAAAAGTAAAGTAATTAATTTTCTGTGGAAAAGTAGTGTTGATAGAAAAGGTATGCATTGAAATATTAAGGCGGATGAAATCCACGGACTGAGGCTATTCATTCTGAATCAACTTTTAGATAAAACAATCTCCTTGCTTGAGATATTTTGCCCTGATTAGGCTCTCAGATGATGCCCTCGTCGAGACTTGAACCCAAGACCTCTCCCTTGCTAAGGGAGTGCTCTACCTCTCAGCTACAAGGACTTGTGGAAGGTGGACCGGGTTGCATCATCTAAAGGACCTTGCGAGAGAGTGGTTTACTTAATGCTCAAGCAATTTAGACCAAGTATTCAGGTAGCACAAATCTTTTTTTAGGGAGTGCTGCGCTCTATCCTTGGTTCACTTTTGGGTATTTTAATAGGACTCAAGTGTTCTTTCTCGCTCTTCAGCCTTCGCTCTGGTGTCTATGTATCTGCTTTAATTATGTTGAGTATGACTATTGATGAGCTAATGAGTAAAGAATTACTTTTAGATTTCCGCCTTCGTCAGCTAATTAAAACCTATAAAGATTTTCCTAAGACAGGAATAATATTTCGGGATGTATTACCAGTTTTTGAAGAGCCGACTCTTTACTCTGAATTGATTGCAAGTATGGCATCTATCCATACCCTTAATGAAACCGATGCAATTATCGCAATAGATGCGAGAGGATTTTTATTAGGATCTAGCCTTTCTTTAAAGTTAGATAAACCAATGATTGTGGCGAGAAAACCTGGTAAACTTCCTGGGCAATTAATAAGTGAGTCTTATAATTTAGAATATGGAAGTAATTCTTTGTCAATTCAAAGAGAAGCAATTGAACGTTATCAAACATATGTAATTGTTGATGATTTATTAGCAACTGGTGGAACAGCAAAGTGTGTTTCTAACATAGTAAAATCTATGGGCAAGAAGGTTCTAGGACTTTCTGTTGTTATAGAATTAAGCCATCTGAAAGGAAAGTCTGAAATTGATTTCCCTGTTTTTTCAGAAGTCTCATATTGAGTAATCTATAACAGCATTTCTTATTGCCTAGCTTTATTATTATTTCAATGATGTTATGAAGATTAACGGTAAAAGCTGGCGCACAATTTGGCTTCGAGAGGATGGTTGTTCCCTAGGCGTGATTGATCAGCGAAAGCTTCCTCATGATTTTTGCTTTTCTATCATTAATAGTTTTGAAGAAGCCGCTGAATCTATTCGATGCATGATGGTAAGAGGTGCTCCTTTGATTGGGGTCACTGGTGCTTATGGATTAATGCTTGCATTGCAAAAAGATCCTTCGGATGAATCACTTGATAATGCTTATAAAATATTAATCTCAGCAAGACCTACTGCAGTCAATTTATCTTGGGCACTAAAAAGAGTTAGAAAACAGGTTGAGAAATTACCTCTTGAAAAAAGAGCAGAGACTGCAAAGAGTGAAGCTAAATCAATTGCTGAAGAAGATGTCTTGATGTGTGAGCAAATTGGGAACCACGGCTTCTCAATACTTCAACAAATAGCTCAAAATAGGTCTGATAAAGAGCGTCTAAAACCCTTAAATGTTTTAACTCACTGCAATGCTGGTTGGCTTGCTGCAGTTGATTGGGGTACAGCATTAGCACCAATTTATAAGGCTCATCATGCAGGGATAAAGCTTCATGTTTGGGTGGATGAAACTCGTCCTCGTAATCAAGGCGCGAATCTAACTGCCTATGAACTTGCTTGTGAAGGAGTTCCACATACTGTGGTGGTTGATAATGCTGGAGGGCATTTAATGCAGCATGGTTTTGTAGATGTTGTAATTGTTGGATCGGATCGAACAACTAGAAAAGGAGATCTTTGCAACAAGATTGGGACCTATCTAAAAGCTCTTGCTGCTTATGAAAACTCCATCCCATTTTATGCTGCACTACCAACTTCAACTATTGATTGGTCTATAGCTGACGGACTTAATGAAATTCCTATTG
This sequence comes from Prochlorococcus sp. AG-402-G10, assembly GCA_003279445.1. Classification (GTDB taxonomy): domain Bacteria; phylum Cyanobacteriota; class Cyanobacteriia; order PCC-6307; family Cyanobiaceae; genus Prochlorococcus_E. The sequence continues at coordinate 87,187 of QCHT01000004.1, forward strand.
AGATTCGTTCTGAGTCAGAAGTACTGCAGGTAGAGGGACAATTAAAAGATGGACAAATCGCTTCGGTTAGATTATGCCCACTCAGTAGCAAAGGATTTAATCCTGCATTTGATGTTACTCCTGGAAAACTTATTACAGGTTTAATTACAGAAAAGGGAGTTTCACGAGCCACTGAATCAGGATTGAAAGAGCTCTATAGAAAATGATCCAAGATCTAAAAGATAAGAAGTTGCGAGAAGAATTAGTTTTAGTTGCTAGACGAATTAACTCTATTGGCTTGAATCAAGGGACATCTGGGAATTTGTCTGTCCGGATCAGTGATGGAATCCTTATTACTCCTAGTTCGTTGCCTTTTGAGGAAATGGAACCTAATGATTTAGTGGCTCTTGATTTATTAGGCAATCCTTTGTGGAAAGGCCAACTTCAGCCTTCTTCTGAATGGCGTCTTCATACAGACATTTTGAGAAAGAGGGTTGATATTGGAGCCATTATTCATTGTCATTCTGTTCATGCATCAGCCGTGTCTTGTCAGGAAAGAGCTATACCAAGCTTTCACTACATGACAGCAGTGGCAGGTGGAAATGATATTCGATGTGCTACTTATGCCACTTTTGGTACAAAGGAATTCTCTGGATTTGCGTTAGAGGCTCTTGAAGGACGATTAGCATGTTTATTGGCACATCATGGCCAAATGGCTCTTGGTGAGAATCTAAAAATAGCTTTTCAGATAGCTATGGAAGTAGAGACTTTGTCAAATATGTATTTAAAAGCTTCTCTATTAGGTGATCCTCCTCTTTTAACCAGTGAGCAGATGATAGAAGTGCACAACCAATTCAAATCTATGAATTATGGGAAGAAAGCCATTATGGATAAAGGGATCTGAAGGGATAAGTTGCTGATTCGAGGCTAGAAGATGGCTGCTTTTTAATGGATGTCCTATGACACCTAATCAAGAATCAAGCCATCTCAAAAGAATTAATTAATCTATAAGTATGCCAACTAGCATTACGAAAATCATTGTATTGGTGATGGTGACTTTATTGCTTGCCTCTACTTTTGGTGGACTTGTTTTTGCGGTCCTTAAAAGTTAATGAGATACTTATACCTTTTAGCTTGTTTGACTTTTGGATTGTTTATTCCTAGTGAGGCTAAGGCTGGATTCGACTGCAAAAGAGATGGAAATCAGAGAGAACTTAATAAATGTGCCGATGAAGATTTGTCCAAGAGTGATTTAGAGCTTAAGGAGAAGCTAGGCAATGATGAAGTTTTTAAAAAGTGGAGAGCTGGTAGAGATGCAATTTGTGATCACATCACAAAAGAGCAATTTAATGGTGGTTCTATTCGACCAATGATGATTGCAGGTTGCCGTTCGAGGTTAAATTCAGAAGCACAAAGATTTTGTCTTACCGGTGATCCTAAATGTGGTTAAAAGCCACTGAAGGATTAAGGATTTGATAATGAAAATTTATAAGCTTCTTCAAGAATTCAAATGATCTTATAGAGGTCACAAATGCGTGATGTCTATAAATCCATCTCATAAAAAAATCACTCTTCTGGGTCAGACAAGTGATAGGAAGCAAGGTAGAAAAAAATAAAAATAACGAAAGGGGAATGTTCTACCTTCTGTGAAATACATTTTTCTTATTAGTTGAGTAATTGTATGAGATCAGTTCTTCTATGAAATCTTCTACCTTTGTTTTATGTAGTCGTGCCATTTCCTTCAACATTTGCATGTGAGGTTCCGACGATGCCCTCGTCGGGACTTGAACCCGAGACCTCTCCCTTACCAAGGGAGTGCTCTACCGCTGAGCTACAAGGGCTTGTGGAAGGTGGGCCGGGTTGGATTTGAACCAACGTAGGCAGAGCCAGCGGATTTACAGTCCGCCCCCATTAACCACTCGGGCACCGACCCTAACCACCTAAGGACATTACCAGTTAAAGCGACGCAATATCTCAAATATGTTGGTCGTTTTATTCTGAGGTGTATACGATTTGTGAAGTACTTGCCTTGTAAGCATTGATTAATTTATTGCTAATTAATGGTCCTAACCTTAATCTCCTTGGACAAAGAGAGCCTTCCCTTTATGGAGTTCAAACTCTAGAAACAATTGAATCTGAGCTTTATAAGAAAGCTCAGAAAGCAGAGATTCAGCTTGAAACTTTTCAGAGTAATTCTGAAGGATCTTTGGTAGACCAAATTCAGAAAGCCATAGGTAGAATTGATGCCATTATGATCAATGCTGGTGCCTATACGCATACTTCTGTGGCTCTAAGAGATGCATTGCTAAGTTCAGAGATTCCTTATGTGGAATTGCATCTCACAAATACGTTCGCAAGGGAATCTTTTCGACACAGGTCTTTATTGGCAGATCGAGCAGTTGGTGTAATTAGTGGTTTTGGTCCAATGAGCTATCAACTTGCTTTTGAAGGGATTCTGTCTTTTTTGAAGCATCAAGCTAGGAAATGATGGCAGTAGTTTTCGAGAAATCAAAGGCTTCTCAAAAGATTAAATGGTTGAAGACCTCAACAAGCCAAAGCTGGTTGGATCAGGCAATTGCTCATCCTTTAGAAATACTGATAGATCATGCTAACTGTGAACGAAAAGCTGCTGGTGCGGCTATACAAATGATGTTTAGATATTTAGGTGAACCAGGCTTGGCAGAAGTTCTTAGCCCTCTTGCAAGAGAGGAGTTAGAACACTTTGAACGTGTTCTTGAGATTCTGAAATTAAGAGGCAGCTATCTAAAACCATTACAGGCCCCACCTTATGGATCTTTGTTGGCCAAAAGTATACGAAAAGAAGAACCATTACGAATGCTGGATAGCTTCTTAGTGGCTGGTTTGATCGAAGCGAGGAGCCATGAACGTATGGCTTTACTTTCCTTACATAGCCCTGATCAAGAGTTAAGAGCTTTATATGCTGAATTGCTTCGTAGCGAGGCTCGTCATTTTTGCCTTTATTGGACCTTGGCGGAAGAACGTTTTGATAAATCTGAAACTCTTAAACGATTAAATGAGCTTGCAGAAGTTGAATCTAAGATTCTTTCTGAAATTCATCATGAGCCAAGAATGCATAGCTAGAGATGTTCCCCTTTAAGGATTTAAAGAAATATTTTTCTTTTTTAAACTCAAGAACAGAAAAAGTAACTGAACCAGGCTTAACTTTAGTAGGAGTTGGACCTGGTGATCCCTCGCTTTTAACTTTTGCGGCAGTCTCAGCTATTCAAGGTGCCAGTTTAGTTGCATACCCAGTAGCAAAAATGGGGTCAGAAGGAATGGCACAAAAAATAGCTTCAGAATTCCTGAAGGGAAAAAAGTGCATGCCAATATTATTCCCGATGATTACCGAACTAGATGCTTTGAAGGATGCATGGGAAGAGGGAAGTAGTCAGTTAGTAGAAGCAGTTAGAAGTGGAGAAAATGTCGTTTTACTTTGCCAAGGGGATCCTTCATTATATGCAACAAGTTCGTATATTTTGCTTCAAATTAGTATTAATTATCCAATGTGTCCTTTAAAAGTTATTCCTGGAATTTCTTCATTTAATGCTGCAGCTGCAATTGCTAAATTGCCTTTGTCTTTACAAAACGAGGAACTCTCAGTTTCCTGTGTCCCTGATAACCATGAAGCTCTTGAGCTTATGTTAGATGATTTTATGAGTTCAAGAAAAGTTTTGGTATTGCTAAAATTAGGTAAGAGGTGGAAATGGGTTAGAAGTATTTTGGAAGAAAAGAAGTTATTGGGAAATACACTATTTGTACAAAGAATTGGCTTTCCTGATCAGCTAATTGTTCAAGCAATTGATATGCCAGGGCATAATGTTCCTTATTTTTCTTTATTAATTATTAGAAAAAGACCCACATTATTTGACTAGTTCAATCATGACATTTAGGAATTTCCTGAAAATCCCCCCTTTTGAATGATCCCTTGCTCTTATAGATTGCTTGGTTAAAATAAATATTAAACCAACATAAATAGTTCAAGGTATATGATTTGCCATGACAAAGCCTTGGCCTCTGAGTAGAGAGTTGCTTGTAGAAATCCTTTCTGATAAAATAAGTGATACTTTTGTTTGCAAGCTTATTTGGGAAAGACTTGATTACAAGCTTGTAGATAGTGAGTCGACCATATTTTTTGCTGGATTGAATACCCCTGAATATTGGAGTGAAAAATTCACAGAAGCACCACAAGTGATTTCTAAGCGATCAGCTTCTATACATCTAACTAGATCTATACCAAAGGAATATAAGCAAGCTCTTAAAACCTGTTTGAATTTTGAGGGTTATAAGATTAATGAACTGTTCCCTAGGAGAACTCGCCGAGCTACTGCCGTGAATTGGCTCTTAGCATGGACGTTGAGCAGAGGAGAGGCTTTGCCCAGCAAAGGCCCCTTACCAAAATTGTTTAATGTTCCGAAAGACCCTGTGTTGGGGCACCCTGGAGACCCATCTATCGAATGAACTTTGGCTTAAGATACTTATAGTCTTTCTTCCCTTGTGCGAGAAAAGTTGGTTTATTTCTCTATAACTAAGTATTCTCAATAAAGAAGTATGTGAGGAAAAAATGGCGCGACCTATCGTCGCCATAATTGGTCGGCCCAATGTTGGCAAGTCGACTCTCGTTAATAGGCTATGTCGTAGTAAGGATGCAATAGTCTTTGATAAACCTGGCGTTACTAGAGATCGCAGTTATCAAGATGGTTTTTGGAGAGACAGAGAGTTTAAATTAGTTGATACTGGTGGCCTTGTTTTTGATGACGAGAGTGAATTCCTGCCTGAGATACGAGAACAAGTAAATCTAGCGATGTCAGAAGCTGCAATAGCGCTTGTGATAGTTGATGGGCAGCAAGGAATTACTGCCTCAGATCAGGCGATTGCCGAATGGCTTAGAAATTACAAATGCTCGATTCTTTTGGCTGTTAACAAATGTGAGTCGCCTGAATTGGGACTTGCGATGGCCGCAGATTTTTGGCAATTAGGTCTTGGGGAGCCTTATCCAGTTTCGGCTATTCACGGGGCTGGTACTGGTGACCTTCTTGATCACTTGATTGAATTACTTCCTCCTAAGGACAGCGTTCAAAATGAAGAGAACTCCATTCAGCTTTCAATCATTGGGAGACCAAATGTAGGCAAGTCAAGTCTCTTGAATGCAATATGTGGGGAGAATCGAGCAATAGTCAGTCCTGTTAGAGGTACTACACGTGACACCATTGATACTTCAATCATAAAAGAAGATCAATCATGGAAATTAATTGATACTGCAGGTATTCGTCGACGTAAAAGTGTGAATTATGGCCCTGAGTTTTTTGGAATTAACCGTAGTTTTAAAGCAATTGAGCGGAGTGACGTATGTATTCTTGTCATAGATGCATTGGATGGTGTAACTGAACAAGATCAACGCCTTGCAGGGAGAATTGAAGAAGAAGGCAGAGCTTGTTTGGTTGTTGTTAATAAGTGGGATGCAATTGAAAAAGATACATATACGATGCCAGCAATGGAAAAGGAACTGAGATCAAAACTTTATTTTTTAGACTGGGCTGAGATGCTATTCGTTTCTGCATTGATGAAGCAAAGAATTAATCCAATTTTTCGGTTTGCTTCTTTAGCTGTAGAACAGCATCGAAGAAGAGTCTCTACTTCCGTCGTTAATGAAGTTGTTACTGATGCCTTAAGTTGGCGAAGCCCGCCTACGAGTAGAGGAGGTAGACAAGGTCGTCTTTACTATGCAACTCAAGTAGCCAGCTCCCCTCCTAGCTTCACTTTTTTTGTAAATGACCCAAAGCTATTTGGTGATTCATATAGAAGATATATAGAGCGCCAATTGCGAAATGGACTTGGTTTTCAAGGTACTCCTATAAAACTTTTTTGGAGAGGGAAGCAACAACGAGCGGCAGAAAGAGATTTGAAACGTCAACAAAATAACTCTTCGACTTAAGAGATGGAGCTTTTGAGAAATGTCCCTATTGGGCAGTATGTAGCTGGAAAATCAGGTTGGCTGAGGAGTTTGGACCCAAGGTTGAAATTCGCATGGGTACTAATGTTTTTGGTTTCGCCAGTGCTTGCAGGTCCTCTTTGGAGAGTAGCTTTAGCTCTAGCACTTCTGCTAATTACGGTGTGTCGATCCTTGCCTTTAAGAATTATTTGGCGGTCTTTCTCTCTTTTAATAATCTTTTCTATTTTGTGTGGTTTATTAGCAACTTTTTTGCCAACAAATGAAACTACTTCAGAAATAACAGTTCGTTCTCCCCAAGAACTCCCTAATTTGCTTCTCTCAGGCAGTCATTGGGAAATACTCAAGATCGGGACATATGTAATAGACAGACGATCTGCTGAATTAGGTCTCAAGACTTCAACCTTAATTTTTACTGTTGTTCATAGCGTCAACCTGATGTTATGTACTACTTCTCCGGAGGATTTGATGTGGACATTGAGATGGTATTTGAAACCTTTTGCTCTATTAGGCTTCCCATTAGACCGAATGAGTTTTCAATTACTTTTAGCATTACGCTTTATTCCTTTGGTTCAAGAGGAATTTCAGAACCTTATACGATCAATAATTAATAGAGCCATTAACTTTAAAGAACTCGGGCTTAAAAAATCTGTTGGCCTAATACTCTCTGTAGGAGAAAGGTTGTTGTCCAATATTTTATTAAGAGCTGAACAAGGTGCAGAATCTCTCTTAATTAGAAATCATGGCATGATATTGCACCCAAGTTCGCTAAAGCCTAAAGGGCTTATGAAGAGAAGTTCTGCCTGGCTTAATTTAATTGCCATCGCAGTACTTTTTATTACTATAATTCTCCGAAAAGAATATGGAGCATTTTGATACTTAATACTTTAATTTTAATCGGTGCTCATCCCTGACTTTTAAGTTCATTGATTTCTCTAAGGTTTAATATTAGGAATTAATATCATAAATTAATATTTTGATTGGTTCGAAGTAGTCTATTTGCATAGTTATGATTTTGGTTTGAAAATTGCTTGCAAAATCTGAGTCTTATCTTAATCACCCCACTTTTGGGATGCTTTATTTGGTAACCCCTGCTGAGAAGGGTAGAGATATTTACGCAACATTATATGCTCAGAAGATGTTCTTCTTTGTGACTCTTGAGTCTTATGGGGCTGAATTTGAGGTCATTCCTTATATGGATGCTCGTTACTATGCGGAAATGAATATTTCACGCTGTAGAAAAAATAGGTCTATAGATTTAGAGTTTTGGCAAAAATTGTTCAGGCAGACTTTTATTTAAGAGGCTTTAAAAATTTTTATGAACCTGAAAGAATTGCGAAAATCTCTACCAAGCCGAGTCAAGGTTTTGGCAGTTAGCAAGGGACAGGATATTAGAGCAATTCGCTTACTGGCGTCTAGTGGGCAAATTGATTTTGGAGAAAGTAAAGTGCAAGAGGCATTACCAAAGTTGGATTCATTAAAAGACTTAATAGGTATTAGATGGCATTTTATTGGAAGTTTGCAAGCTAATAAGGTGAGACAGGTTGTACGTAACTTTGATACGATACATTCAGTAGACTCTTTGAAATTAGCTAAAAGAATTTCAAGAATTGCCGGTGAAGAATCTAAGACGCCAACTGTGATGCTTCAAGTTAAGTTTCGCAATGATCCAAATAAAGGTGGTTTTAATTCTGAGGAGCTTTTAGATGCATGGACTGAAATTCTTCAACTCCAAAACATCGCTTTGGTGGGTCTTATGACTATGGCCCCTCTTTCGCTTGATTTAGCTCAGAGAAAAGTATTATTTAAAGAATGCAGACTTTTCGCAGATAAGTTGCGTCTACAGGATTGTTCCATGGGAATGAGTGCAGACTGGAAGGAGGCTGTAGAGAGTGGTGCTACATGGATTAGATTGGGCACTTCTCTTTTTGGATCAAGATTGTGATCTCAATTGCGGCGAGATATAAATAAACCCAATTGAAAACCTTGCCCCTATCTTAAAATAACGCTATTTAAATAATTAAGGAATATATTTATTCTTCTTTCAAGGGGGAGACTCTTGAAGTTCGGTCTTAACCGAAACAGCTCAAAATCATTCAGAGAGGATTTAACAGGTGTCGCTTATTTCACGTCTTAGAGCCGTTGTCGCTGGTGATGATTACTTAGATGGTGACTTCGATGAGCTCGACTATGAAATGGCAGATGATTTTGATGCTGGGAATGACTCAGCTGGCGATTATTCTAGTGGGCTTGCATCGCGTTCATCTTCTAATCCTTTTGATAACAGAGGAGGCTCTTCTAACGTGATAGGAATGCCTGGGATTGCAAATGCGACAGCAGAGGTAAGCCTAATGGAGCCAAGAAGTTTTGATGAAATGCCCAAAGCAATTCAGGCTTTGAGAGAGAGGAAAACTGTGATTTTGAATTTGACAATGATGGAACCTGATCAAGCCCAAAGAGCAGTTGATTTTGTTGCCGGGGGTACTTTCGCAATTGATGGTCATCAAGAACGTGTAGGAGAAAGTATTTTCCTTTTTGCACCTAGTTGTGTCACGGTAACAAATTCATTCCAAGAGGAGCCTTCTCCTTCTAGTGTTATGAACAAAGATCCTGAAACCAGTACCCCTGAAACCGTTATTGCACCTGAGCCAGCATGGGGTGCGGCTAGTACTTCTATGGCATCAGTGATTTAAGTCTTTTCAAGTGACCTTTTCTTTTGGGGTAATTGGTTTAGGGAAAATGGCTCAGCTTATTCTTAGGAGTTTGTTGGAGGCAGATAAATTTAAATCGGAAGAAGTGCTTGGAGTTGTTGGACAGCCTGGAAGTATCCAAAGGGCAGCGAAGTGCTTCTCAAATGATTTTCTTATTGTTGACGCTAAGGACCCTAGGGGAAATCATGTTTGGGATTTACCAGTGAAGCTTTTAGCAGTCAAGCCACAACAATTAACTCAGATTAAAGAAAATTGCACCTATTCAATTAATTCAGCATCTGTGCAAAAGCCTTTGTTGATTTCTATTCTTGCTGGAGTGAAGTTGGACAGATTGCAAGCGTTGTTCCCTTCTCACGCTTGTGTTAGAGCTGTTCCTAATACCCCTGCACTTGTAAACTCAGGCGTAACAGGCTTGTCTTGGGGCGATGATGTCTCAGCAGCCCAGCAAAGATTAGTTGTTGAATTTTTTCAGCCAATTAGCAAGGTATATGAATTACCCGAAGACCAATTAGATGCTTTTTTAGCTTTAACTTCTTCTGGACCGGCATATTTAGCACTTGTCTCAGAAGCATTAGCTGATGGAGCTGTAGCAGCAGGGCTGCCACGTCATTTATCTAACACCTTGACGCATGCAACTATAGAAGGGACAGTGCGATTGCTTAAGGAAAAGGAGCTACACCCTGGCCAGTTGAAAGACATGGTTGCATCTCCTGCAGGAACAACTATTAGGGCCTTGCGTCATCTGGAGAAAGAAGGTGTTCGCTCTGCTTTGATTGAGGCTGTTGTCCTGGCTGCGAAGAGGAGCAGAGAACTCTCTTAGGGTTGAAAAAAACTATAGGAGTTTCTTGTAAAGACACTCAAGGGAGTCAATATTGTTTTTAAGAGTATATTGTTCAAGTACTCTTAGCCTCGCCCTTTTGCCTAGCTGAGAAGTTAGGAATTGATGCTCTCTTAAAACTGGCAGAAGAGTCTTAAGTTGTGATGTCACACTTTCTGTGCTTAGAGTGATTCCTGCTCCATCCTTGAGGACTTCTCCATCTGCACCAGCATCAGTAGCTATACATGCTGTTCCTGTAGCCATTGCTTCAAGTAAGGCTATTGAAAGTCCTTCAACTAAGCTTGGAAGAATGAAAACCTCAGTGCATCTGAGAAGAGCTAATCTGGTTTTTAAGTCTGCTTCATAACCCCACCAGCGGATCGCACACTCATCGGTTGATAAAAAATTGTTTTCTAGTGTTGGCCTTAAAGGACCATCTCCTACAATAACAAGTTGACATCCATTGGTATTGATTTGTTTCCACGCTTTTAAAAGAGCTTCTACATTTTTCTCTGTAGCAATCCTCCCCATGTAGAGAAAAACTCTTTTGATACCTAACTTTTTCTGAACTTCTCTCTCTTCTGATTCGATAGATTTTTCAGCCTTAGGTGTCCAGAGGCTTGTGTCAACTCCATTAGGAATGATTTCTATCCTTTTCTTTTTTACTCCTAGCTTGTTAAGCACATCAGCTTGTATTTCTGAAAAAACTATGACTTTGTCGAAGCGAGAGAGAGACGGCGCATATAGTTGATATGTAAGCTGTTGAGTACTAGCTGAAAGACTTCTAATTTTTGAATCGAAAGGTGGGTGAAATGTTGCTATCAAGGGCACCTGGATTTGCTGACACAGGTCAGGAAGTCTAAAGTCAAGAGGCGAAAGTGTAAGACTGGCATGAACAAGGTCTGGCTTTAACCTTTCTAAAGATTCTCTAAGTTCACGTTGGGCTCTTGGAGAAGGAATAGTGTAAACCTGAGATTTGATGAGATATGGGAGACTGACATCAGGGTCATTGGCTAAAAGGGATGTTTTTGAAATATCCGTGTCACTTGGGTTATCGAAATGAATAAAACTTACTTGATGTCCCCTTTCTTTCAATTCCCTAGTAGTGCTTATGCCATAGCTGACATTTCCACAAAATGGTGATTTTTTACCAAGCCAGGCTATATGTGCCACCTGAAGATTATTTTTTGAACTTCTAGAAAGCTAGCAGGTGTTAAGTCGATCAATTAATAGTTATTCCAACCCTAAAGAATTGTTGTTTAAGTACGAGTTTCTAAGTATTCCAAAGGAGTTGACATTTTTTTTGAGATTTGCGTTTATCCAAACTTCTAATAGCTTAAGTAATTTAAGCCAGACTGGTAGAGGACCGAGAATTTCTCCTGATTCTTTTTTGCGTGGAAGATGTGGCTTCAGCAGACGTTGAAGAAGTGCTAGTTCTGAAGCATTGAGAGTAACTTTTGAATTATCGATTTTACCAATTTCAAAACCTTCATCTTCTATAAGGCTGCAGTTCCAGTCCCAGTTTCCAATAGGAGGCTCTAGGCTTGTACCACTTCGACAACATTTATGAAGAGGTAAGCCATAGCCACCAAGAGCAAGTAAATGGATGCATGCTTGGACACAATTAGCAAGAATTTCTAAGACTTCAATTTTGTTTTTTTGTAATCGCTCAAGGTGGATTAAGACGGCTTCAAGTATCTCAGGCTGTGGATCATTTGCTCCTACCAGTAACATGGACAACTCAATTAATGACTGAGCTGTTGCTAGAGTTTCTAGCTTTTCTCCTAAGTTGCTAAAGCTTCTAAGAACCTTGATTTGCCTTGCTCTTGGGAAATTACTGTTTCCTCCCAGTTGAATTTCTAGGAAAGTTAGTGCAGACGTGGCAGCAAGTTTACTTTTTGGACGTCTAGCCCCTGGTACTGCAAGACGAATAAGTCCTTCTTCATAGCTCAGAATAGTTAAAAGTCGATCATTTTCTCCCAACGGACCTACTTTTAACGCAAGACCTTTAATTCTCCTATTAAGACTCACTGTTGATTAGAGGACAATCTGAACTCTTTCATTAGGGTTGTCCCTAGGGATGTGCCAATTGAAGATACTCCAGCCTCTATGAGGGCTAACACTTGATCAATCTCTTTTATTCCGCCCACAGCTTTAATAGAACATCGATTTCTTGTTAGTGTCATTATTTGCTTGATATGGTTATGTGTAATGGCTGGACCAAAGCCATTACCAGTTTGAATACCTCTTGCACCAGAATCTATACACGCATCTATAGCAATTTGAAGTTTTTCTTGGGGAAGCTTCATTGTGTCAAGTATCACTCTGAAAGGGAGACCAACGGAATTTATTGTTGATAGCTCTTCGGCAAAGTCTTCTATTGCACCTTCATGAAGTTTTAGAAAGTTAGGTACTAAATCAAGCTCGTCGGCACCATTCTCAGCAGCCCATTCTGCTTCAGATTTTTTTATTGAGCCAGGATTATTACCGAAAGGGAAATCTATGACGGCAATAAGCTTAGTGATTTTATTTTTCCCAAGGCGCTCTTTCGCTGCTGGGATACGTATGAGATTTGTGCACAAACCTGCAAAATTAAAATGATTGCAAGCATCGCAGATCTGATTTAAGGAATCCAATTTAAGATGGGGTTCTAGTGCCGCCTGATGAATAAAGGAAGAAATGTCATTTGGATTATCTTTGATTGCTTCGCAGGGCATTAGTCCTTGGCCTGGATAACACCATAGCCGCCATGCTTTCGTCTATAGATAACTTGTAACTGGTTGCTTGTCATTTCTTTAAAGAAATAAAAATCGTGATCTATGAGATCAAGTTGATGTCGTGCTTGATCAATGCTCATCGGTGGCATTAGAAAGTATTTACGGCGAATTCCAGGATCAGGTAACTTAGCCTCCTTGCCCTCTAATAAAGAACTTTCAATAGATTTTTCTTCTAAGACTTCTTCTGTCGTAGGAGTGGATGATGCACTATGACCGTGACTGTGATGATGGTCGCTATGCCTTTCCTTGTATCTTTTTAATTGCCTACAAAGTTTATTTGCTACAAGGTCAATGCTTGCATAAAGATTCTGACTACGTTCTTGTGCTCGAATGACTGTGCCATTAGCAAAAACAGTAACCTCAGCAGTTTGTTGTGGAACCCTTGGGTTTTTTGCTACTGATAGGTGTACATCAGCTTCTTTTACCAAGTCTCCAAAGTGATGAATTGCTTTTTCAAGTTTGGACTTTGTGTATTCACGCAATGCTGGAGTTAGCTCAAGATTTCGCCCATGAATCAACAATTTCATTTTTATTTATCAGAATCTAGGAAGATATGCATAATTTAGCCAAAAATGATTTAATCGAAGGAGGTTCCTCTACTATTCTTTTTGAACCAAAGGAATTAATTGATTTTCAGATTGCGTGGGATTGGCAGAAAGATTGGCAAAAGAAACTTTTCACAGAGCAAATTCAGGACCAGGCTATTTGGATTCTAGAGCATTTCAGTTGCTATACCCTTGGAAGGGGCGCTACCACAGAAAACTTGCATTTTGATATAGAAAATCCACCGTTTGAACTTTTTCAAATTGATAGAGGGGGAGAAGTTACTTATCATGCCCCCGGCCAATTAGTTGTCTATTTGGTTTTGGATCTTGGCCGATATAAAACAGATCTGAACTGGTATTTAAGGCAACTAGAGGATGTTTTAATTGATGTTTTGGATGGAATAGGACTCTCTGGTTATCGGATCAATGGAATGACAGGTGTTTGGTGCAACAACGAGAAAGTCGGGTCCATTGGCATTAGTTGTCGAAGATGGATTACTCAACATGGCCTGTCGTTAAATGTAGATTGTGATCTCTCAGGCTTTAATAATATTGTCCCTTGTGGACTCAAGGGTTACCCAACAGGGTGTCTTAAAAAATGGCGCCCTGATGTAAGAATGGAAGAAGTTCGTTTCTTAATGAAGAAATGCCTCTCAAAGCGTTTCGGATTGTTATGGACCTATTAAACAAAACTTCCAGAAGCGATAAGAATTAGTCATTGGAAAAGAAATTTCTTACTTAAAATTTTGGGATATGGGCTTTCACATTGCAGGCAGACTCAACAAATTAGGTGCTAATACTAATGAAGGCTTGGCTCATGCAATTTGGACTCCAACTAAAAAAGAGCAAAATGCTTTGGATTCTCATCAATGTGCAAAAGGAATAAATCGAGTAGATCAAATCTGGCCATGGTTGAAAAACAATTATGGCCAGATTATGGCTGTGAAAGCTCCTCATTCAGCTTGCCCAGAAAACTATAATTATCAAGAGCTGGCAGATAAGATTTCCATTGCTGCTGCTGCGTTTAATTCTTTTGGGATTGTTTGTGGTGATGTTGTTTCATTGTTTTCAGAAAATAGTCCAAGGTGGTTGATTGCTGATCAAGGATTAATGCGAGTGGGAGCATCAAATGCAGTACGAGGAGCTACTGCTCCAGCCTCAGAACTTAGATATATTTTGAATGATTCTCAATCTGTTGCTTTAATAGTTCAATCAGGGAAACTATGGAATGATCTTGATTTAAATGAGGAAGAAAAGCAGCGGTTTAAGTTTGTCTTGCAACTTGATGGTGAACCATTGAATGGTCTCATCGGATGGGAAGATTTCCTTTCGAGAGGGGAAGGTGAGGTTTTGAAAGGTTCAATTAATGATGTAGCTGTTCATTCTTCAAACTCTTCTGTCGCGACTGTTCTCTATACCTCTGGTACTACAGGTCGGCCAAAAGGTGTTCCACTTACTCATGAAAACCTTCTCCATCAAATAAGATCATTGGCCTGTGTTGCTAAACCAACTCCAGGGACTGCTTTATTAAGCGTTTTGCCTATTTGGCATTCATATGAAAGAAGCGCAGAGTATTACTTCTTTTCCTGTGGTTGCACTCAGCATTACACTAGTATTAAACATTTAAAAGAAGATTTAAAGACAGTTAGACCTGTTGTTATGGCCACTGTCCCACGACTTTGGGAGGGGGTTAAGACTGGATTTGATGATGCATTGATGAAAATGCCTAATTCACGGCAGATTATTTTAAAAGCTGCTCTGAGTAATAGCCGAGCCTTCAAGCTAGCACTAAGGAAATCTAAAAATCTTCTTTTGAGTAAGGTGAAAAAACGTTTAAGATTTATAGCTTTTGGAGAAGTGATAATTCGCTGGCCTCTTCATAGACTTGCATCTTTTTTACTATGGCCAAAAGTTCTTGAACAACTCTCTGGTGGAAAGTTAATTTTCCCTATCAATGGGGGGGGGGCAATAGCTCCACATGTTGATGAGTTTTTTGAGGCTTTAGGCGTTGAATTGTTGGTGGGCTATGGCCTTACTGAAACTAGTCCCGTCTTAAGTTGTAGAAGGACTTGGCGAAATATTCGCGGAAGCTCAGGTTTGCCTTTACCTGAAACAGAGTTTCGCATTGTTGATCTTGAAGATGGAAGGGCTATGAAGTTTGGTGAAAAAGGGAGGGTTTTGGTTAGAGGCCCTCAGGTTATGAATGGATATTTAAGGAAGCCAAATGAGACTGCAAAAGTGTTGGACCCCAATGGATGGTTTGATACAGGGGACATTGGGATGCTGCTAGAAGATGGCTCTATTGTTCTCACAGGACGAGCAAAGGATACAATCGTTTTAAGTAGCGGCGAAAATATAGAACCGGCTCCATTAGAAGAAGAATTGCTAAGCAGTGCGCTTATTCAGCAGGCGATGATGGTTGGCCAAGATGAAAAACAACTTGGCGTGTTGTTGGTTCCTAACATAGAAAATGTTTTGGTTTGGGCCGCTAATAAAAACCTTCTTTTAAATGAGGATCTTGGGGGCACTTGGGGAGATGCTCAACTGAGGATGCTTTTACGCAGAGAAATTAATGACATACTTGCTCTACGTAGAGACTCTCGTGCAAATGAAAGAGTACTTGGTGTGGCTTTAGTTAAACCATTCTCAATAGAAAATGGTTTGTTGACTCAGACTCTTAAACAAAAGAGGAACAAGATTACTGAACGAGACCAAAAAGCCATAGAAGATATTTTTGGCCGATGATTTTTATTGGAATTTATTTGACCTATTACGCATTCACTGAGAACCTTGCTGTATTAACTGTTTTAAAATGACTGTAGAAAACTCCATCACAATTAAGCGTTCCATCACAATTCGTGCTGTTGTTACACCTTCTTGGAAAGAAGAAGCTGAAAGAGAAATAAGTGGTGCTATCGCAACAAGCGATGAGCAATTAGCTCAATTGGAAAAAGAGGGACAGCAGGTTGTTGATGGCTTAAGGACACAAAGTGCAAACCCTTTAGACCCAAGAATTCAAGAACAAGTTGCACAAGTACAACAACAGGTTGCTGCAAAGCGCTCTGAATTAGAAGAGCAGAAAAGGAACTTGCTTCAACAGCAAGCTCAAGTCAGGGAATTAGAGATGGAGCAGGTTGTTGAACAGGGGCAAATTGACAGCTTTTGTGATCTAAAAGTTGGGGATAATTTAGTTAGTAAGATGCAGGTTTCCTTGCTTGTGAGGGATGGTGTTGTGGAATCTATTAATCAAGACTAATTTTTTGTTTTGGTTCTTTGCTCCATTGGTCTTTAAGATTAGGGAAAGATTTTAGGGAGAAGGTATTGGCTAGTCACGACATTTTCATGCCAGCTCTGAGTTCAACTATGACTGAGGGGAAGATTGTTGAATGGCTTAAAGAGCCAGGAGCGAAGGTCTCTCGAGGAGAGTCAGTTCTTGTTGTTGAATCTGATAAGGCTGATATGGATGTTGAGTCCTTTCAAGATGGGTACCTTGCTGCAGTCTTAATGCCATCAGGAAGCACTGTCCCAGTTGGGGAAACGATTGGATTGATAGTTGAGACTGAAGAGGAAATTGCTTCAGTTCAAGCTGCAAACCCTGTCAAGTCAAGCGTGGCTGCTTCAGAAGTGTCCCCTCCTTTGGAAACATCTGCTATTAAGGAACCTTCTCCATCTAAAGCTGAAGAACTCCCTCCGAGGAAAGTTGTTAATGCAGCTGCTCCTGTACAGGCTGTGAAACACCATGGACGTATTGTTGTAACACCAAGAGCTAAAAAGCTTGCTTCTCAACTTGGTGTTGATCTTTCTACTGTTGCGGGAACTGGCCCCCATGGAAGGATCCAGGCAGAAGATGTTCAAAGAGCTCAAGGACAACCTATTACAGTTCCATGGATTGCTGAAAGCAATGCACCTGCGAAGGTGCCTACAAGCCAATCAGCTGCTTTAGCTTCTTCTGGTTCTGTCCCCAATGCTTCGAAGCCTGCGGAAGTTTTAGAAGGTAAGAGTTTTGGGTCCCCTGGTCAAACTATTTCTTTTAATACCCTCCAGCAGGCTGTTAATCGCAATATGGAGGCTAGTTTAGCTGTCCCTTGCTTTAGGGTTGGTTATTCCATTGCAACAGATAAACTTGATAGTTTTTATAAGCAAGTAAAACCTAATGGCGTTACTATGACTGCTTTATTGGCTAAGGCGGTAGGGAAAACACTTGCACGTCACCAGCAGATTAATGCTGCTTTCACCTCTAAAGGTATGACATATCCCAAGGAAGTCAATGTAGCTGTAGCTGTAGCTATGGAAGAAGGAGGTCTAATTACGCCTGTCTTAAAGAATGCAGATGTTACTGATTTATTTGAATTGTCAAAACGATGGGCAGATTTAGTAAAACGTTCTAGGTCCAAGCAACTGCAGCCTGATGAATATAGCAGTGGAACTTTTACTCTCTCAAACTTGGGTATGTTTGGGGTAGATCGTTTTGATGCAATTCTTCCTCCAGGTACAGGAGCAATTCTGGCAGTAGCAGCATCGTTGCCGTCTGTTGTTGCAGGGAAAGATGGATCTATTTCAGTTAAACGTCAAATGCAAGTAAACCTTACAGCTGATCATAGAGTTGTTTATGGAGCAGATGGTGCTGCATTCTTAAAAGATCTTGCGAATTTGATTGAAAATGAGCCTGAAAGTCTTGCATCTTAGATATCTTTCGACTTTGGTTAAAGTCTTTGCTTCTTTTACTTAATTAAGTAGTCATTCAAATTGTTTACTGATTCACAAGACTTTTTACTTAGCTCTTATAACTATGAGTTGGATCCGTCTCTCATAGCTCAGAGGCCTTGTGAGCCTAGACACCAAGCAAGAATGATGGTTGTCAAAAGCAAAAAAAGACTTCCATCTAATCCCTTACATCTAAAGGTTTGGGATCTAGTGGATCAACTGAAAGAAGGCGACTTGCTGGTAATGAATAATACTAGAGTTCTAAGAGCAAGATTAAGAGTCAGGTTGACCCAAGGCTCTTTAGGCGAATTGTTGCTTTTAGAGCCACAAGGAGATGGGCGATGGTTGTGTTTAGCAAAACCTGCAAAAAAGATGAGACCTGGAGATGCTTTATGGGTTGAGGCTAATGGGCAAGCACCTTACCTTTTAAAAGTTCTTGATCTAGACCAGAAGACTGGTGGACGAATCATACAGTTCCCATCAGAATTTAAGGATAGAGAAAAAATAGAGGGCCTTCTTAAGAAATATGGCGAAATGCCATTGCCACCTTATATTCATAAACATGATGCAAGCGATATTGATCGTTATCAAACAAGATATGCCTCTTCACCTGGAGCTATAGCTGCCCCTACTGCTGGATTGCATTTAAGTGATCAGCTGTTGGAAGCATTGTCAGAGCGTGGTATTTGCTATGCATACATAACTCTTCATGTTGGACTTGGTACTTTTAGGCCACTAGATCACGAAGATTTAAACGACTTACACTTACATAATGAATGGGTTGAGGTCAAGGAAGAAGTTGTCTCTGCAATAGAGGAATGCCGTTCTAGAGGTGGTCGAGTGATTGCTGTAGGGACAACAACAGTTAGATCACTTGAAGCAGCTTTCCTTAGAGGAGGGGGACAATTAAAACCATTGAGAGGTTCAGTTGATTTAGTTATAAAACCTGGTTTTAAATTCGGCGTTATTGATGGATTGTTGACCAATTTTCATCTTCCCAAGAGCTCGTTGTTACTACTTGTCAGTGCATTAACCGGACGAGAGAACTTACTTGAACTTTATAAACAGGCTATAGAAAAAAAATATAGATTTTTCTCTTATGGTGATGCAATGTTTATTTCCCCTGAAGGAGTTATCTCTTAATTAACTTTGCATCAGCTGTTAGATGGTTGTTCGATAATCCCTGTTTGAACACTAGAGAACATGACTGATGAGAGATAGCGCTCTGCAAGGTCTGGTAAGACAACAACAATTGTTTTGCCTGCAAATTGTTCTTGCTCTGCAAGTCTAATCGCAGCTGTTGCAGCAGCTCCGCAGGATATTCCCACAAGAAGCCCTTCTTCTTTTGCTAAACGAAGGGCCATGTCAATTGATTCGTCATTGCTTACTTGTTCCACTTGATCAACTAAAGATAGATCAAGGTTTTTAGGGATAAATCCAGCTCCAATACCTTGGATTTTGTGTGGCCCTGGTTTAACTTCTTCGCCATTAAGTGTTTGTGAAATAACGGGGCTATGTGATGGCTCGACCGCAACCGAAAGTATTTGCTTGTTTTTTTCTTTTTTGAAATATCGTGAAATACCAGTAATGGTTCCACCTGTTCCTACTCCTGCAACTAATACATCAATTTTTCCATCACAGTCATTCCATATTTCCGGACCTGTTGTTTTGAAGTGAATTTCAGGATTGGCAGGATTATCAAATTGCCCAGGCATGAAATATTTGTTTGGATCACTCTCTGCAATTTCTTTTGCTTTTGAAATGGCACCAGGCATACCTTTTGCTGCTTCAGTAAGAATTAACTCTGCTCCTAGTACAGCCATGACTCTGCGCCTTTCTAAAGACATTGATTCAGGCATTGTGAGGATTAGCTTGTATCCTTTTGCTGCTGCTGTAAAGGCAAGCGCTATACCTGTATTACCTGAAGTAGGCTCAATAATGGTTTTCTCTTTTGTGAGGAATCCTTTTTTTTCAGCATCCCAAATCATATTTGCTCCAATTCTGCATTTAACGCTGTAGGCAGGATTCCGCCCCTCAATCTTTGCTAGGACTGTCGCTTTACAGTTTTTAGTAACAGCATTAAGTTTTACTAGTGGGGTGTTACCTATTGCAAGGCTGTTGTCTTCGTATATTGGAGCCATTTTGAGAATTTTTAAATCAATTAATAATTAGCTAGGGAAATTGCTTTGTGCACAGTTCTGTTGTTGATCTAAAAACGATTGAGAAATTTTCCTCAATTTTTTAAGGCTTTTTCAAATCGTTCCCATAGTTCTTTAGGCTCTTCCAGCCCAACAGAAACTCTTATTAATTCAGTCGGGACACCACATCTAGAGGCCCACTCCAATTCGTTGTAATGAGCCAAGAGAACGTATGGGCATGCCAATGTAAAATTTGTACCAAAGCTTGGACCTTTGCAAACTTTTAAAGAGTTGTAAAACCTTTTTGTTTTCGCTAACCCTCCATTTAATTCAAAGGAGAGCAAGCAGCCAAAACCTGATTTAGACTTCATAAGGGATTTAAAGTTTGGACATAGCTCAGGATGTAGCACTCTGGAAACATTAGGGTGGTTTTCTAAACGTAATTTCAGCTCAAGACAGGCTTTGTTTAATTGATGTATACGATCAGTCACATCCTTAGATGCTTCTTGTAGAGCAATTGCATCTGCATCAAATAAGTCCGCAGAAGATACTCTTGGAATTAGTTCTTTAAAGGCTTCTCTCCATGCTGATGTTGGACTAATGACTAGAGATCCAGCAAGAATATCTCCTCTTCCAGCAAAGCTTTTTGTAAGTGAGGTGAACACTAAATCTGCATAGGGCAGTGGGTCAATATTTATAGCTGAGCCAATAGTGTCATCTGCAATGACAGGAATCCCCCGATCATGAGCTAATTTTGAAATAAGTGGAAGGTCAAGGCATTGGAGCATTGGGTTACTGGGCAATTCAACAATTAATGCAGCAGGCTTTTGCTTGTTAAGTTGATTTATAAGTTTGGTAGCATCAGGGTTGAGAAGTAATTCACTCCCTTCATAAATAACTTGGGGAAGTTTCAAAACATCGACATAAGGGAAACCCAATTGCAATATTGATCTTTTTGGTTTTAACTTCTTCAATGCCTCAAGCGCTGTTGTTAGAGCTGCCATCCCTGAGGGATGGAGTTGAATTAAATCTTTTTCACAGCCATAAATCTTTGAAAGTCGACTTTGGATAGCTTTTCTTGCTTGTTCTCCAGCATTATTAGATGGAGAAGTCTCTTTGTTGAGTGCTATGGCGGCTTGGCGAGAAGATGCCCCTAACCCTGTGTGTTGCCAAAAAGCCTTTGCGGCAGGAGTAGCCTGAGCATCAACAATTAAACATTGAAGCCCTGAGACTTCCTTGATGATTGTGTAACTTTGTGCATGCATCCTTTGGCAAAATGCCTGGGCTTTCTGGGCTGTTTTGATGTTTGGGTAAGGCCATGCGCTATTGCGGATCTCACTATCGAGCTCATTTGCCGTTTCTGCAATTTCTTTGACAAGAGGGTTTAAACCAAATCGAGGATAAATTGATTGAAGTGCATTTAGGCAGGCAGGATCTTTCTCTTCATAGGCAAGTACATCTTCCCAACGTGGTAAGGCAACAGATACTGCATGAGGACTTTGTGGGATTGCCTGGCCGAGATCTAAGGCGTCACAAAAAGGGTCTTTTAATAGATTCCGTTCAATCACAGTAATCGACTTAGATGTTGATTAAGGTCTTCCTTTAGATCTGAAAAGTCTTCACAGCCAACTGAAAGTCGAACTAACGATTCGTCAATTCCTAACTTTAACTTTGTTTCTTTGTTTAAGGATGCATGAGTCATAGTCGCAGGATGGCAAATAAGACTTTCAACTCCACCTAAGCTTTCCGCCATAGTGAAATATCTCAGACTTTTGCAAAAGGCATATGTTTGTTTTTGATCTGCTTTTAGCTTAGCTGTGATGATGGCTCCTCCACTTTTCATCTGCTTTTTTGCAAGTTCATATTGTGGGTGATCCGACTTAAATGGATAACGGGCCCATGCCACGGCTGGATGTGTCCCTAATTCATTTGCAAGATCCAATGCATTTTCAACTTGTCTTGAGAGCCGAAGAGGAAGTGTTTTTATTCCTCTAGTAATAAGCCAACAATCAAAAGGAGATGGTTGCAGCCCAAGGGCCTTTTGCGCAAAGTTCATTCGGTCTTTCCAATAAATATCTTGAGTGCATACCGCACCGCCTAATGCATCAGAATGTCCGTTGATATATTTAGTAGTGCTAGTGAGCGATAGAGTTGCCCCTAAATCAAGAGGTCTTTGTAATAACGCAGTAGAAAAAGTATTGTCTACTACTACTGGTATCTGATTTTCTTTTGCTTTATC
This sequence comes from Prochlorococcus sp. AG-402-G10, assembly GCA_003279445.1. Taxonomy (GTDB): domain Bacteria; phylum Cyanobacteriota; class Cyanobacteriia; order PCC-6307; family Cyanobiaceae; genus Prochlorococcus_E. The sequence goes on from QCHT01000004.1 coordinate 109,065, forward strand.
ACAAATTTTTTTCAGATCTATAATTTTCAAAAGAGGATTGGTGGGACTTTCTATCCAAATCATGGATGGATTTAAATTGTCAATCAATTCAATAGAATCTGCACTTGAGAAATCTATCCATTTTGTTTGAAGCCTAAATTTACTAAAAACTTGTTCGAATAACCTTACGGTACATCCATAAAGATTTTCTTCACATAATATAAGATCTCCTGATTGAAGAGAACTAGCAATTGCTGTAATTGCACTTACACCCGAGGCAAAAACTGTTGAGTATTTGCATTCTTCTAAAGAGGCTAAAACAGACTCTAGTATTCGGAAGTTTGGGTTGCCAGAACGAGTATAATCAAAACCTTCAGGGTTCCCATGGCTAAAGGTCGAGCTTGGGAAAATAGGAGGCATAACTGTGCCAGTATTATCTGCATAACTTTTGCCGTGATGTATGACCCTTGTGCTAATGCCTGGGTTAAAGCTCTTGTCTGGTTGCATTTATGCCACTTTGGTAAAGAGCGAGTTTGAAGCTTAAGTGCTAATTATATAAAAGTCTTCTGAAAATACAAAGCTAAATTATTGGAAACAGCTTTTTTATCTATAGGGCCTAGTTTTTATAACATACAACCTCAAGATTAATTTATGTCTGAGATATTAAATAAAATTTTGAGCTTTGAACTTATAAAGTTTGCTTGCAATTTTACCCTATCAGCTTACTTTTTTCTATAGACATAATCTTCATAACAAGTTCTTTCTTCTTGAGTCTAGATATGTTAGTCTCTCCTTTCAGCATGGCCTTAAGCTCAATATTAGTTTTTCCCATTAACTCTTTCTCCCTTTCTTTGAAATTAAGCTTTTTTAATGTTGATGGGTTGGAATTAATTAAATTTATTAATTGATGCCTGCTTAGTCTATTTAAGAGTTCTTCTCCTGAAACATTACCTCTATCTTCAACATCATTGCTTCTACTTGAATTGTTAGAGGTTATTTTTTCAATTGGATTAACACTTGCATTCGTGTTTCTTAGCAAGCCTTTAATAGATATTTGTATTAATTCTATTGATAAATTATATATAACAATAAACGTAAGTATGAAGATTTCCGCAGTCTTATCTAGGTCTATAGAAGTTTCTCTAAAAAGTTTTCCTAAATTGGTGTTTAGATTGCTTATGGAAATTTTCCTAATAGTTTTAGGAGTCATAGCTCCATTCTCTTTTAAAGGGACTATAGCTTTAACTAACTTCTGCCCATTTTCCTTTAGAGGTTCAATAGCTTGAACTAGCATCTGCCGATTTTCCTTTAAAGGTTCAATTGCTTTAACTAACTGCTTTATATTGCTACTCTTGACAATAGGAAGTGATTTTAGTTTTTCTCCAACCTCCCCTACGGGATTTAAGCCAGATTTCTTTTGATTAGTAAAAGGTTTTTTTTCTGAACGATTATATTTAATGCCAAGACTAGCTTTAGCTTTAGGATTTTCTTCAGGTAAAGATGTTTTTCTTGCTTTACTTAGGTGTAATACTGTTGATATGAATATTATAAGAATTAGAAATAATAAAAACAATATTAGCGGTAAGTCATATTGATCTGATGAGAAAAAATCCAGGCCGTTATCCTTAATTAAATCTTTATAACCTTGAGCCCCTTCTTCTGACCAGCCAAGAATCATCAGCTCTTTTACTGTTTCTGTTAGTTCTTTTGACAAGACGTCTATAGCTTTTACTTAATCTTGCCGTTGATTTAAGTTTTGGCAAAAAAAATTAAATATGTCTTACATGCTAAAAATGGCAGGTTTCTCTATTAGTAATTATTACTTAGGTACTTTATGTTCATTAATGAATTGCTTCGAATTAGGGAGATTTGTGCTAAAAGTGTCATCCAATCGATTAAAGAAAATGACTAAAGGGATGAGTGAGTCATTACAAAGAGATCAGACAGATGCGATTGATTCATACTTTGAGTGCGTTACAGCATGCAGCTTGGATAATGACGGGGTGGAGTGCGTCACTCGCTGCGTAGAAGTTCACTTGAAAAGTGAGGAGTAGGGGCTATGAGGAAAAATTCCCCTCGTCAGCGTAAAACTACTTTGAAATGGACTTCAGATGGAGAATTATCAGCCATAGATAAAGCTAGAATCCTTGAAAGATTAACAAATAAAGAATTAACGGAATGTGAGTTGTCTTGTAATATTTCAAGCCCTTCTCTTGAAAAGTAAAGTGAATTTCTACTTGAATATTTAGATAAATATCTGGAAATTTCTTCTATAGATTTATTGGAGTACAGAGTTAGTATTTTTCATGCTTCCTTTTTTCTAAAAGTCTCCGTTTCAAGATGAATGTAAGGCTAATCCTAAGAGGCAGCAGATCTTCTACGAACAGTCCTCCTTCCTGCTTGAGCTTCTTCTGATTCGGAGTTTCCCTTAGTGACTGAGCTTGCTTTCTCTTTGGATTGAGAAGGTGCATCATCTTCTTCCATATCAAGGCATGTTCCAACTACCATCGCCGCTTCTATGGGATTGGGAAGGTCCCCAATGGTAATAAGAGCTTTGAGGACAAGTTGCATCCTAGGGTCTTTCCCAAGATCAGGACGAAGTTTCTTGACTGAATGCCAGAGCTCTTTTGTCACCTCTTTGAGTAGAGCCTTGTCAGTAACCACAGTGATTTTCTTATATATGATTATTTAAATTAACAGTTCATCTGAAAAAAAGCAGCAATAGAGGAATCTTTGGATAGGAATGCCTCAAAAATCTCCTGATTTTGGGGATAATGTTGGTTGCTTGAAGGTATGCAAATCAAATGATTAGTTCGGTTTTAATTAGAATTAAAACTATAAATATGAATTGAGGTGGAAAGTTATTCCTAGTGATATTCTTTTAAGTATATTTACCAGGCTAAATAAACAATTCTAAGAACTTTTTAAGTAGGAGTTGTATTACCTAATTAATTATTATAAAATGCCGTCTCTTTAGAAGAAGCATCTATAATAATTAATTAGGTTTAAAACCTTAATAGGTAATAAATATTTTGGCTGAATTAGACCTTACGTGAGTAATACTCAACAACTAATAGTTCATTGATCTCAATAGCAACCCACTCTCGTTCGCATTTACCTGTAACCTTTGCAGTCATTTTTGACTTCTCTAGCTCAAGATGCGGCGGTACATTTGCAAGACCAGGGAATTCTAAATTTCCTTCTGCTAGTTTCTTGCTTGCTTTTCTTTCACGAACAGCAATTAAATCACCAACTTTGCACTGATAGCTAGCTATATCAAGTGGCTTCCCGTTGACGGTTATGTGACCATGATTAACGAGTTGACGGGATCCTGGAATCGTGGGACCAAAACCAAGTCTGAAGCAAATGTTGTCTAATCTGCTCTCTAACAACTTGAGGAGATTAGTTCCAGTTGAACCTTCCATTGCCCTGGCTTTCTTTACATACCGGACAAGTTGTCGTTCTGAAATTCCGTAATTAAATCTTAGTTTTTGCTTTTCTTCTAAACGGATCGCGTATTCTGAGCGCTTGCGACGGGCATTGCCGTGCTGACCTGGTGGATTTGACCGCTTTGCAGCCTTCCGGGTGAGACCTGGTAGATCTCCCAAGCGACGCGTGATCCTCAATCGAGGTCCACGGTATCTAGACATAGAACAAATAATAATGGGACAATGGATTATGAAAGAGTTAATGCCGGAATTTGATTCCTGCTTGTACTTAATTCATTCACCAGCTATGTATTCTATCTTGAAACATGATTAAGAAGTTGAATAAATCTATTGGAAAGCTTTTTTTAGTCTTAATTGCTTTTTATAGGCAGTTTCTTTCTCCTCTTTGGGGACCAACATGTCGCTTTGTTCCAAGTTGTAGTGAATATGGATTAGAAGCTATTGCTAGACATGGACCTTGGAAAGGAGGTTGGCTTACTTTTAACAGACTTTGCCGCTGCCATCCTTGGACACCTTGTGGTTGTGATCCTGTGCCCGATTAATGATTGAACATAAATTAATCCTTTTAACTAGATCGGGCTGTTGTTTATGTGAAGGTCTAGAGGAAAGGTTATGGAAACTTTCTTTAGATCAGCTCGAGGTCCCTATTAAACTTTGTGTCAGGAATATTGATAGTAAAGCTGTTACAAAGGCTGAAACTGCTCGCTATTCATTGGAAGTACCTGTTTTATTGCTGGAATTAAGCTCTCCATTGAGAAGGTTTGAGTTGCCAAGAGTATCTCCTAGGCTTGATGAAGAAGCTCTTTTAGATTGGCTTCAAAAGATTATTTCAAAAACAATTGGGAAAGGTTAAAGGGTCTTATGTTGCTTTTTGACTATGAAGTGCTCTCTTGATTTTCTTTTAAATGCAACCGGCTTAAATGCGCCGACTGCTTTTGAAAATGTACCAATTAAAAGTATTAGTTGTGATTCCCGTTCTGTTCAGAAGGGAGGTTTGTTTTTTGGTTTGCCAGGAGAGAAAGTTGATGGAGGTTGCTTTTGGCGTCAGGCAATTTCTCATGGAGCAGTTGCTGCAATAATTAGCAAAGCTGCAGCATCAGTAGACCCTCCTAACAGCGAAGATATGGTCTTTGTTGTTCCGGATCAAGTGAGTTATTGGATGGGTGAAATAGCTTCTGTTTTTTGGGAGAAACCTTCATTGAAGATCGATTTAATAGGCGTTACAGGTACGAATGGTAAAACAACAGTTACTTATTTAATTGAGCATCTTAGTTCACGGTGCGGCTTGAGCTGCGCATTGTTTGGCACTTTAGTAAACCGTTGGCCTGGTCATACTGAAAGTGCTAAGCATACAACTGCTTTTGGAGATGTTTTACAATCGAAGCTATCGGAGGCAGTGGGTTCAGGTACGCGTTTAGGAGCCATGGAAGTTAGCTCACATGCATTGGCCCAAGGGCGTGTAGCTGGATGTAATTTCTCAGGAGCTATTTTTACTAATCTCACACAAGATCATCTTGATTATCACCATTCCATGGAGGCATACTTTGAATCCAAGTCGCTCTTGTTTCAGTCGCCTCTTTTAAAAAAAGGAAATTCTAGGGTTGTTGTTAATGTTGATGATCCTTGGGGCTATAGGTTATCCAAAGATTTAAAAGAGATTTGTTGGCGTGCTTCGTTGAAGAAGGATGTTATTGAGTCGATTAGTCCTGAACTATTTATTTCAAATATTAAGATGAGTCTTAATGGTGTTGAGGGCGTTTTGCATAGCCCTATGGGTAATGGAAGGTTTCAAACTTCTTTGATTGGAAGGTTTAACTTGATGAATTTACTTGAGGCTATTGGGGCATTGCTTCAAAGAGGCATTTCCTTAGAAACTCTTTTGCCTAGCCTAAGAGATTTTCCAGGTGTGCCAGGACGAATGGAGCAGATTTGTTTGGAAGGTTGCTTGCCTAAGGTAATAGTCGACTATGCGCATACTCCAGATGGTCTAGAGAATGTTCTTAAGACGTTGCGTTCTTTTGTATCGGGAAATCTTCATTGTGTTTTTGGTTGTGGAGGTGATAGAGATAGGGACAAGAGAGCCAAGATGGGACATATTGCACAAAAATATGCAGATAATATCATTCTTACTTCCGATAACCCTAGAACAGAGAATCCACGGCAAATTCTTGATGACATTTTAGATGGTATAACTACTCAGGATGAGCTGATTATTGAGGGCGATAGATCTATCGCGATACATGAGGCTATTTTCTCGGCTTTACCAGGAGATATTGTCTTGATAGCAGGTAAGGGGCACGAGGATTATCAAATCCTTGGGGAAGAGATAATAAAATTTGATGATAGAGAAATTGCCAAGAAAGCTTTACTTCTAAAATTAAATAGTTGAAAATTTAGAGGTGATTTTTTAATTCATTATAATTTTTTTTAGTGCAGTTGTGAGCCTTTCTATCTCT
>QCHT01000005.1 GCA_003279445.1 Prochlorococcus sp. AG-402-G10
GTTATACCAAAACCCGCTACAAGAATTGCTATATCCCAATTAATTGAACCATCAACATAAAAACCCACTTGCCCAAGAGCTTTTATAAATAAGAAACCGCTCCTTGCAGCTAATCCTGGTATTTTCCCTTCAACAGTTGCATCGCCTGGATATTTTGCAGTAACTGTTCCATCAGGGGAGACTGATGCTAAATCTGCCCCTTTTGTAACTTTCCATGTTGGTGAAAAATCGGAACCATTATTGAAATTTTTTAGAACATTGTTATAGCTTTCTCCAGACAAGGTTTGGAGTTTTATTTCTACTGAATCTCCAGCACCAATTTTAGTCCCTCCAGGTAATGATGCTATTACAGGGAAGTGATCCTTGTCAGATACAAAAATTGAATGTCTAGCAGTTTTGAAAGGCTTTGGTTCAACTGCAGCAACTTGTTCTGGAGGGAGGATTTTTAGATTAACTAGATATGGCACGTCTGCAAAAGGTGATCCTCTTAGTGTTGCAAATAGTGCAAATAGGATAGGCATCTGTACTAATAGAGGGAGGCATCCTGCTAAAGGACTGCCAAATTCACCCATTAGCTTTCCAAGCTCGTCTTGTTGTTTCTTAGGGTCATTTGCATAGCGACTCTTGATCTCGGCCTGACGTTTTTGCATGACAGGTTGAGCTATTTTCATTCGTCTAGCACTTCTAATAGATCCAGCACTGAGAGGGAAAAGAGCTACTCGAATAACTATCGTCAATGCAACTATTGCTAATCCATAGCTATGAAATAAACCGTAGAAGAAATCTAGAATCGGTATAAGAAGGTTGTCTGAGAGGAAACCGATCACAATGACTTAATGGGAAAGGACAGAAGGCTCATGCCAGTATCTACTAAAGATAATAAGTTGCTCAAGTATTTGGTGAATTTAATTGAAGTTCAGAACCCTGATGAAGCAATAGATGAATTTCGTGAAGTTGTTTGATTAATTTTATTGTTAATAAAATCCTCAACTTTTCTGAAATTAGGCATTGACCTCATTTCCAGTCTTGCTCCATCCTTCATTACTAAAACCATGTCTCCATATGAGCCAAGCCCTCTTGGAATAGCTCTGACCTCCTTTATTTGACTATAAGCTATTTGAGATTTATCTTTTCCAAGCCATCCACCAGTAACAGAAACTCTTTTGTTAGTAATTTTGAACCTAAGCCACAAAGCTCTTGCTAATGCTCCAAAGGTAAAAGGTAGTCCAATTAATGTTACTCCTGCGAGTAAATTCAAAATTAAATCTTCTTTTGCAGGAGCGCCTTCAAAAAAAATTTGTTCTGAGGATTTAATCATTGGCAAAAACCTGCCTCTAAAAGTAATTTATCGCATTCTTGTAGTAGGAGCTTTGGCTCTTTTTCTAAGCATCCTGGATTGAAGCTAAGTAATGCCCATCGATTTATGTATTTAGATTTTCTAAATAACCTTATTCTTAGATGGTTATGAACTAGACGACGTAGACGGTTTCTAACTACAGCTTTTTTACTAACTTTATTGCTTATTGAAATAGCGCAACGACAAGATTTATTTAGGGAGTGAGGTGTAAATCCATTTATTAAATTTGTATTAGCCCTGGAAACTCTAAGAGTCATAGAAGATCCTCTATATCGCTTGGAAACCTTATGAATGTAGTCGAAAGATTTATGCCCTTTCAATCTCATTTCTTTAGGCAAAACCATTTTAATTATTTAGTCATTTGCTATTTTTACTATACGGCTACTCTAGATCTGCCTTTCTGTCTTCGGCTTCTTATAACGCTTCTACCGGTATGAGTTCTCATCCTGACCCTGAAGCCTGAAACACGTTTCCTTTTCCTACTTGTTCCTCCGAATGTTCTTTTAGTCATGCGATGTGCCTTTTTTAAGGATTTATTATCTAATTTATCAGTTCATTCGACAGACATGTTCCAAGATCCAACATAACCAGATATTGGAATTGCTCCAGGAGATTGAGCATAAGCATGAAACTGAAACATTCCAGCCCTTCGTGGATTGATTAATTTCATCCGTAAGGCATATGTTTTTTTATCGACTGGGATTGGATTGTCGGGATAAATTTCAATAGATGTTTGGTCCTTGCTGACTTCGATAATTGCAGGAATATCTTCAACGCATTTTGTTCGAGAGCTATATCCGCCAATTTTTGCATGGCATAACTTCAGCTTTTCTGGTCTGATCTTTGCATCAAAATAATCTGGGACTTTGATTGTAAGCTTAAGAATCCCTGTCTTCCTTTCACGAGCTCTTAGGAATAGATAATAGGTCGATCTTTCTTTTTTATTATTTGAAGTTTGTAGATATTTGAGCTTTACATAGTTTGGATCAGCGTCCCACATAAAGTCGATACCATTATTTGCTAAAACAGGTTTATTGTTGATTAACTCTGTTGAAGTAAGAGAACCAATAATTAAGGATGCTCCTAATAAAGACTTGAAAGTATTACTGAAAGTAGATTTTCGTTTTGAAGTATTCATTTGGAAAGGGGTTTTAAGTAGTGAAAGGATCATTAATAGAAATTTTTCAATTTTTTTTATCAAAAGTTGGGAAATAATATCTTTAAGAGGATCTGTCAGGCCTCAACATACTTGCTTTACCTAAATAAGGGTGTTTTAGTACTTGGTCCTTGGCTAGTTGTACATGAGCAAGTATTCTAATGCAATTAGCCAGATCACCTCTTACAAACATTTGCTGGCAGTCAAGTAAAGCAACTTTTCCCCATCCAGGTTGTTTTCTTGCTATCGCCGCAGGGAAACAAGCATCTAGATCATTTGTTACAGAAAAGATAACTGAAATGATTTGACTGGGTTCAAGCTTATTCCTTTTAACTAATTCATAGATTAGTTCTTGAACAGCGCTTTCAATAGATTCTGATGAGTTCTTTAAGCACGTCGTTGCTCCTCGTATTGCTTGTATGTCCATTTTTAATATTTTCTAGGGCTTCATTTATGGCCTAAAGAGCCAGAGAGGTTGACCATTAGTACAAAACTCAAGATTTATCATTTCTAACAGGTTTGACAATATTTTTCCTCCTGGCAATAGTCCAAGTAATTTCTTTTTAGGTTGCCCTAACGTAACTGGTTGTAGCTTCTCATCAAGACCTGCAAGATTTATTGCCAAAATTCTTGCATCATTCTCATCACCTAACTCGTCTACTAATCCGAGTTCTTTTGCTTGAGCACCAGTAAAAACCCTACCATCTGCAAACTCTCTAACTTTTTCTTCACTTAGCTTTCTACCTTCTGCAACTGCCTTAACAAATTGCACATAGCTGCTATCAATAAGAGACTGAAGTAGAGTTCTCTCTTCAGCTGATAGGGCTCTATCAGGAGAAAGAATATCTTTGTACAAACCACTCTTAACAGTTTCGAAACTGATTCCTATTCTTTCAAGTAATTTTGAAAGGTTATTGCCGCGAAGAATTACACCAATTGAGCCAGTAATAGTTCCAGAGTTTGCAATAATTTTATCTGCAGCTACGCCCACGTAGACCCCTCCAGAAGCTGATATGTTGCCAAAGCTAGCTACTATATGGCACCCTTTTTGTCTTAATCTAATAAGTGCTGAATGGATCTCCTGGCTATCACCTACAGTGCCTCCAGGACTATCAATGCGAAGTAGAAGAGCGGGAAACTCCCTTTTTTCAACTTGTCGCACTGCTTTAAGTACAAGTTTCCTTGTGGAACCATTAATAGGACCATCAATAATTATTCTTGCTATCCGTTTTTTGGATTTGCGTCGCCAGGGCCAAAGCATTTCTTTAGTACGAGTTCTATTGAATCTTAAAAAAAAGCTTACATACTGTGGCCATGTTTGAGAAGTTGAATTGGTTATTAATGGTTTTGCCATTTGCATTATGGGGCACTGCAATGGCTGCAATGGCCCCTTTGGTTAAATCAGGTGGGCCAGAACTTGTAGCGACTTTAAGGCTTTTACCTGCTGGCATAGCAATACTTCTTGCAGCTTCTTCTTTGAAAAGACCATTAGGTATTTCAAGAATTGATATGGGTTGGTTCCTTGTGTTTTGTTTAATTGATGGAAGCTTATTTCAGTTTTGTTTAGCAAGAGGCTTAGTTAGTACTGGGGCCGGTCTTGGGTCTGTTTTCATTGACTCCCAGCCTTTGATTGTTGCTCTTTTGGCAAGAACTCTTTTTGGTGATCCAATTAACCCTATTGGCTGGATTGGCTTAACACTTGGAATTGGAGGGATAGTTTGTATAGGTGTTTCTCCCGAAATCTTAGGGCATTGGTTTTTAATGCGAAACGAAGTATTAGATCTTCGGTTATTTGGCCAAGGTCAGGGCTGGATGCTTATAGCTGCATTAGCAATGGCCTTGGGTACAGTTTTAATAAGGTTCACCTGCCAAAAGAGTGACCCTGTAGCCGTAACTGGTTGGCATATGATTGTAGGCAGTTTTCCATTAGCCATCGCACATTCTTTAGATTCAGGTAGGCCTTTCTTACCTGATTGGTCATTAACTAATTGGAGCTTAATGGCCTATTCCACTTTTTTGGGAAGTGCTTTAGCTTATGGATTGTTCTTTTGGTTTGCTAGTAGGAAAGAGCTAACAAGTTTTAGTACCCTTGCTTTTCTAACACCTGTATTTGCACTTCTTTCTGGGGGAATATGGCTTGGAGAAAGACTTAATCTGATTCAATGGTTTGGCGTATTCTTTGTTCTTTTATCAGTATTTTTAGTCAGCCAGAGATCTCGTTTGTGGAACCCTTTAAATAACTCTAATAATGACTTGTCTAAAGAATTGCCAGGATGAATCTAAAACATTTAAAATTTATCTTAATTAGCACACCTATTGGATTCATTGGAAGTGGAAGAGGTGGTGGAGTTGAACTTACACTCGTCTCTATTGTTAAAGGGCTTTTAGAACTTGGACATGAGGTTACTCTGGTTGCCCCTGAGGGATCAATCTTGCCAGATGCGTGTCAAAGAGCTCAATTAATAAATGTATCTGGAATTGACCAAGTTAGTTGGCAACATAAAAACAAAAACCACCCAATGACAATCCCTATGGATGGAGTTCTCCCTAAAATGTTAGATAGGGCACTACATATTGCTAAAGATTATGATGCAATAATAAACTTTAGTTATGACTGGTTGCCTTTATGGATTACTCCACATTTAGAGGAAAAGATCTTTCATTTAATTAGCATGGGAGGTGTCTCGGAATTAATGAAAGATGCAATAAGTAATTTGTCTAAATCGCATCATAGAAGATTAGCTTTTCATTCCTATAGTCAGGCTTCAGATTACTGTTTAAAAAGCGAGCCAATTGTTTTAGGTAATGGATTTGATTTGAAAGATTATCAATTGCAGCTAGGAACTGAAGGCCCTTTAGGTTGGGCTGGCAGAGTTGCTCCTGAGAAAGGTTTAGAAGATGCAGTAGAAGTTGCTGCATCAATTGGTGACACCTTACTTGTATGGGGAATTATTGAAGATAAGAAATATGCATCTAATATTGAATCCTCCTTCCCACCAGGAACAATTGATTGGAGAGGATTTCTTGATACCCAAGAATTTCAAAAACAATTAGGCGTTTGCAGGGCTTTTATTAATACACCCAAATGGAATGAAGCTTATGGGAATGTTGTAATGGAGGCAATGGCTTGTGGGGTTCCTGTAGTTGCCTATGATCGTGGTGGTCCTGGAGAATTAATTAAGTCAGGGATAACTGGCTGGCTTGTTCCACCAGATGATATTGATCAGTTAAAAATAGCAGTATCAAAGATAGATCAAATTGATAGGAATGATTGTAGGAATTGGGCTCTCCAATCATCTTCTCATAAAGAATTTGCGCTAAGAATACACTCCTGGATTATTCCTGAGATTGAGTAGCAATAATACTAATGTAGAAAATACTTTTTAAGTAGAATAAACTATTAGAAGTATTTACCCTTATAAATCAGAACAAAAAGATGGCCTTTATTCTGCAATCTTTATAATTATACTTTTTTAGCTTTAGCCGATTAGGTTAATTCATAAATATGGAATTTACAATATTCCTGGATAATTTACAGATAGAATATATCTTCAAAATAGAATTAAATCGAAAAAACTAAGCTTGATAATTCTTTATTTATTAAGTTTAAATCTAGACTAAATGTTCTTTAAAAAAGTGAATGTTTATTAAAAACTAGGAGAGTAAAACAAACTTACAAATAGGGAGACTTAAATATTGCAAAGTTAGCCTTAATTATCTTTTAATAGCAAGGAAAATAAAGCCAATTAAATAAACAAATTCACAGAGGTCAAAAAGCTACTAATTGGATGTAGCGCTCCCATGAAGACTTGGGCAAATCCCATGCTAATGCTTAGTCATTTTTTCGTTATTTCCTTGAGATGATATTTCTTTGATAGCACTTAAGAGAGCATGTGTAAGCCTGGACCTGTCCTTTTTTGAACAAATTATATTTGACTCAGCAGTGCCGCGAATTTCCACGAGAAACAATCTAAAGAAAATCTTAAATGAAGCTTATCATGCTCTTGCGACGCTAAAATGTCAGATTGAAATAAAAAGAGTTTTTAAGCGAACGATCTATAGTGTGCAAAATATCTTTTCTTTTCCTTCAACGCTAGTTTAATAGGTCAATCCTTTTGTACACAGGAGAGTGGCATTAATGTCAAAAAAAGATCTTCAGCAATTTATTTTCAAGGTTAGCCAACTTAATGCTTTGCTAGATTCCTTAGAAAGGTTTCCAAATAGAAAAGCTCAATTAGAAGCATGTGAAAATCATGATCAGGTCGTTTCTCTTGCAAAGGGTTGGGGCTTTGAAATTAGCAAGAGATGGGGTGAGTACTCTTCATAACCTCTTATTACTAAATAAATCTGCTTATTGCCTATTAAAAGTTCAAGATTAAAGAATTAGCCTTGTTTAACTAACGAATACCTAATATTTTCCCTTTGGTCGTGTTAATGGATGCCCCTCTTGTTAATAGCTTTGGGATGAAAGGATAGTTAGTATTTTATGTTCCTGGTGAATTAAAAAAGCCTTGAGAAGTAAGAAACCAAAACATTATAAAAATTGGACCTAGTCCAAAAACCACAAGAACTATTTTTTGTAATCTAGGAGAAGCTTCTTTCTCTTTTATTAGTTTCGGCATTTGATTTTTAGAAACTCCTTATTGATTTTAAGTGACTATATGATATTTGTGTACTTAAAGCATTCTTAATCTTCAATTAAATTGAGCAGATACTTAGCAACTTTAAAACTACTATTATTTATGTTTTAAAAGAAATAAAGAGATTGACTTATCAACAAAAAAAGCCCGGTCTATTAAGACGGGGCTTTTTTTATTGATAAGATGTTTTTTAAGTGGAACTTGCACTTAAATTTAGTTTCGCTCCTAGATCCTTAAAGTTGTAGCCCATTGCACGTAAGGCATGCCATAGATGTCCTTGGAGAGCAAAGAATCCAGCAATGTAATGGAAATTAGCTGTAAAGCAACGTCCTGAATGACCTAGAGGAGCTATTCCATTGCTGTAGTCAATTGAATCAACAAAAGCTGGAGCAATTACAAAAGCTCTATTTAAAGGTTCTCCATAAAATTCAATTGGATAAACAGTAGTGTTTTGAGAGCACCAAAATGCTGCAACAATTGCCATCCAGCCTATACCAGCAAGGCTAAAGGAAAGAATTGCTTCAGCTGAAAGTAGTCCAGCTCCTTTCAATCGGTCATACTCTCCAAGGCGCTTATCTTCCCATTTTGTAGAACCTGCTATTGCATGAAAACAACCACCTGTAATCTCAATAAAAGCTAGGAAGGCATGACCACCCATAACATCCTCAAGGCTGTCAATATTTAGAAAATTAACTTGGCGTTCCCAAATCATTGACAAATCAAGATTGTAATTAACCTGTCTAACTGCACCAATGGCAGGGTCATAGATTCCATGAATTCTTGCCCATTCAACAAACCATGCACAAGCAAGGCCAAATAAAATCAGATGATGTCCAAGGATAAATGTTTGATTGTCTGGGTTGTCCCATTCCAACTTAAACTTTCTTGCTTGAGGAACCTCGCTTTTTTGCATATCATCAGGGAAATAAATGGCATGCAATAAGCCCCCTGCTCCATAAACCATAGAAAGGATAAGGTGGACTATAGCAATCGTTACAACACCTGCTCCCGTCCATACCCCTGCTTCATCGAAGCCAATACCTACTGATGCTAAGTGAGGAAGGAATACCAAACCTTGATCACCCATAGGTAAAGAAGGGTCAAAACGAGAAAGCTCAAAAAGTGTGTTTGAACCTGCTCCAAAAGCGATCATCCCAGTATGGGCTACATGAGAGGAAATAAATCGTCCTGAGCGATTGGTGACTGAAGCATTCCCAGCCCAGTAATCATAAGTTACGTCTGGGTTTCCGTAAGTTTGCATGAAAGTTTAGATCTTCGAGGATATATACATTCCATAACACTACAATGATATTTTTTTTATGCTCGTGTTTGTTAAGTGACTTTATTAAAACTTCTCATTATAGAGAATGGTTCTTAGTTAACAAGGTATCAGAAATCCCTGGCTCTTCTTATTTAACAAATGATAAAATAATTGGCCGTAATTTACTATTTGATAACAGTGAAGAATATAGGGAAATAATCAAACTAGTAATTAAGCAATCTAATGCTTGGCCTTCACTGCATAATTTTCAATTTAGGTACTTTTTAATTAATTAATCAGAACCAACTCATCAAACTTAATCTAGGCATTAGAGTTTATAGATACCTTGTAGTTAATCCTCTTACTTGTAATTTAATTGTAAAGTAAAGTTATACTAACTAGTCTAGTTAATTTTGACTTGTTAATTATACTAGATTGATTTAGACCAAATGTTGTTGTTTTTACTCAATTAATATAGAGGCCCCAAAGCCAATAAAGATTCTAGGCTGATACTCAATTTTCCTATAAAGCATCTATAAAAATATTATTATACTGATTTACCCAATAATAATTTAGGATAGCATAGAATATTTAGAACACTTAGTACAAGAAAAGGTGAAAGATTCTGATTACGCCTAAATTACTTTAATTTTTAAAGAGATGCCATTATATGTTGACATGATTAAGACTATCAATGAATACCGCTTTCGTTACTTTTAAATTCTTATAAATCCACTTGAATTAGAAAGTATTTTAAATACTTTTGCCACAATTGAAGGAAGGTGAACTTTTTAACTTTAAATTAGCCAGGCAAGTCAGAACTAGCATTAACTAGATAATAATAACTTATAGATTACTAAGTACATATCTCTCTCACCTCACAAGGTTATTTTCTTTAGGCATAACTTCTTGCTATAGCTCAGCTGATTAGATATCTCTTTTATAGCAAGATCATAGATAGAAATCCTACCCAAAATAAAAGCTTTCTGAGTATTAACTGTAGGCTTTTTGATCATTGTAGGATTCATTGTATTTTGTTATTAGTGAAAAAAATCTCAAGAAAAGTCTAGATTAAAAAAAAAGTGTAAAATAAATAAAGTGTAAGCTCCCATTACTTTGTAAATATGATTAAAAAAAATATTAATTTAGATCAAGCATGGAGTGACCCATCTATTTTAGAATTTTACAAGAAAAATCGCAACTCCTACGAAAGCTTATATGAAAGCGAGAGGATTTTTGTAGACCGTATGCTTAAGGAACATTCAAGCTATCTTGATCTTGGGTGTGCATTAGGTGGATTCGCATCAGTCTTAAAGCAAAAGCTTAGCCAATTTCAATATACAGGTGTAGACGTCTCGGAGAAGATGATTAGGCAAGCCTTGCTTTTAAATGATTCTTGCCATGACTTCTTTCATTGTCCCGAAGGTATAGCAAAGTCTGGCCTGGGAATAGTTTCTGACTATGTAATCTGTCTTGGTTTTCTTCATTTACATAAACAATGGCGAGAAACTCTTCGTTGGGCATTCGATCATGCAGAGAAAGGAATATTGTTTGACCTAAGAGAGTCACATCTTGATACAATAGAAGATATTAATCACTCTAATTTTAATACTAATTTTAATAGTCTAAATAAAGAAGAATGCTTGCTACCTTATAATATAATTAATTGTCAGGAGAGTTCAGAAATAGTTGATGACTTGTTGTCTGCAGGCTGCAAGGCTTATCAATATGGTTATTTGCAAGAGGGGAGAAATAATAATGGTATAAAAGTTTGGATGAAAACTTATTTTATCGAGAAAATATAATTATTTTTTATTAACTTAACTCTAATAAAAAAATAAAAGCCTTAATTTCTGATAAATTTATTAATAAACTATTTTCTATTTAATCTTACTCTACAAAAGTTTTTCACCTTGATAGCCTGCTGCAGTAATTAATTTTATAATCTCTAAAGTTTATATAAGTATGTATTTATACTCAGGTAGATTACTCATTCTTCTATTATCTTAAATCTGCTTTAGAGTTAAATAATATTTTAATTTATTGCAAGGTAAAGTTAAATTAGCATTTTTCGGATTTTCAAGTAACTATATTTAAAGCTATAGTAAAGTGATATATTGGCAAGTGTCTATTTGATGTTAAAGTATAAAGACTTTTTTAGATTTAACTAATAATATGTTCCGGGACTTTTAAAAATTCAAACGAAATATTGGTTGGCAACTCTAATTATTAAAATTGTCCTAACGTCGCTCTTATAGTCTTTACGCAGGTTTGTGTAGTTGCTCCATTTGTTTATTATATTTTCTAGAAAAGATGAAATTTATGACTATTTTGCTATGAATGAGCTTATTTTATATAAAAAAATGGGAAGAGGGTGCAATCGCATTTCAATATAAAGGATTATCTAGCAAGAATATAAGGGAACAACCATCCCTAATCAGTTTAGGAATCCAACCCCAGATCCAACATCAACTATCTTATCCTGTCAGTACTTGCAATAGAGAAGCGTATGTGATGGATAAAAATTGCGTGAGCTTCTCAATATATTCAGAATTTATGTTATTGCTATGGTTCTCGAGGTCTTATGCAAAGTTCTAAAGAATAACTTAGGCTACGAACAAAGAGAGTTCTTTTGCAAATCTAAAAAGTTTAGTAATATAACTAGAAAGTCCTCTTACAAAGGTCCATATAACAAATGAAGCTACTCAAGGTACATTCGATAAAAATAATTAGCTTTATTCTCTTATCAGCTTTAAACGTAGAAGCACATCAAGTTTCTGAAGAAAATATAAGTGCGGTCCAGCCCTCATACATAGAATCAAAAAATGAATTGAACGACTATATTTTAGATACTGGTGATACCTTGGAAATTGAATTTATTAATGCACCTGAGCTTTCCGGTTTATTTAGAGTCAATGAACAAGGGGAAATATATTTCGAAAGACTAAAATATGCATATGTTAGAGGTTTAACTATTAACGAGCTTACTGATGTGCTAGAAAAACGTTATGAAAAATTCCTAATAGATCCAGATATTTATATAAGGATTTATAGCTATAAACCTATTAGAGTTGCTGTGAAAGGTGAAGTAAGATCACCTGGTTTAATTGCATTTCCAGCTTTTACTTCAACAAAAATTACAGCTATACAACAAAACTACCCTAACCTCCCAACTAGTGGCGATCTTCCTACTACTTTTAGGTCTGATGAGAAAAGTTTCAATAACGCGAAAATCATAAACTCTAAAAGCAATTCTATTACTACAATTAAAAGAGGTAATGATTATATTACTACTCTTTCAAATGCAATTCAAAAGGCAGGTGGTTTAACTTCCTTTAGTGATATTTCTAAAATAGAGATAGTTAGAGACATCCCTATTGGAAAAGGAGGTGGTAGAAAAAGAGCAATCATTGATTTTACACCTTATATAACAAAATCAGACACCACAAATGATATTCGCTTATATGATGGAGACCTTATCTTTATACCTGTCCTAAAAGCAAAAGATCCGAATATCATTCCAAGTTCAATACTTTCCGGTCTCTCACCAAAATTTATAAATGTATCAATTACAGGTCGAATAGAAAATCCTGGCACTGTAAAGATTCCAATTGAGGGAAGTCTGTCTGATGTGATGAACTTAACAGGTCCAAGAAAACCTCTTTCAGGAAAAGTCTATTTAATTAGATATCAGAAAGATGGAACATTATTAAGAGAAAGTATTAAATATTCCGCGAGTGCTGCCCCTGGCTCTAAATATAACCCCTATTTATTTGAAAATGATTTAATAGCTGTTAATAATAGTATTTTAGGAAGGACCTCTGGTGCTATTAGCGCAGTAACTGAACCTTTTTTAGGAATTTTTGCAGCAAAAGAACTAATTGAAAAGTTTTAATTAAAATAAATACTTTTAATAGATAAAGACTCCTAACTAGTCAAATACTCATCCAAATAATTATAAGATTTACTTAGTATAGAGATCAACTCTTGCCACTTGGTTTAATAAACTTTTGAATTAATCCTTCCAGATTAATTATATATTTTCCAAACTAAGTAGCCATTCAATATTGATTTCCATTAAGTCTTGAATGATATTATCCATTGACTAACAGTTATAAGCTCGGTTGCCTTGTAGAAAAGTAGAACGTATAGTAATTACATTCTTACTAAGGCATATAGCTATCGCGCTTTCAGTTCAGTGAAACTCGATTCAATATCTTACTAATCTCAAGAAGTATGTGCTAGATCCCAATCAGGTATCAAGTTCTCTATGAGTATATGTAAGCATTTTTCAAATCAAAAAAGCCGGAGATATTTATAGAAGATATGACATACTGATTTATAAAATCAGTAAAAAGACTGAGAAAAATTATTTAAAACCTGGATTTAGGATATAGAAATAGAACATCTATGATTACATATATTTATAAAATGGTTATAGACCTACTTTAGGGTGAATATATTGTAAATGTTCTTTTAGTAGATTTAGAATAATCTTTATTTGTTATCATACTAACTTGTTTTTGCTTAGAGCCAATAAGCCTAAGATTGGTTTATTCTGTAATAGAAGTTTTTCTTCCAAAACTTCAATTTCTTTTCTCTTTACTCTTCCTAAAGAAGTTAAAATAAGTAAGCTAGAGCTATTTTCTGTTTCTCGTAAATCTCTAGTAATTAATAACTTGTTAATAGAATTAAAGTTAGTAAAGTATTTCTTTAAAAAATCAATTTCAAAGTCGTCTATATCACCTACTAGTATTATAGCAATACTTCCCTGTACATTTGAGAAAGCAGACTTTGATAGCAGATAAAGTTTTTCTTCTAAAGATTTCTTGTTATCTATTGGTACATCGGTTAATAAAGGCCAATTAATTTGAGAATCAATTTGAGATATAGAGAAAATTACATCCTTTCTTCTGTCATCAACAAATGCATTAATAGATCCTAGCAAAGCGCCACTCAAAAGACCAATTGCTAATATTATTTTTCTGTGAGGAGCAACGGGGTATGGTAGCAATGTCGGTGTTGTAATTAATCGCCATGGCTCCTTAGAACGAGCTTTTTCAAGGAGAGTAAGCCTATATTGATCCTCAAGTTTTTCAACAGTAACTTTGTCTCTATATGCTTCACTTAAAAGCATTTGATATTTTATTATTACTCCCTTTGGGCGTTCTGCTGCTTTCATTTGTACTTTAGCCTGTTCTCTTTGGGCAATCAGAGATCCTGTTATTTGTTGAATCAAATATTTTTTAAGAGACTTAGTTTCCTTAACTGCATTCTTAACAATTCGATCATTTTCATTATAGTCTAAACGTAATCTTGCCAACCTAGAGTCCGCTGCCTTCAAATTCCTTGTAACATCTACCAAGTGCGGTATTGTTGAGGCTATGTATAATATTTGTTCATTTAGTTCTTCAGAGTTTTCTTTTAGATAATTAATCTGAGCAAGTTGTCGATCAAGTACTCTAACTCTATTTGCAGCTTTTACTCTAATGACTTCTATATTTATAGTATTTGGTACTTGTAATTGCTGATTTGATATTTCCGGAGCTATATTTAAATCTTGATCTATTGCATACTGCTGTGCTTCTTTAAGAGATATAATACTTTTATTTTTAAATAATTGAATCTGCTCTTTAAAATAGTTGATACCCAATTCAACCGATCTCAATCTATTAGTTTCTGAATAATCTTGATAAATACTAGAAATTCGATTAAGAACAGGAAGTATAATTTTTTTATCTTGGTCCCTATAAGCTATGTTTAGAATTGAGGTGCCTTTTTCAAGGTCAATATCTAATTGGTTTTTTTTCCATTTTGAAAACCTAAGCTTCTTTACTTCAGTCTTATTTGTTTTTACGAATTGAAAAACTTCCATCAAAACAGAAGCACTTTGTAGAATTCCAACCTCTGTTTTTAACTTACTTTTGCTTCCTATTCCGCTTCCCGTTCCACTCATCCCTAGTAACTGGCTCAATTCTGGATCTAATGAAAATAGTGGGGAGTTGGTTTTCTCATCGACAACAATTTGAAAATCTCCTTCCCAGGTTCTTTTGGTGGAAAAGGCAAATAAAGCACTAAGGACTAAACCTACTAATCCAAAGCAAGCAATGGATTTACGATTTCTATTTATAGTGTCGAAAACTAATTTTAGTTCAATCTCAGGCTCTACAATTTGGGATTCCTTATCAAAGCTTGTATTTTTGATGTTAGGCATCCTTTCTTGAATCTTTAATTCCTATAATTTAACCTACTACAAAATAAAAAAAAGTCTTCAATAGTTTCTGATCTTAAAATATAAATGCAAAATTCTACAGGGAATCCTATAAAGGATCACCGGATAATAACTATTAAATAGGTTTATATAAACTAAACCATCAGGTTATTTGTAGAATTATTAAAACTATTATATATAATTGCTACCTTACTAATAAATAACTTTATCTCTATAATTTTGTTTATATGAATCTACTTCAAATAATCAAGATTCATTAAATAACTTCGGATCTATAATGTTAATTAATTGTGTTAAACAATTAATTAACATTAGGATTCCAATCTGGAACTATATCTTTTAGTATTTTTAGGGCATTTTTTTCATCATTATCCTCTAAGCAAACCTTAAGTTTGTTTAATTCTGGTTCAATCAAATCAAAAGAAGGTAATGTTTCTAATGCTTTATAAATTAAAGGGTGAACTGTTGGCTCTGATTTTAAAGATATCAATAATTCTTCGTATAATTTCTCTCCAGGTCTCAGTCCAACATATTTAATTTCAATATCTCCATCTGGATTATCCTCGTTTTTGCATGTTAAGCCACTTAAAGCAATCATCTGCTCTGCAAGATAAGTTATCTTAACAGGTTTACCCATGTCTAACAAAAATATATCACCACCTTTTGATAAAGCTAAAGACTGAAGCACTAACTGAGCTGCTTCTTGAATTGTCATAAAATACCTAATAATATCCTTATGAGTAATTGTTATAGGTCCTCCTTGCTTTATTTGCTTCTCAAATAATGGTACTACTGATCCTGAAGAGCCAAGAACATTGCCAAATCTAACCATAGAAAAGATTTTCTTCTCGGAACTACCAACTGAGGTTAATTCAGTATTCCTTTGAGAAAAACCCTGCATAATCAATTCCCCGAGTCGCTTTGATGCACCCATTATGTTAGTTGGCCTTACTGCTTTATCTGTAGAGATGAATAAAACTTGTTTTACATAATTAGAACTTATAGAAGCCTTACAAATATTATATGTAGAAAAAACATTATTATAAATACCTTCAATAATATTTGACTCCACTAAAGGAACATGCTTATAAGCTGCTGCATGAAAAATGGTGTTAACTTTATATTCTTCAATTACTCTAGTAATAGTAGATAAACTACATGCATTCCCTAGAATAGGAATAATATCAATATCCTTTTCTAATTTCTCATTTATTAAAGAAGTCACATTATAAAGTGATGTCTCACTTATATCAAATAAAAGCAATGATTTAGGGCTGGACTCTCTAATTATTTGAAGGCAAATCTCAGAACCTATTGATCCTCCAGCTCCTGCTATTAAAACTACTGAACCCGTTAAACCATAACCAATCAAGTCTTGAATAGGATCAACAAACTTTCTAGCCAACAGATCTTCAATTGATATAGGTATTAAATCATTTATGATAGAGCGACCAGAAGTTAAATCTGACAAGCCTGGGACTTGGTAAACAGGAATAGAAAATCGATTTAAAGAATTTAAAATGAAAGATCTTTCAGACCTGCTAAGTGAGGGTATTGCAAGTAAAACCTGATCAACGTTCTTTGCTAGTTCCAAATCTATTGAAGGCTTCATAATAGGGATTCCATTAACTGTTCTCCCCCACAGAGAAGAATCATCATCAAAAAAAGAAAGGATTTTATAACCTCCAGAGTTCCCTATTGAAAAAGCTAAATCAGCACCAGTTTTTCCTGCTCCATAAATAATTACTTTAGTTTGAGAGTTTTTATTGATAAGATTTAAGGAGGAAAGCATATCTCTAAAAATCATTCTATGAAAAGATATTAAAGCTGTTGAGATAATCCAGAAAACAAGCCAGTTTGTGAATGTTGGATTAGCAAAGTTAGTTAAATTTGATATATTTATAAGAATAACTAGAATAAATAAATTCCTTATACAAATTTGATATGGAAATTGAGACGCTAAGAATCTTGTTAATGCTTTATATTGACCAGTAATAAAATAAAAAGGTATCGCTACAAAAAAAACTACTGGTATAATCCAAAAATAAGAGCTATCAATAAAAAGGAACATCTTCATTTTAGAAGAATGATCATGATTAGAAAAAGAAAGACAGGCTGATAGTAAGAGCGATAATAAATCTAAGGAAACGAGTATGAACCTTCTTAGGAATCTATTGCGTAATATGAATGCTAATTTATTATTAGGCATTATAGTAAAATTATTCATCCAAGGCATTTAAAAATCTAAGAGAAAACTTCATATCCAAGTAAAAACCAAAAGCTATTGTAATTATAACTGTCAAAATAAGGAAATGAAGGTCACCAACTAAATAAGACAAGGACAATAAGATTGTAGCGATAATATAAATTGAAGAAATAAGAGATTGAGACCAACCTACTGCCAATAGACGTTGATATAAATGGAGCCTATGAGGCCTGAAAATACTTTGATTAGAAAGAAGCCTACGAATCACACAGATAGATGCATCTGCAAAGATTGGAGTTAAGATCAAAGTGAATGCAATGAAGGAAGAGGCGTCCCCCAAAAGGAGTAATGTATAAAAATAAATAAAGCCTAAAAAAGTACTCCCAGTGTCACCCATAAATATCCGAGCTGGATGCCAATTGAAAATTAAAAATGCTAAAAGAGATCCTAATAGAGGAGCTAAGACTATCTCTAAAGAAATAGAAACAGAGAATAAAGCTATAATAAAACAACCTGCAAGTAAACCATCTATACCATCCATAAAATTAGAAAAATTAATAAATGCTGTTGATATAAAAACAAGAAAGGAAAAAAGCAAATAATATAATAATGGCGAAGAGAAATCAATATAAAGATTTATTGATTGTTTGACTATCAAAATAGAAAATAAAACCTGAAATGAATAACGAATTAAGGGTCTTAAATTAAAAATATCATCAAGTAAGCCTAAAATAGCTATAGGTATGCTCAAGAATAAGAAAGAATTATCTATAAATAATGAGAATATAAATGGAATAAAAAGAAAATATATGCCTCCTGCCTTGGGTAAGGGCATTTCATGAGAACTTCTATGGTTAGGAATATCCAACAAGGCTTTAGGACAAAAAGGAATTGTTATTTTAATAATCAAATAACTTAAAGCAGCACTTAACAAAAAGAGTAAAAGGTCTATGCTAGAAGTCATTTATCATAGATTCTTATAAAGGGAAAATCTGAACGGGAAAGTTTACTTAATGTAAATGATTTAGTAAATCCCGATAAATTAGCCTTCATCCTAAGCAAAGCTTCGTAGAGCTTGGGAGAGATGAATACAACGGGGAAAATCAAAAAATAAAACAGCTGCTTAGGTATGCTAAGAACTAGGCATTGTTTAGCCTTATCTGAGTAGGGTAATGATTCAGCAATTCTTAGTATCATAGTTTTAAAGGATATTTCCTCATCTCCACCAACGTTAAGGATATGATTTTGCTTATGATCATGAGTGTTGTAAAGAGGTAATTGATAAACCAAAAGATTCTTGACAACAGCAGCAAGTTGATAAGAATGGATAGGTTGTCTTAGACCCGAATTTAAAGGGAGAAGAACTAATGGCAATGACCTCATTAGTTTTATAATAACCGATACATTAGAATCAGAAAAGGGTCCTGAACTCCCATAAATCATGGTAGGTCGTAAAATATAATAAGGAATACCATTATCGATAGATAATAGTGAGATAGTATTTTCTGAATCTATAAGTTTACGAGAAAGTTTCTGATCGAAGGCATTAAAAGAAAATTTCTTGGTAATAGCAGATGTTGAAGAGCAGGCTATGATTGAATGAATTAAACTAAAATAGGAATTGTTATTTGCCTTGAGATAGCAAAGGAATTCAGCCAGGTGCCAAATAGGAGCAAAACTAACAATATTAATTGATCTATCTGAAGATATGGGTTTGAATAAATGAGGATATGACATATCTAGAAAAAGATGATCTTCTATAGACTGCCTTGAAAAACGTCGAATGTTAAAATCATGCGAAAAATTAGATGAATTAATAATTGAGTTAAAATCATTGCCTACTAGTGACCTTGAGCCAAAAATATATATACTTTTAGATTTAATGGTTTCCATATAAATATGTTAGCTATGATTAAATTTAGATATAAGCCTATTGAAATACCTTAAAAGGAAAGGTATAGGAAAAAAAATTCCAAATGAGTTGAAGTAGGATGAAAGAACATTAAGAAGCCTCAAGCCTAGACTAGCAGAACTCGTCCCAGAGTCTGACATATAAACTACTTCCTGAGTGGATACTTTGAAATTCACAATAGTTTTTGAACTTAAGCGTAAAAAATAATCTAAATCTGCACTTAATTTATATTTAGGATTATATTCTGATATTAATTTCTTTACAAGAGGCGAAAATAATGTTGCCTGATGAGGAGGAGTAAAACCCAAGAAGAGCAAAAGTCTAAATGAGATATGAGCTAAAGAACGAGGGAATTTAATATTGGGGAATGAAGATTTCCTTACAAGACAATTTAATTTATTACTAAAGTAACGAGAACTGAAAATATAAAAATGGTTAGTTTCTATAGAACTTCTATAAGATAAAACAAAGTTACTTATATCTTCTAGAGTATACTTATTAGCTGGCCAATCATCAGAACCCCAGAATAAAGTATACTCGTTATTATCTGAGGTTTTAAAACCTTGATTCATAGCAGAGAATATACCTTTTGAATCCTGTAATTCATGCTGGTATGAGAAATGAGAATCAGAGGCACAAAGAAGATCTAAATAATTAATATCTGAATCATTTGAGCCTCCATCAATAAAAAGCACACGCCAATTATTATGTGTTTGAGATAATAGTGAATGAGTAAATTTTGGTAGAAGGGATAGGGAATTAAAGATAGGGACAACAATAAGGAATTTTATAGAGGAACACACAAATCTAAATAAATAAATGATTTTTAATATTATAAACTAAAAATTTTATAAGTAAGTTATTGCTTTTTCATAAAAAGATAAGTGTAATTCAGAAATTCTTGTCCAAGTATACCTTCTAGCTAAAGAATGACCAACCTCAAGCATTGTATTAATTCTAGAGTAGGGAGCATTATAAAATTCATCAATTGCACTAGACAAGGAGTTGGGGGATTCATCCTTGCTATAAAAAATAGACTCTTTTGCAATAGCCCTTACTGGAGGAATATCAACAGCTACAACTGGAACTTTCAGGTAGAGTGCCTCTAAAACCGTTATACCAAAACCCTCATAATAAGAAGAATGAATGAAAAGATTAGAATAATTATAAATAGTATTTAATTCAGATTGATCAATATAGGCATAATGCTCATATGAAAAACTACATTGAGAAAGTAGTTCTTCTTCGTTATTATTAAAACGACCTCCACCAATAATATTGAGTTTGATATCTAAAAGAGGGTGCTTCTTAAGAAATATATCAATAGCTAATACACAGGCTTCAAAGTTTTTGTAGAATCCTCTCAAGCCTATATATGTGAAGTTAAGATGAACCTTAGATTTATTATCTAGCAAAATTGGCGAATCAAAACTAATTGAATTTCCAGAGATTAGTACATTTTTAGATGGTAATATATTAAAGAGTATTCTATACATACTGATGAATTCACGATAAGTAAAGTCTGAAATAAAAACAATGGATTTGGAGAACAAAAAGCAGTATAATCTAATAGTTATTTTTAGTAAATAACTAAACCTTGGAAATTTAAATAAAAATTTTTCAGGGCAATTATCATGAAAAGTATAGACAATAGGTATGGGCAGAAATGTCAAAAAGGGATTGATATAAGTTGCATGAATAAGTTCAATTTTATATTCGTGGATTTTTTTAAAGAGTTGATGGGGAAATTCGTAGCGGATAAAGGTTAATTTGTCTAATCTTTCTAATTCTAAAAACTTAAGATTCCTTTTATACTTAGGAATCTCACGTACATTTAATAAAACAAATATCCGACATTGACTAGTAGAAATTAGGTGCTTGATAAGGCTATAAAAATGAACAGATATGCCTCCAGACCTTTGTCTAAGAAATATTTCACTATCGAATGCAATTCTCAATGTTGGCATGAATTATCTAATAATTATAAAGAAAAGAGAAATATTTTAGAAAGTCTACATAATATAACGTTGTAAAAAAAATAGGATGAAAATTATGCTATGCCCCAACCACAGCCGTTCCATGCTGGTATATTATCTGAAAAGAAGAAATAATATGGATGAAAAAGCTCTAAACATAGGAATCTAGAATAAGTAAAATAAATATTTGTGCAGATGAAGAAAAATATAATAATTCTGGAGAGAGTACGTACATTGTTAAAAATTATTCCTGATAATAAGACTATAGAAGCAGTGCCGAAATATAGGTCAAGACGTGAGTTTATACTAAACTGAGGCAGAATGAATGACAAGATGTGTAGAGTCAGTGATATAAATGGGCTTAAAATCAAAAATCGAATTAAAGGTGAATTAGGTACTAAATTACGAATTTTAGAAATGTAATAGATAAAGAATACTATTATTAGCAATTTCTTTGTTATTGCAAGGACAGGGGATCCCAATGTACTCTCTGGCAAAAGGAGGTTAAAATCCACATACTCTACTGGTTTTAAAGGAATATAAGTCAATAAGAATACTAAAATATCACGGGGGTTAATAGAGAGTTGATAATAAATAAGACTAGAAGGAACTAATAGGAGAGAGAAAATAAATAATCTATAGCGATGTAGGGTATTAAATAGTTTTTTAAGTTGAAATAATACAAAATAGTATCTGAGATTTAAGAGGGATATTGTAAGAAGGGGAAATGCTAGACTTATGTGTAGAGAAAGACCGATTAATGAAAAAATATATAAGGTAATAGTCTCATTTTTGCTTAAAAGGTATAAAATAAAGTAGAAGACAGATAATGCTATAAACTGCCTTTGACTGCCAGAATAAAAAGCTATCCAGCCAGGAAAGACGGAAAGTGACAGTAAATTATAATTCGTTAAACTGGCAGTTGAAAAGATAAGTAATCCATAGGATATAAATGAAAAGATTATTAGGTAAACTGTATAATTTGAAGAAATGAAATTGTGAATTAACTGTACAAAGAAATAAAAGCCATGATCTGATGACATTAGATGAATAGGAACATCCCTAAGATAATTTTCTAGTGAAAAGGAATTAAAAAGCGTATGATAAGCTTCCCAATCTGTACCCATGTTCCATCTAAGTCCATCATGAAGTGTTAACAGGATAAAATTTAGAAAGTAAAATATTCTTCTCGTTAAAAATGAGCCATTAAACCTAAAGCAAAGCACTAAAGCGGCAAAAAGATCTACAATAGTTAAGCTTTCAAGCATATTATTTTATATAGGACTTAAGCTTAGCAATGATATGAATAAAATACTTGTAATTAAAGATAAATAAAATATATAAAGCTTTTAAAATGTCAAATCGTTTAAAAAATTTGACTGCAATATATAATGACTCAAAGGTTAAACGGTAGTATTCCTTATATCCAGTATTATTAGAATGGTGGACATACTTAGATGCATTAGAATTAAGTATTATAATTTTATTTTTTTGGAATAAAGCTAGAAAAATTTCAAAATCACCTAGAATGGTCAATTTACTATTGAATGGAGAGTTACCTAGAAGTTTCTTAAATGGAATGGTATTAAACATAACAGAAGAAAAATGAATATTATAATTAAAAACAAATTTATAAAAATTTTCATCTATAAGTTGAGTTACATTTATATCTCTGATAGTTGATGAAAAAATATTAAATGACTTTTCAAATATAATAGAGTAATTTGTAATACAAGCAATAGCATTTTCATTTGTGCCAAACAAGTCCAATTGCTGCTTACACTTATTCTCTATCCAAAGATCATCTACGTCTAAAAAGCAAAAAAACGGTGTTCTTACAAGTTGTAATGCATAATTCCTGGCGCGATAAAGACTTAAATATTCCGTGGAAGTTTGTAAAATGAATAAATTCTTATACCTATCTATATATTTGTTAGCTATTTGATATGTATGGTCACTAGAAAAATTATTATATATAATAATTTTATGAGGCAATTGAGATTGAGATAAGATTTGACTTATAGCTCTTTCTAGAAACTTTTCTCCATTTCTAACATTTATTATTACACTATATTCCTTGGTAGTCATAATATTTTGTTCAATGAAGTAAATATATTTTCTAATTCAAACATAAATGAGTTGACATAATCATCAATATCAATTTTACCTAGATCCGTATAGGCATCATTAATGATGAAAGACTCGGTAACTTTTCTCTTATTTAGTTGATTATTATCTGAATGATATTTTTGTAGCAAGTAAAGTAATTTTTCCAAAGTTATAGAGAAATTAGAGACATATTGGTATAAGGGCTTTAACCTTGAGGTAGTCAAAAGTTCCCTTAAATTTATAAGTAGGATGCTTATTGGAAGAAAGCTTCTCGTTATTTTTGGATCTTTAAGGAGAACTTGACCTCCTTTAAATAAATCAAATGAAAATTTATTAGCTAAACTTAGCCAATGATTAGGGTAGTATTCACTAGATAGAGAAGGTCCAATTGTATTAGATAAACGGATAACTGTTGCATAATTGTTCAAGCTATTTTGTTCTAGAAATAGACGTTCGAGGTGATTATGAAATTTTGCATAAGGGGATGTAGGGAATACTGAAAATGGTGACATAGGCTCTACTCCTGAAAATTTATAGCTAACTGAATGTATAGATGAAAATTGAATATACTTTATCTTATTATCAGTACAATAACTAATTAATTCTTTTGGGATAAAGAAATAAAAAGTTTCTGCCAATTTGTGATTAAGGGAGGAGTCATAAACATTCGGACCTGCAGTATTAATAACTATATCAATGTCAAATAAATACTTGTCAAAATCACCATTACAAAAATCTGTTAATATATTACTTTCTCTTAAAGACAAAATAGTAATATTTATATTTTCTATATCTCTAAGGTATCTTTTTATTCTAGAACCTATTAGACCAGTCGATCCTAGTAACAGGAGATTCATATTTATAAAGATAGGAATATTAAATTGATTTCTTTTGCTACTGATTCTGTAGATAATTTCTTGGATATATAATAGTCACTTTTCTTTGATTGCAATGGAGGTAAATCCTTCTGAACATCAAATGAGATCTTAGAGATTGGCAAGGATGCTAGGTGACCAGATCTGCTTAAGATAGGGATTACATGACAGAAAGAAGCTTCCACAGGAACTCTGCCAAACTGCTCAGACCATAACTTAGTATCTAATGAAGGGCTAACGGTATAATCAGATATATTATATATTAAATTTATCGAATAATGATTTGCCTCAAAGAAAATAATATTCTTTAATATATCTAAGTCCTTAATTTTCCTCAGAATCAAGGCGGTGTACTGATCAGTTTCTTCAAAAGAATCAATTAGAAGAATTTTCTCCTTAAAAGGTAATTCAGCAAATGCTTTGATTAATAAATGGACACCTTTTTCTTCTACCAAACGACCTACATAAGAATAAATTACTGTCTTAGGATCATTCAACAAATCCATAGAGTAATCTGAGTATTTCGATGAGAATTTTTTTACTATAGATGAAGTTGATAGATTTAAACGTCTAAAATGAGAAGAATTAACTCCAAGGGTTAATAATCTAGTATTGTAATTATAACTTTTAAAGAGATTGAAGCTAGCGTGACTAACAGTAAGAATAACATCTGGAATAAAGCTTAATTTCTTTAGCAAATAATTTTGAAGCATAAAAAATATATTTTGTGATACTTTAGTATGTTGAGAAACTTTGAAAAGCGGATGAATATTCTCATAAGTCTGAACAACTAGTTTTTGTTTTAGTAAAATTGATATCAACCAACTAAGTAAAACATTAACTGAAATTATATCTTGCTCTATGAATATAATTCTTGGCCTATTAACTAAGATTTTAAAAAGGAAGTATATAGGCAAATGAAGCCTTGGGTGCTTAAATACAATTGGCGTAGTAAAAACTTTTACAAGGCCATATCTACTATATTGAGATGATTTCCTTGACCTACTTGAAACTGATGTAAACAAACAAACATCCCAACCAAGTCGAGATAATCTATGATAAACATCAATATTAGTTCTCGTGCGACAAGCTTGCGAATATACAAATACTAACTTCTTTTTATTAAATTTCATCATTTTATGATACTTAATTTACCTAATTGGTTATGAATAGAATGCTTAGATTCAGTTAAATTCTTAAGATCATTATTTATATTTTGCAGCATTTTCTTACGAAGGACATCATTCACTAAGAGTTTGTCTACAAAATCTGAAACAGATTGAACATTATCTAATGGCTGAAGAACTTTTAAAGAACTTGGATGAAGTTCTTTAAATATTTTTATATCACTCATCAACGGGCAACAATCAAATCTTGAAGCTTCAAAAGGTATCCATCCAAAGCCTTCGCAAAAAGAAAGATTTAAAGTTAGTTTTGATCTTTTATAAATTTCAAATAACTCTTCATCTATTAACCCAGAAGATGTCTCAAAGATATGATGACTAGCTTGTAGTAAATAAATTAATGAAGAATCTGGATTAATCCAATGAATATTTAAAGTGCTTTCTATATTTAGACATGCTTCAATTGCATATATATGGTTTTTGTATTTTTCTGAACCTATGAGAAGTATATCAATATCTTTTATAAATTTAGGAGGTAGGTATTGTAATTCTCTATTGACGGGAGGATTGTATGCAAGAGTAATATTTTTAGGTTTGTGAAAAATTTTATTAACTAATTCTAATGTGGTTTTACTTACAGCAAAAGACAAATTTGACCTCTGCAAACCTATCCATATAATTGAAAAAAATATTATTTTTTTAAAAATATTTAACTTAAATTTCTTCTCTAAAGGAATCAAATCATGAATAGTAATTACTGAGAAATTATTGGTAAATAAAAGAGAATGTGCAAAAGAGTGATCTAATACATGTATAATATCTGTTTTAAGCCCAATCAATTGAAACGGAATAAGAAAATACCTTGAGAAAGCAATAGTATAAGTATTCATAGGGTAAACAAATTTTAATCTTCTAATATTAACTTTATGGCCATATGATTCATATATCTTCTTACATAAAATTGAATAAGCTGTCATACTATTTCGATTCTCAATAGCTGGTCCTAAGACTAGGGTTACATCCATAATTATCTGAACTCTCTAGTTAATATATTTAAGATGTTATCTATGTCTTTATCTGTTAAGTCACAGTGCATCGGTAGGGAGATAGAATGATCAAATATATAATTAGTATTAGACAATGATGTCTTATTATATTTAGAAAAGTAATCTAACTTGTGACAAGGGTAATAGTGTCTTCCGTATTCAATGAAGTTCTCTCTAAAAGATATGCAAATATTGTCTAATAAGTCCAAATTATATATAATTATTGGGTAAATATGTGGTATAATTCCTTCATTAATTGGAATTATTGGTCTTAATTGATCAGATAAATTAATAAGTTTGTTAAAATAAGAAATACCTATTTTTCTTCTTCTCGACCACATCTCCGATGATCTGTTTAGTTGAGCCAAACCAATAGCAGCATTCACATTGCTTAAATGTGCTCTCCATCCTTGTTCAGTGACATTTGGTTCCCATGTTCGTGTATTCAAATGCCTATTAGAAGAATCCCCCTTGACTCCTAGAAGCCTTATATCCTGGAGTCTAATTTGATCCTCTGAACTTTTAGCACATATACATCCTCCTTCAGCAGTAGTTATATTCTTGATGCCATCAAAAGAGTAGCAAACAAGATCAAAATCTCTTTTAGATAAACTTGAGGAGTATTGTGTTGATCCAAATGAATGGGCAGCATCTTCAATAACTCTAATATCATTTTTCCTAGCCCATTTTAAAACCTCTGTCATTTCCATTTCTACTCCTGCATAATGGACGGTAATGATTGCTTTAGCTTTATGAGATAATTCCTCAGAAATATTATCTAAAGACAAATGACCATTAAGATCAACATCACAGAAGAATGGGATTGCACCCAATGCTGTTATAGCTTGTGCTGTTGCAAGATAAGTTAAAGAAGGGACTATAACAATATCCTCAAAAGAAACATTGGCTACCTGTAAAGCAAGTATCAAAGCTGATGTCCCAGAGTTAACAACACAAGCAGAAGTACCAAGAAAACTATTCAGTTGATCTTCGAATTGTTTTGCTACAGAGCCATAACCTAAGTATTCAGAGTCTAATGCCTTGATAACCTCTAATTGCTCATGTATTCCCAAGCTAGATTTTGATAGTCGGATTTTATTATTAATCATAGCCAAGGAATATTATTCGAGTTATATAAATTATTCAGAAATTCATGGTCTCTTTTTGTATCCATGCATTGCCAGAAACCGTTGTGCTTAAATGCATTAAGTTTAGATTGAGAAGCTAGCATTTCTAATGGTTCTTTCTCTAGTACTGTATTATCGCCTTCAATCAAATCTATTACGTTTGGGCTAAAAACAAAATAACCTCCATTTATATACCCTGTATTTAATTGTGGTTTTTCCTTAAAAGATGATACTAAGTTGTTTTCTTCAATTAATAGTTCTCCAAATCTTGCTTGAGGTCGGACTGCTGTGACTGAAGCTAAGCACTTAGATTTATGATGACTATTTAACAATTGCAGAAGGTTAACATCTGATAATCCATCTCCATAAGTACAAAAGAAAGGTTTTTCATCTAAATACTCTCTAAGTCTAAGAATCCTACCACCTGTCATTGTATTTATTCCTGTATCTACAAGAGTAATGTTCCAATCAGGGGCATTCTTCGTATGATAAACAATATTAGATTTCTTAGGATTAATAGTGAAGTCATTATTATAAATTGATAATGAATAGAAGTACTCCTTGATGATTTCAGACTTATAACCTAAAGCAATTATAAATTCATTAAAATTATATTTGCTAAATGAATTCATAATATGGTGAATAATTGGATATGGCCCAACATTAACCATTGGCTTAGGGATAGAATGCGTATATTCAGAAAGCCTTGTACCAAAACCACCTGCAAGAATTACTGTTTTCATGGCCATGCGTAAGGAATTGAATCAATTGATAACCTTGATACTTCTAACTCATTATGTACTATATTACTTAAGTTACTAACAATACTATAAGGCTTAATTAATCCCTTAAAAGCAAAAAAATAACCTGGGGGTACATATAGGACTCCATTGTTTTTAGGGGATAAAATGTATTCAGAGAATATCCATTCTTCTTCATGCTCTTTATGTGCAAATATGAATTGTACTTCGCCAAAAATACATGTCAGATTCATAGTCATTGAATTATGACATTTCCAACCTTTGATAGAATTATAATTAATAAAAGAAAAATATACTTCCCCAAAAGAACTAAAATTCTTATCGTTAGATCTGATGAAATGTAATACATCGCCACCTTGAATACTTATTCTTTTCCTAGAATAGAAACTGATAGGCTCAATCATAGCTTAAGCTCCATTTTTTTTGTATAGTAATCTATATCAGCTAAACAAAGTTCTTTTGCAGACTTACCATTATAAAGATTATAATACCACTTGCTAGTAATAGAAGTACATTCTTCTAAAGATAGATTTGGGCTCCAATTTAATAATGAAGAGGCTTTAGATACATCAAGTTTCAAAAGACCACATTCACTACCAATAGATTGTGCTGAATCAATATTAATCTTTGCATCCGGCCAATGTTTAGCAAGCAAATTACATATATCTAAAACTGATACATCAGATTTAGATATTGGTCCAAAATTAAAAGCATTTGAATCTAAAGATTGCTTCTTATCCAAATTTTCAGCTAATTTCAAATAACCACTTAATGGCTCTAAGACATGTTGCCAAGGTCTTGAAGCTCTAGGACTTCGTAAAGTTACAGCCTTAAAAGCAGACCATTTTCGCATACAGTCCGGAACGATTCTATCCAAAGACCAGTCACCCCCTCCAACTACATTTCCTGCTCTAGCAGTGGCAAGTTTAAAAGACCTTTCAGGGAAAGAAAGAGCCAGGGATCTAAGCCCAATTTCGGCGCATGCCTTTGAAGCTGAATATGGATCTTTCCCGCCTAGTTGATCTATCTCTCTATAACCATATATCCATTCATTATTCTCGTAACATTTGTCGCTAGTAATAAAAATAACTTTGGAAGGTATTGCGTATTTTCTAAGAACTTCAAATAAATTTAATGAGCCAATGAAATTTGTAGAAAAAGTTCCTAGTGGATTTTTATATGATTTTGAGACTATTGGTTGAGCAGCTAAATGGAAAATTATATCTGGCTTAACTAATTGAACACATTTATAAAGACTAGGAAAGTCCAAAATATCCTCTCTGAAGTCAAATGAAAGATATTTAGCTAATTCTAATTGTTCATATAAGGAAGGACTAGTCGGGATATCAATAGAATACCCTGATACTTTTGCATTGAGATTAATAAGCCAATAAGACAACCAAGAACCTTTGAATCCTGTATGACCAGTTATTAGTACTTTCTTATTAGCATAATAATTTGTCACATTCTCTAATCTCTCAATGAATTATCGTCTTTTAACAATTGTATCACTCTAGTAGAAACCGGGAAACTATAAGAAAACTCTGTCACTTTTTCTGAAGTAGGACAAGTACCCAATTTATATCTAATATTATTCTTACCAGAATCTGAGTTTATACCTTGAAGAGGTTTTTTAAACCAAGCATGTAAATCATCTACATGCTGAGATAGATGGTCATTTTCTGCCCTGCTAATAAGAATTCTTAAAGGTACAATACTTTTATTAGAAGAAAGTAACGCAGATTTATATGCTGGATGAATGTAACTGGAAGAACTCAATTTGGTCAATAATTTCCTTCTTTTTTCAAGAATAGGAGTAATTCTTGGTAAAGATTTATCTAAAGTGAAGATGAAAGCTGGGTGCAGTCTAGAAGGATAATGATATGTTTTCGGTAGATCTTTATCATATGTCCAATCTTCATTGTAACCTTTGAATTTACAAAGAGTAGAGATGATTGCTCTTGAAATCTCTATAATTAATGTCCTAAAATATGGGCTCGGAATAAAAGTAGTAAAAACTTGGTTGATTAAGTATGTAAATGTAAAATATAAATATTCCCTTTTAGATTGTACAGGAAGTATAGAATATTTAGGAGTTAAGTAGATAGCTAAATCCTTATTATTTACAGAAAGCAGGCCTGCTGTACCTATAGAAAGAGGCTTAGTAGAGTCAAAAGAAAAAACTGAAGCATCTCCAAAGTTTCCACAAGTGATTCCATTGACTTTACTACCAAGTGTGGTTGCACAATCTTCTAAAATGAATAAATCCTTGCCTTTTGCGAATTCAACAAAATCTAAAATTTGGGCTGGTATTCCAAAAGAATGTTGGACAACAACACCTCTTATTGCTTGACCATAGCTTTGGTAGATTTTCCTAAACTCAGAGAATGAAGTGCCTAATGTATTGATATCTACATCAATATAAAGGGGGGTGAAGCCTGCTCTAATAACTGAGTTAGCAACTACACCACATGTAAATGCAGGGACTACAAAAAACGGCCTGGTCTTTGATAGAAGTGGTTTAAGTACAAAATAAATTCCCATTCTAGCTGATGAGAATAAAAACAAATCACCTTTTAAATCTAAATAATAGGAATTTTTAATCTTATTAATAGCAAAATTATCTTTGTTTGAGTTTAAAAAATAGCTAAAAGGATAAAAACAGTTAAATATTGAATTATTCTCAAAATTAAGTTTTTTCGAGAGAAGGGCTAATTTATTAATATACCTTAAATATCTAAATATATTCATTTATGCTGTTCAACTCCAACAGATAAAAGTCTGTTATTAATAATTAGAAAGATTAAACCGACAAAGCAAGGAAGAAGCATCGTGATTGACCTTAGAAGAATAACTACGTCTATCGCATCTGAATTATTTAATCTTTGCTGGATTACCTTATCTGTATTATATGGACAAGAATCGTCTCCACAAATAACTTTATCGACACAGGGTAGACACTGATGAACAACTTTTAGCGCTGTATCAATTGATTTGTAGCAGGGTATAATTTCATACGTGAGCATTGCTTAGTCAAACTCTTATTAAGTAAGAGTATATATTAAAATATAAATAAATTAGCTTGTTAGCGAGTTTAGGTAATTTAGGTCTAACTCCTCTATCCCTTTAATACTAATAAGCTGGGTTGTTTTTGAAAGGTTTATAAGATCCTTACATTCTGACCAAGCAGTGGCAAAAATAAATATCATTTGGCTTTGATTAGCACAGTGATAGTCGTAAATACTGTCTCCGATAAGGATCCATGCCTCTGGTGTAGTTGATCTAAATTCACGAGTTATGTTTCTTAAGATCATCTCCTTCGAAAGTGGTGAACCAAAAACTCCGCCCTCAAAAAGATCTAATATAGATTTCCTTCTTAGAAGATCTTCGATTTCAACTTGCAAGCCTCCACTAGCGATAAACCACCTTGTCCCTTGTAAATCTTCCTTAAGATTGCAGAGATCGGTTCTAAAGTTACATTCAAATAATTTCTTTCGTACTTCTTTACCAAAAGAAAAGGTCAATTCATTAACTAATTCCCTATCCTTACTAAGAAGAACATATTTTACAAACCACTCAAATTTCTTGAATCTGCTAACACCTCCATTAGCTAAATGAAAAGCAATAAGCTTATCTGATGCTTCTTTTCCATAACATTTGACAGTATTTTTAAAAGCTTCTGTTTTAATTGAATTTGAATCAATAATAACACCGTCAAAGTCAAAAATTATATTAATACGCATTTTATAACTAAAACAATCTGTAAAATAGGCGTCCTAAGATTTCTCTTAATCCTACAGAATTACTATCCAAGTGACCAGAGTTAGGAACCCAGTTAAGAGGATCTCGAAGTGATGAGCTCAAAGAAATACTTGAGGATCTAAAATCCACTGGGAATGGGCTTACTCTTAATCCTTGCCGTTCAAATAGTTTCTTAGCTCTTTTCATATGATAAGCACTGGTAACAAGAATTATTTTAGAAGTTTTGTTTTCACTAATTCTTTTCATAATACCAGCTACTTCAACAGCCTCCTGAGCAGTGTTCATAACCAATTTCGTCATAATTATTGAAGATGAAGGCAATCCAAGAGAAACTGCTTTTTCTTTATAAACCTTAGCCTCAGTAAGAGTTTTGTCAGCTGATGGAATATATCCTCCTGTAAAGATAAGCTTAGGTGCTCTATCATTCTCGTACAAATTAACTCCAGCAAAAAATCTATCTGGATCGTTCCATTCAATAATATTAGCAGCACCCAAAGGAGCACTCATTCCGCCACTTAGGACAACAATTGCATCTGATAGCGGAACATCATTGGTCGTAATTCGAGTCCAGGGATGTTCTAAAAAAGTCCAGGTTATTTTTGAAATTATTCCAATACTGGAAGTCCAAAGAATTGCTAATGCAAGGATAAATGCAAATCTCTTCTTAAATTTTAATCCAAAAAATAAAACAGCAATAGTTAGCCCCAATGGTAGCAAAAGGATCGGTAAAAGCTTGCTTAGTAAGTACGTAATAAATTTAGATATTTTTAAGAATATAGGATGGCCAAAGAAATAAAGCTTCGCTATTTAAAGAATTATTCAACTTTCCCCTTAGGAGAAATGCTGCTCCAACCCAATTAAATGTAACTATAACTAAGAACAAAACTTAAAGCATCGGAAAAAATCTGATTTCACTCAACTCAGATTATTTAGCTTTAAAAAGCATAATATAATATAATAATATATATATATATATTTCAACTAATGTCTATTGCTATACCTGGATTTACTGAATTTTATAAAAAATTCACAGATATTTTAACCACACCAGAATGGCTTAAAGCTCAAGAGGATTTTAAAAAATCTAGAAATATATTTACTGTTGGCAATGGAGGGAATTTAGCCGTTTGCGACCATGGTGCTATTGATATCGCAAGGCTAACAAACAAAAGTGCGAGTGCCCCAGGGAGTGGGATATTAGCTAGCTCTCTAATTAATGATGCATCGCATGATTTATGGGTAAAGAATTGGTTCTCTATCTCTATGAGAGGAATGTCAGAGCAAAATAAATCCGAAAGCATGCTTATTGGTGTATCTTCGTCTGGATACTCAAAGAATATATGCATGGCTTTAAATCTAGCTATGGAAAATAATTGCAAGACTTTACTAATATCTGCGAAAGAACCACAAATTAAGGGTGATTATAATACAGTCTTACTTAACGTAGACGAATATCATACAAGCGAGGTTCTAACACTCTCCTTATTTTATCAATTAATTCATGGATCTGGTTTTAAATGTCCTTCAATAACTGAATCAGAAAAAAGGCAGCTGTGTTCAGATTATACTAAGAATGATTAAGAAATCAATTATATTAAATGATTAAATAAGAACGCATTTATTACAAGGATATTTTTCAGACCTTTTCCCATCTAAATGAATTCTCCTTATCTGTTCATATGGTTTAGATCTCCATAAAGAAGACAATTCTGAATAATCATTAATAGACCCTAAAGATAACTTAGATTTATAATCTGTATCACAAGGATTTAATATTCCATCATGCCAAATAAAAATCCTCCTCCATAATTCACTACAGGCTTCATCAACACAGGAAAGAGGTGATTCATACACATTTTCCCATGGATTATATTTTACAAATGTTATTTGGTCTACATATTCACCCCAAGTCTCTACCATTGCCTTCATGCTCTGCCTTTGATCAAGATAAACTCCACTTACTCTAACTATATTAGAATTATCTCTATAATGAAGTTCTCTAATCTTCTTAAACAATTTTATTTTCTTAATTATAATATCTAGCTTCCCATTAACCCTTAATTCCTCATATAAAGATTTTGATGGGGCATCTATAGAAAAGACAATAGTTGTAGCTCCTCCTGAAAGTAGTGAATGAATATTCTCTTCATTTAACAAAGAAGCATTTGTATTTATCTTAAGGTTTAAAAACTTATTTTCTGAATATTCAAGCATCTTTGGTAAGTCCTTACATATTAATGGTTCCCCCCTAGAAGCTAGAGATAAAAACTGTGTTTTTCCCTCCAGTAAATCTATTGCTCTTTTATAGGTTTCAAATTTCATTATACCCATATACGAAGAATTAGACTTACTAAATTGGTTATCTGTTTGATAACAAAATCCACATCGATAATTACAGACAGATGATGGTTCTATCTGTGCATAAGGGGGAAATTGATCAATTCGTTTTTCTGAAGGGAAGATCTCATACCTATATCGATGAAACAAATATAATGGGATCAATTCATCTGGAAATAAAGCACTCTCCTCTGCAGTTAGGTCAGATAATGTAAATTCAGAACTAGCTCCAAGAAGGTTAGAATCTTTTATATTTAATTGATTATGAAAAGATTTCTGAATTTTTCCTAGAATATCAAAATAATTTGAAAAGCCATGATCTTCTTTAGTTTTAATATTTGATTCAAGAATTTTTACAGCTCGCTCTAACTCTTTTATGGGAGATGATCTTCTTCTTAAAATTATGTTTGATTCAAAGCTATTAAGCTTCTTATAGGTTACTGGAACTAAATCAGTCATACTTTTCTAAATAAAAATTTTAATGAGACACTAGAAAATGAGTTAAAAAAGATCAATGCTTAACTAACGTTTAATTTAATCTTGCAAATACAGTGTTGTTAATTGGCATTTTAATTATTGTATCAGTAATACCGTTCTCTTGGCAATGTAAAATTAATGAAAGAACACGATGTGAATTTTCTAAGTATTCAACAATTAGTTCAAAAGTATGCGTAAAAAAAATGTAACGATTAAATGATACCAATGAATATGATCTAAAAGAAACTTTGGCTAAACTCCTAACAGAAAGATTAGCGACTTTGTTGGAATCAGACAGGAAATAACTTCAAAGGCAAACAAGTATAAAATGTTATTAATAAAAGTGAATGAGAAGGGAAAGTTGATTAATTAAATTATTCTTATAAAAATTTAAGAAAGAAAGTGGTCTGGAGTAGAGTCAGAGATTAATTTACCTTTTTCTAATTTAAGCACACGATCACATTGCTTGATAGTACTAAGTCTATGAGCAATGATTATAAAAGTTAAATTTCTGCTTAACTTATTAATAGATTCCATAACTCGTCTTTCGGTCTCTAAATCCAAAGAGCTTGTTGCCTCATCAAAGAAAAGTATTTGTGCTTTTTTATATAAAGCCCTTGCTATGCCAATTCTTTGCCTTTGTCCACCACTTATTCGAACACCCCCTTCTCCAACTAAAGTATTAAAACCGTAAGGCTTAGCTAAAATAAATTCTATAATTTGTGCCTTAACTGCTGCAATTTTGACTCTTTCAAAGTCAATTTCTTCATAAGGTATCCCAAAGGCTATATTTTCAGCAAAAGTTTGATCGGTTAAATAAATATTCTGAGGAACATGCCCAATTATACTTCTCCAACTATTAATAAAAGATGGATTTTCCCTATCAAAAAGCCTTTTAGAATCTACTAAAATTTCTCCTGAAGTTGGTTCAAGCAAACTCATAATTATGTCAACAAGAGTACTTTTACCTGAACCAGATGTACCTATAACGGCTATCCTTTCACCTTTATTTATCTTAAAATTAATATTAGATAGAGCATTTGGTAATTCTTGTGAATATTTAAAAGTAAGATTATTAATTACAATATTATTATTAAAAAATAAATCATTATTTTTAATTAAATATGGAAGTTCTGGTTTGCTTCTAATCAGTTTATAGACATTACTAATAGAATCTGAATTTGATTTAATAACTGCCCATGAATTATATGCCTGCTGCAATGTAGGCAGCAGTCTCTGTGCTCCTAATGCTAAAATACCTAAAAGTGGAACTATAGATAAAAAATCATCCTGAGACTGAATAAAAGCAAGCCAAATTATCAATGTAAGAGCTAATGCCTCTATTGAAAACTTTGGAAACATGCCTAAGAAATTAGCATCTGCTTGATTTACTCTTTTAGGTTTATCTTGCATTAAATATCTAGAAAGATAGAAGTATTTCGCTTCATTTATAATAATGTCCCTTATAGAGAATAAAGATTCTTGAGTTAATTTAATCTGCTCTTTAGATGATTTTGCAATTATACTGCTACATTCCAGAAGGCGTTTACGTGATACAAATGCAATAATGAAATAAATAGACGAAAGTATAGTAATTAAGATAAAGGTTAGTTTCCAGTTTATAATTAAAAAAGAAAGTACTATAATTATTATCATTATGATAGAAGTCAATGCCAACAAGGCTTGGTTGATAGTTTGAACTGTTGCATCTACATGCGTTGTTATGTCATTTAACCATTCGCTACTATTAATTGAAATCTGTTCAGAATAACTTTTGTTTAATATATTTTTATAGGTCAAATAGCTGATATCAGTACCTATAGAAGAAGCCATTCGAGCATTTAGCCACAAGTTAGAAAGTCTTATAAAAGCTGATAAAATTACTGCAAACGAAAACAAGAGTGTTGTAGCAAGGAGTAAGTGAGAAGAGAGGTCAAAACCAATTAGGATAGATATAGGTTCTATTAAAGGAAGGTTCAATATCTTCTGAGGATCTGTAAGTACAGATAAAAAAGGAACTAATGCAGCTAAAGAAAAAATCTCTGCAAAGGCACTTAAAAACATAAGTATGATCAATATTTTAAGCTGTAATTTTCTTTTATTTGACAATACTTTTAATATGCCTAAAAGCATATTGATAGGGCCAAGTTCTAACTGATTAGATTGATACATAGATCTCTATTAAAAAAAATATAGGCTAATTAAGAAAGAAGCTTTTAAGTAGTTTTATGGTTCTCTTGAGTTTAGATAAAATCCATTTTAAAAAATATTTTTTAAAACTATCCAAGACTGATCTAGTTATAGATATTATACTATTAAAAATAAAGTCTAGATTTGCAAAAAAAAGGGATCCAAAAGCAGCAGAGTCAACAGATATTTTATCGTCTAATTGTTCAACTTGACTTAGGATTAATTCATGTTTAACAAAATAGTCACTAATATGTGTACCTTTCCTATATTGAAATTCTCCAGAATAATCTTCTGGATTACCTGATAAATGAGAGCAAAATATATACCTTAAATCACATGCTTTTTCTATGAGATTTAATGATCTAACTGATATTTTAGTTAGATCTATTCTCTTATAAGAAACACCAAAACTTTTACTAACTAATATAGAACCTATCTTTCCATTAAAAATTGGGAGAATAAAAAGATTATCGCATTCATTATTTATGTCTTTCAAAAAACGTGGCATCACATAGTTAACATAGATTTTAAAGCCAGGTTTTTTATTTAACATAAAATTTGAATAATAGATTAATTTATTTTTATCAAAGGTATTTATCTATCCAATATTCCACCATTGGCACCTGCCATATATAGTCTACATCACATCCAAACTCTTGATAGAGTGGCTTAATGTTATTTCCCATCCATTTTTGAGGAAGCAACCCTGAAGACATTTCCAAAAGGCACTTTGGTCTTACTACAGATAAAGACATATTGGCAAATAATACATCACCTTGAGAATCTCTATCACAATTTAAATTCTCAGGGTCTCCAAAAACTTGAAATGGGACAAAAGGGACTAGGAACTCTTGATCTTCATTCAACTTTCTTGCTCGAAGTGGAGACCACATATTAAACTTAGACACAGTTACAACG
The DNA here is from genome assembly GCA_003279445.1 of Prochlorococcus sp. AG-402-G10. Classification (GTDB taxonomy): domain Bacteria; phylum Cyanobacteriota; class Cyanobacteriia; order PCC-6307; family Cyanobiaceae; genus Prochlorococcus_E. The sequence goes on from QCHT01000005.1 coordinate 37,467, forward strand.
GAATCAGCATCCTTGCTAGAAAAAAGCATTTCAATGGCTTTATCTATCAATAAAGATGAAACAGTTGGAGCATTGCAAAAGAGTAAAACTACTAATGAATTTTTAAGAGTTGGTTTTAAATCAAGAATTTGTTTATAGCTATGCAAAAAAACATCTTCTCCTAATGCTGAGCTCGTAGCTAGATTGTTAGGTCGTTCTAAATAAACATGATTTAAGCTAGCTCCGATATCTACAAGTTTTGGATCATCAGTAGAGATATACTGAGAGGTGACATATTTAGAATCCAAAGCAGCCTTCATTGGATAATAAGCTAATGGTTTTCCTCGAACACTCATCGTGTTCTTTCCTGGCAAACCAGTGCTGCCTTTCCTTCCGATACAGATTGATATTGCATCCATAAATAATCTCTAAACCGATAACAAAGATTCTATCAATAAAGAAGTATGTTCATGGTTTCCTAAGGAAGCGGAACACCATTCTCCAAAATATTTAACTGGCAAATGTTGTTTAATCTTTATTTTATGTGACAAAAGAATCTGACTTAAATCAGAACATGTCTTATTTAAATGACGAAAAAGAATAAAATTTGAATCAGTAATATGAAAATCATATTTTTCTAGTAATTTTGAATTTCTAGTTAAGAGATTTTGGTCGAAAAGTATTTGGTCTTTAAAACTACTGAGACTAGGGTCTAATATAACCCTTGAGAGAATAGAAGATGTAAAAGAAGAAATCTCATGCATAGGTTTTACCTTTCTAAAAAACTCTATGTTCTCAGATGATGAAATAAGCAAACCTGCTCGAAGTCCTGCTATACCATAGGATTTAGAGAAACTGGTAACAACAATTAGGTTTTTATTGTCTATAAAATCTCTTGCAGACCATTTGTAATCACGAGTCTCTAAATAAGTTTCATCTACAACCAGCGTTATGTTATTTGATTGACAAAATTTCAAAAGTATATGAAAGGATTCTAAATCTATTTTTATTCCGGTAAAACCACTTGGAGATTCTAATAATAATAATGATTTTCTTCGTAAGTTATCCGAAGTAGCAGTAATATATGAAATAATGTCTTTGATATTTAAACCTCCCTTCTGATTATATTCATAAAGATAATTGATTGAATTCTGTTGATACATTTTTGAGTACACATGGTTCATTGCATAGCATGAGTTAGGCAAATATATATTTTCAAAAATCAACGACTCATATACTGTTCTTAGGCTAATATCACAACCTGAGCATAAAAGGATAGCAGAAGGGTCTAAGTCATATTTATCGGAAACAGATCGATAGCAATCACTAAGGTTCGGGTAATTAAAATCTGATTGTCTAAGATGTAAAGAATTGAGATCTATATCACTATAAGGAAAGTTCCTCTCTCTTTTATGCAATCGCAAAAAACCTTCTTGCTGAAAAGAGTCGTCAAAACGATCTATAGACTTAATATGCTTGCGAAAAGGTAATTGCAAAGAGTTATTGTTTATTAATTACATGTTACATTAACAATCTAAAATGTCAAAACAAACGAGCGTGGTTAAAGTCCTTTTACTTTAGAAGTGTTTTCCAGTTATTATAATTATTAGAATCAAAGTAAAATGGTAATTTGATCTCTTGATTAGCTTGTTCTAAAGAATGGTAGTCTTTTAAAAATAGACTTTTAATATTAGAATGATTTTCAATTGTACATCTATTGTCAATCGGTATAGGGCATAAGTCAAGAAAGCCTAATGGGAGATAAATAAAAGGATATTTACCCTGCAATAGAACATCTACAAACGCTGCTGAAGATGCACTGACAACTATTTGTCTAGATGATCTAATTAATTGAATTAAGCTATGAGTTGAATCTATAGTGATGGTATTGTTAAAATGAGAAGGTATCTCTATAAAATTCTGAGGATGAGGCTTAAATATAATGGTATGTTTTTGATTTTGATTATGCTCAATAGATCGAAATGTATCTAAAAGTAATTGACTCGTTAAATCTAAATCTATTCCTCCAATAAGTAAAAGATCTATAGATGGTTTAAGTTTTTCTGGAACTGGAGCTTTCTTTAAAAAGCGAACGGATTCAACCTTGAAATGAGTAAAGTTATCGCACCATCTTCTAACTAGATTTAAACTCCAAGAATCAGAGATTAAGATGGAAAAATTCCTAAAGCGTGAAAAAGTATTAATTAGCCGATATACAGCAAATTGGTCTGGTCTGATGAAAGTATGGCTATATCCAAAAACAGAATTGGATCGTCTTGAATGATACAATAAGAGCCATTCCCAAGAGGCTCCTTCTAAAAGAAAAACTATAGCTTGACCTGGCTTAATTCTTGAAATAAATTTTCTAAAGGCAAAGTCCCAAAATAATAGTCGAAATAAGTACCCACTTTTTAAAACTATGAAATAAGGATCATTATGATATGAGGAATGATTTTGTCTAAAAATAAACCTGATTAATATTCTAAAAATAGCATAAAAAATATAAATACTGGAATAGAGAATAATCTTGAATAGATCGATCAAAGTAACTAAATGTAAAATTGAATAGGGCGAGTTATGCTTTCCATAAACATCAACACAGATTTTCGATGACGCTTTATTATTATATTTATTTAAATTCAAAAGCAGGTCGCCAAAATACTTATCATTCAAATTCTCATATTTATCTTCTTCATAAGTTAAAAAAATAGTAGTTGCTTCGAAAGTATTTCTCTTTGCTATTCGCCTAGAGATTATATACTTTTTTAAGGAAATAAAAAATAATTTTAAATTAGAAATAATTATTCTGATTAACATAAATAAGTTAATTCTATTATATTTAGAACTAATACTAGGATTAAAATAAGAACGCAGATCCCTTTCATTTCTTTCGTAAGGGTTTAGATTAATTACTCCATTTAAATAATTAATTCTAGAAAAAAGAGATAATTTCATGCTAAATATAGATATTTTATATTAAAGTCCCATCTAAATTAAGATAGGCTGCTGTCAATAACCTCTTCTGTACAAATAATAATTGACTAGAGTGTATCCATATCAAGTTCTGAGATTCTATAGAGTCATCTGATAAAGTTAGAATCCTTCTATTTGAAGGAGTATAAGTATATGGTTCATAACCAAAAGAATGCATTATGGTAGTTAAATCAAAATTTATAGCTTCGATGATAAAAACTGGTGGATCGTATTCCAAAGAATTTAGTATCCTGGTTGATCCTTTTAGAACATCGTATCCACTACCTTCTACATCTATTTTTATTAGAGATAAATTAGTTTTAGAATCAAAAAGATGATCTAAACTTGAATATCTTAAAAGCTCTGAGATTTCATCATATGATTCTTCTACTATTGAATCATTACCATTTCTATCTGCAGAAAATCTAAAATAACTGTTCTCATTAGCAAAATTATTTAAACCTAATGCTAAATTATAAAGTTGAACCCTATTGCTTAGATGGTTTAATTCTATTAGCCTCTCTAACTTACCAAATGTTTTCAATACAGGTTCTATAGCTAAAACTTTAGAGCCTATAATGCCAGATGCCAAGAGAGAATAAGAACCCATATTTGCGCCTACATCAAGGAATAAATCAGAAGATCTTAAAAAATGTAAAAGGAAACTCATATCATTAAACTGATTTAAACCAAAATAAAAATTTCCCGTTAATTCATGGTCTCCTTTATTTATCTCTAATTTTATTTTATCTAGCCATAAGAGATGAAATTTCTTTCCGGGTTTTATTAAAAAATATAGCTGAAGAAAAAGAAATCTTAATAAGGGTATAAATGGTTTATTCTTCCATAAAGGATGTTTAAAAAAATCAGGCAATGAATAGTAGATAAATGAAAATAATGAGCTCATTTTTAGAAAATATTAAATTAAATAAGAAATATTAATATTTCCTAGTAATATTCTAAAGATACTATCGAGCATGTCTACAAAAATCTAACAGCCATTTGTCTCTTTCAGATCTTGTTGTTACATCTATACTTCTCAACCAGTCATTTATAGCTAATTTACTATTAGGTGAATCGTTAGGATTTTCTAGCTTAGATAAGGATTTCAGCCAATTAGAAAGTTTTTCTATTGTAGGATGCCAAACGCCACTATTTATCAATTGATCAGCCTCTATTGAATTAGATAAATTAAAGGTTTTCTTTGCGTACACACATACAGGTAAACCTAAAGCTAATAATTCAGCAAATGTAGTTTCGGGATAAGTACATATCGTTGCTCTACAAGACATAGCTTCCTTTTTAAATTCGTTCTTAAAATTGGATACTCTAAAATTTATACCCCTTTTTCTTAAGTTCCTAGCAAGGATATGGGCTGTATGCAAATCATGGGGATACGGGCGTAAAAGTATTTGCCTACCAAATTGATCTATAATTAACAGCATTTTTATAATTTCTTCTATATATGTTTCTCTATGTTTGTATGTAAAACCTATATGACCTGATTTATATAAATTTTCAGAGAATCCTGCTAAAGGAACCAGAATTGTAGAAGATTTAACAAAAGAGGGTATTATTTTTCTGGAAGTATAGATTTTAAAATTGGGAGCTTTACTTATTTCCTTATTTTTAAAATATTTTTCCTCAATTAAATTAATATAGTTAAGAGAAGAACCTCCTCCATGACGAGCAATAATAAAATTAAAATCTTTATTTATAAAGATATTTTTAGAAACCCAGAATCTATAAAACTCATTAGAAACCCAAGATGTCATAGAAAGAGATGCTGACCTATAACCTAAACTAATAGAAAATCTATCTAACTGATTAATATCCTCAACATAAGCCAATGGTAAGAATAAATGAAGTGAAGCTACAAGCCAGTCCTCATATTTATCTTTTGATTCAATAATTCTTTTATCCAAAACATTTCGATGCAAAATGCCAGGTGCTCTATTTGGTAAGGAGGGAAAAATATTGTTAATTGTAATTATACCTGTACGTAAGAATAGTTTTATCCTTGAAGTAAGTTCTATTGAAATTGATGACAATATTGGAGACTTATAATCGCTTAATTTAAGCCAAACCCTTTCAATAAATAAAAATATAGACTTTTGAAAGTTTGCTTTATCAGATATTTTACTTTTAAGGATAGGAAGCTCATAACATTTTCCTGTAAATAAAAAATTAGCAATATGAGCCTTAACAAGAGCATCCATACAATTATTAGATTTTGTAATTATTCCAGTCCATTCTTCCCAACCAAAATAAGCTGGTATATATTTAAAATTATCTATATTTTGCCTTTCCATACAAATTAGACTTTGTTCTGAATATAATTTAATGTATATAGATCTTGAATATATTATAAAAGAATCTAGCCAAATACTAGTTAAGAACTCTATCTGTTCTAAAGATATATTAGAATCTATGTAACCATCAATAAACTTGTGTAGACAAGGCAATAACTTTCTTTGTAAGTAATTAGAATAATCAACTGTTTCTTCTATTACTGTATCCTTAGTTTGTAAATCCATATAATCGCAATTAAAATCTATAAAAGTGGCCTTGAAGAAGCTTACTCTACTAGATTTTACTTAGGAGAAGACTGATTGCATATTCAATGCGCTTCAGTTGCAACGTTAAATTGATAACAGCTCAACTTGCCCGATTTGCAACCGAGAAATCGTTCAGATGAATTGCCATAACTTATCTAATCCTTGATGGAGCCAAGCGGATTTGAACCGCTGACCCCCTGCATGCCATGCAGGTGCTCTACCAGCTGAGCTATGGCCCCAATTCGTTGACATGAAAGTAATTGCAATCAATCTCAAGCAACATAACCATTATACTTCAATACTTAAATATACCCAAACATACCCAATGTGCGGCAGATTCTGCGGTAAATCTGCGGTAAGCTCTTTGCAAGAGGTAGAACTCTTAGAGATTTGAAGACAAGAATGAGAAGAGTTTTAGAAACTATTTCAGCTAATCCAAAGCCAAGAGATGGAAGAACTTTGATGAAGAGATTTGCAGAAATACACTTCGATAATTGCCCAGCTGGAGGACAAGGCAGAAAAAGAAATCTTGGAGATGTAGAAGCCTTTTTAGAGTTCGCAGTTAAGAAAGCTGGAACACTTCAAAGATGGCTTCCACCTGATAAAGAATTTAAAAGAAGTTTTACCCGAAGGAAAAGAGGTGTAAAAATACCAAACGCCTTTATTTACAACAGGTTTAGACTAATTACTTCCACCTGCAGTAAGATAACCTTAGACTTGTTTGCATCGGGTCAATTTCTTTTAGAAGTTGAAGCCTAGTGAAGAGATATAATTTGGTCAAACAACTCAATTTATAACTAATAGATGTGACAGAGAGACACACAGGTCAAAATAAAGAAATACTTGAGGTAAAAACATTACCAGGTCGATTTGGCTTAGAAGAAATTAAAGAAAATATCACTATTACTTCGAACACTCCTTCTACCCCCTCTAAAGAACAAATAATCAATCAAGCATTTAAGTTTCATTCACAAGGAAATATTTCAGAAGCATTAAAATATTACCAACTTTTCATCAATCAAGGCTTTGAGGATCACAGAGTTTTCTCTAATTATGGAACCATATTGAGAAATCTTGGCAAATTACAAGAAGCCGAATTATCTACCCGAAAAGCACTAGAACTTAATCCCAATCTCTTTAACTCTCATTTCCTTCTTGGATTAATCCTTATTGGGAAAAAGAAACTACAAGAAGCAGAAAAATCTCTTCGCAAAACTATTGAGCTCAAACCTGACTTTTTTCAGGCTCATTTAAACCTTGGAGCAGTTTTAAAAGATCTAGATCAATTACAAGAAGCAGAAATATCAACACGCAAAGCAATAGGAATTAAGCCTGATTATGCAGAGGCGTATTACAATCTGGGAACCATATTGAAAAATCAGGGCAAATCACAAGAAGCAGAAGAGTCCTATCTCAAATCAATTGAACTGAAACCTAATTTCGCAAATGCGCATTCCAATCTTGGAATCTTATTGAAAGATCTTGGCAGATTACAAGAAGCAGAATTATCACAACGCAAAGCAATTGAATATAATCCTAGCCTAGGAGAAGCATATTTTAACTTAGGCAATATTCTTAAAGCTAATGCTAAATTTGAAGAGGCTTTATACAACTTCAAAAAAGCACAAGAACACAAAATTGATCCAATGAAATGTATTGCTGCTATCGGAAAAGTACTTTTAAATAAAGGCCAGCATGTTGAAGGTATAAAAAATATTAGAAAAGGAGAAGGTTCAATTATATTTGATCTTAAGAATGGATTTTCTAAAGTCTAATGACAAAAAGAGTAAAATTAGAGAAATCACACCTTACTCCCAACTTTATAGGTTCTTGGACAATGGAAACTTTAATATGTGATCAAATAATAGCTTATTATGAAAAAAATAAAGAAAAACAAATACAAGGTCAAACTGGTCGTGGAGAAATAAAATTAGAGACTAAAAATAGACGCGATATATCTATTTCTCCAAAAGAATTAAATCTCAAAGGCAATGAAATATTTAATAAATACTTTGAAAATTTATTTGAATTTCATAAAGATTATAATAAACAATGGCCATTTCTAGCATCAATGGTTTCAAAACTAGAAATAGGTAGGTTCAACATAGGGAAATATGTTAAAGGCCAGCACTTTAAAGAAATTCATACTGAACGGTCGAATCTAGGTTCTCTTCATAGATTATTAGCTTTTATGACCTATTTAAATGATGTAGAGGCTGGTGGATCAACATACTTTTCCCATTATGATTTAGATATAAAACCCCAAAAAGGTCTAACTATAATTTGGCCAGCAGAATGGACTCATGCTCATAAAGGTAATATTATAAGCTCAGGCTCTAAATATATAATTACTGGTTGGTTAAATTTTCCATTAGAGTGAAAAAAATAAATTATAAAAATTAAATGAAATATAGTATTTTTCATAGTAGTCAATGTGGCTCTACACTTTTAGCAACCTTACTTAAAGATAGTAAAAAAACATATGCAGAACCTCCTTGGTCTTGTGAAATTGATATGTACAACATTTTCTCAGCCGAAGATGATACTATTGTAAAATATCCTAGTTTTACTTCATTTGTTTGTAGACTTTTGCCTGGTAAGAAGGTATTTATTTTTCGACAATTACAAGATCATTTAGAGAAAATAACTAGTAAACCTAAAGCAATGAATAAACATTTGTCACTGCATTATAATTTTTGTAGTGATGTAAGGAATTTATTTCCAAATCTTATTGCTGATAATGATCTGAAAAAATTAGCTCTCGTTTGGGCTTATATTTATTTAGATATGTATTTTTCTCAGAATGTATTATTTATAGATGCTAACGACTTCTTTTTAGATCCAATTGAAATATTAAAAAAGATCACTGATTTCTATGATATTAATCCAGTGGAAGATCTAGAGCCATTAAACTTTTATGTTAAGAAAGACTTTTTAGGAAGTGATCAAGTTTTGAATAGAATAAAGCCTATTGAGAAAATACCATTTAATATTAAAGATGCTTATATTAAGTCTAATAATTTTATTCATATCGAAAACTGGGTCCAAGAGAATATCTTTAGCAAGATAAATCATAGAGAAATATTTCCATTATTCAGAGACAAAGCAGGACTTCCTTTATATTCTTTTGTACCTAGAGAGACCTTCAAAGTAACTATTGATTAAAAGAAAATTCTTTCTTAAATGAAGTTAGTTAATGCATAAAATACTTGAACCAAGCATTACTTATAATTAGTTGATAATATATCTATTACATTAAGAGATGAAGGTATACGAATTCCCTTGATCCATCAGACTCTATTAATGAATATTTCTTAAGAGATCAAACACAAATGAACTTACAAAAATCGTGCGAAGTTGAGAAGAAGAATTTATACTCACTCGTGATATGTATCAGTATTGTTTTAACAAACTAATAAGTGAGGGCATACTAGATTTTCGTAATTCGATTGTTATATGAGGAATCAGCTGCCTATCCAGCCAGTGAAATGGTTTGTCTGGCGCAGGCAGCAACCCCGCTTGATTGGTTATTGATGAGTGCTTTCTGCTTACCTTGTTCGAGATTTACAAGTAGTTTCGCTACCATTTGGGGCCGCTCAACATTGATCTCTTCAAAGTCTTGAACGATCAAATCCATTGCCTTGGCTGTGATTCTTCGAGCTTGCCTTCTCTTAATTCATATTCTTCGGTCACTCGGGTCGTCACCACAATGCAGCTATGCCCTTGAGCAAGTAAGTCAGCCGCAAACCCTGCCCATAATTCCAACATTTGCTTATTAGCTTTTTTCATATTCCAGCTCGATGAAATGTAGATTCAATTCCCTCTGGAGCATGTGCAAGCACAATGCCAACTAAGAAACCAAAGAAGGCATTAAATCCCAAGTTTGATTCTTTTCTATTGCTGAAAAGGCGGAAGTCATTGCTTCTGCAACAGTTGAAAAATCAGAGTGAATGACTTTAGTCATTAGAGATTTTCCGGGTGTTGCTATTTGGCGTGAGTTTATAAATCTGATTAATCATATAAGCAACCAAGGTAATAACAAAATAGCTTATTAAGATAGTAATTTCAATCAAGCTAAACCTTTTACTTGGGTTAGTATTTATGATTTAGACTCCCTTTGCTAGCTCTTTTCTATCTTATTTAGTAGTTAGTTATTAAAGCTAAAAAATGCTATAATCAAAGTTATAGACTCAACAATTTTAAATACAAAGTTTTTAGAGTTATGCGATAAATTGTGCGCTAATTATCTATTACTTAACGAGAAAACTTAGTGATTGCAATGACTTTTAAGGGTTTGATGTTCTGCATGCCATGCAGGTGCTCTACCAGCTGAGCTATGGCCCCATATTTGATTCAACCAACCTTAAAATCAAGCGTTTTAGATGATCAAGAAAGATCCTCTCGTTTACTTGATAGCACTTTAGAATGGCTGAAATAAAAATTCTGTGCCAAACCGTCAAACTCGATAATGGAGATAGATGGTCAGTTATTGGCAGAGAAATAAGAGAAAGAAATAAAAACCTAGTGGCTTATCCAATCCAAGATGGACTTGGGCTCAGAAATCCTAGGTCTGGCATATTCTTTCCTTATTAATTGAACAGCCTAAACCAACTCAAGAATACTACGATGATAGCAATCTTAAAAAAGTCTATAAAATGTCGCAACCTAAATCTGGTGATAAATAGAAAAATCTCTGATCAGAAAGCATATTAAATTATTAGTTGGCTTTAAAGAAATATTTAAGTTTCCATAGAGGTTTTATTTAAGAATATATATTCATAGTTTTAAATATATAACTACTTATATTCCATACATAATATATAAAAATCAGCTATCGTGGTTGTTTTATATGGAAGTTTACTTTCCCTAAATTATTTTAAAGAATACTGATCCCTTTTACTGCAATCATTTAACTGACTACGATAATCGGATACAGTTCTTTTTATTCCTTCATCTATTTCAATAGAATACTTCCAGCCCATTTCTTTAAGTCTATTTACATTTAATTGTTTTTTAGGTGTTCCATCTGGCTTGGTTTTATCCCAAAGAATATGACCTTTGTATCCAGTAGCTACAGCAATTTTGCTAGTCAAGTCTTTAATTGAGATGTCCAATCCAGTTCCAACATTTAAATAAGTTAAAGGGTTCCCTACGTTATTTAAAGGAGCATCGGTTGCGCTTGGGTCCCATTTCTCTAAAGCAAAAACTACTGCGTCTCCAAGATCATCAACATGTAAAAATTCTCTTAAAGGAGAACCTGATCCCCAGCAAGTAATAGAAGGGTATGATTTATCAACTGCCTCGCAGAATTTTCTAATTAAAGCTGCCATGACGTGGGAGTGAGTTGGATGATAATTATCCCCTGGCCCATAAAGATTTGTTGGCATCAATGAGATAGCATCAAAACCATATTGAATTCTTAATGCTTGGCAGATTTTTATTCCTGAAATTTTTGCAATTGCATACCATTCATTTGTATCTTCAAGAGCCCCATCTAAAAGAGAATCTTCCTGAATGGGTTGTTCAGAAAATTTTGGATAAATGCAGCTGCTACCTAAGAAAAGCAACCTTCTGACACCAGATTGCCAGGCAGTTTCAATTACATTTGTTTGGATTTTAATGTTATCGAGAATAAAACTTGCAGGTTGTGATGAGTTAGCCAGTATCCCACCTACTTTTGCTGCTGCAAGTATTACGATAGTTGGCTTATTTAATTGAAACCAGCTTCTTACTGATTCTATATCTAATAAATCTAGATCTTGTCTTTTTGGAGTAAGTATCGATCCTCCGTTAATACTTTGACCATAACCTGCTTCTATAAGTTTTCGTCCTATGGCGCTCCCGGCCATTCCATTACCCCCCGCAATAAAGATTCTTTCGTTCAATAATATTTTTTTAATCATGATTAAATCTATTTTTGAACTGCTAGGAATTTAATGGAGGAGACTCTATTGATCCTGATATTTTAAATCCTTTTTTTTTCAAAATTGATTCTTTTAAAGCTTCTTCTTTATCATGAGATATCATTTCTGATATTAGTTCTTCAAGAGTTGTTTCTGGAACCCAACTAAGTTTCTCTGAAGCTTTAGCTGGAGATCCAAGTAACTGGTCAACTTCAGCAGGTCTAAAATATCTAGAATCTATTTTTATTACTATTTCGTTTGTAGCAGGATTGCGACCAACTTCATGGATACCCTCACCCTCCCAAATTATTGGAGGGCAATTTGTTGATTTATTCCATTCGAGCTTTTCTGCACATATCTCGATAAATCTTCGGACAGTCTCCATTCTTCCTGTCGCTATAACAAAATCCTCAGGTTTTTCTTGCTGTAGCATCAGCCATTGCATTGCAACATAATCTTTTGCATGCCCCCAATCTCTTTTTGCATCAATATTTCCCATATAAAGGCATTTTTCTAGGCCTGCATTGATTCTGGCAAGTCCTCTAGTAATCTTTCGTGTAACAAAAGTCTCTCCTCTTCTTGGACTTTCATGATTAAAAAGAATGCCATTACAAGCATATATTCCATAAGCCTCTCGATAGTTAACTGTAATCCAATAAGCATATAATTTGGCAACACCATAGGGACTCCTAGGGTAAAAAGGTGTGCTTTCAGTCTGTGGGGTCTCTTGAATCTTTCCATAAAGTTCGCTTGTACTTGCTTGATATATCTTGGTTTTATTCTTAAGACCAAGAAGCCTTACAGCCTCAAGAATTCTTAAAGTACCCAGAGCATCACAATTTGCTGTATATTCTGGGGTCTCAAAGCTAACTGCGACATGGCTTTGAGCTCCTAGGTTATAAATTTCGTCTGGCTGAACAGATTGAATAATACGAATAAGATTAGTACTATCAGTAAGATCGCCGTAATGAAGAATTAATCTTGGGCTCTCTTCATGAGGGTCTTGATATAAATGATCAATTCTACTGGTATTGAGACTGCTAGCCCTCCTTTTTATTCCATGTACTTCATATCCTTTATTTAAAAGGAATTCAGCAAGATAACTTCCATCTTGTCCCGTAATTCCAGTAATAATTGCCTTCTTAACCATTCTCTTATTTTATCATTATATAGAGTTAGTCATAATTGTAATTGCTTATGTTCTAATGATTCCTTAAAATGGTATGAATAGATATTATTAACAGATTTAATTAGAGGAATACCTTGAAGTCAATTTTAATTACTGGTGGGGCTGGTTTTATTGGTAGTCATACATGTCTTCAGCTTTTGCAACAAGACTACTTTCTTTATATCTTAGACTCATATGTTAATAGTTCCCCTAAGATAGCAGAAAGACTTGATAAATTACTATGTCAAATAAATCAAAAGTTGCGAGATAAATTTAAGTTTATAGAAGGTGATATAAGAGATGAAAGTATGATTGATGGTATCTTTAAATGTTCAATTAATGAAAATAGACCTATTGAGGGAGTTATTCACTTTGCTGGATTAAAGTCTGTAGCAGAATCTGTTTCAAGTCCATCTCTATATTGGGACGTCAACGTGGGGGGAACAATTAAATTAATCAGAATCATGGAGAAATATAGTTGTAGAACTATTGTTTTTAGTAGCAGTGCAACTATATATAGTGAAAATAATAGATCTCCACTGTCTGAAGATTCAGAAATTAAACCTTATAATCCTTATGGACAAACAAAGGCAAATATTGAAAATCTTCTGAAAGATCTATACACAAGTAATGATTCATGTTGGAGAGTAATAAATCTAAGATATTTTAACCCTATTGGAGCACATCCATCTGGACTTATAGGAGAAGAACCACGTGGTAAGATTAATAATTTATTCCCTTATTTAAATCAGGTTGCATCCGGTAACATAAAAGAATTAAAGATTTATGGTAATGATTGGCCTACAATCGATGGAACTGGTGTTCGGGACTATATTCATATTATGGATCTAGCAGATGCTCATTGTCTAGCTTTAAATTATTTAATTAAAGAAAAAAAAGCAACTTTACTTAGTATAAATATTGGTACAGGAAGAGGTACAAGTGTTTTACAGCTCCTAAAAACATTTGAAAGTGTTAATTCTTGTAAGATACCCTTTAGATTTGTAGATAGAAGACTCGGTGATATTGCAATTTCTTACGCTAGCAATGATCTAGCCTCTTCAATATTGAGCTGGCGCCCTAAACGTAATCTATCTAATATGTGTATAGATGGATGGAGGTGGCAAAAGCTTAATCCATATGGTTATGAATAGAGTTTTGTTAATTCTACTAAGATTTGCCATCAATTATTTTTCAAAGTAATCGAATCCAAAAAACTATTCATCTATCAATTTCAATATAAAAAATTAACCCGAAATCCTTTTCTAATTTCATTATTGCTTAGCAATTGTCCTGCATCATGAAGACCTAATGCTGAACTTAAATATAAGTCAAAGTATAAATCTTCTGAAAAAACTTTTCTTAACGAGAGACTTAGGTTTGATTCAGAATATTTAGATAGACTTATATTTGTCTCTGTAATTAACTGGTATACATCAGATAGATGTATATTTGAGCCAATCCCCAAAGAATATAGACTAACAACTCCACTAATAGCCATCTTTGGATTAATATTGACAGCTAAATTTTCGTTTATCTCAAAAGTATTAATCCACTCATTAAATAAATAACCTTGTTTATTTTGTTGATTCCTACCAACACTTATTCGAGTAGAAAGCCATGTAAAGCCTTCTCTTAAAGGGCTCATCAATACAAACTTACCTCCATACCTTGTACTAAAGTTAGAGTCATTCATATATGTTCTAATAAAAGGATTTTCATTTGATCTACCAGCATTCTGATTCTTGAATGATCCAAAATTAATAAGATCTAATTGAAAAGAGTTAGAAAGGGACCTTGAGAAAGCTCCAAATAGATTGCCTTTATTATCTATATTTAACGAGTAATTGTTCTTAGCACGAGGTGGTATTAAAGCAGATCCAACACTAAGTCCACCTAAACTCAATAAAGTATGTCGTTTAGAAAGTCTCTTTTGTGGTGAATCTAATGCAAAAGGTTTGTAAGTTAAACCAGCAAAATAAAGCACTTCATTAGAAGAAGGTATGGTTAAAATAGAAGTAGCAGGTGTTGCACCGAAGCCATTAGTTATACGTCCTTCGAATCCAATTATTGGGTTCAAATCAAAGTTAATACCTAGATTATAAATAGGGATTCTATGAAAACTATTACTTGAATCAAATGTATTTTTACCTGGCCCCAAAGGCATAACAATAGATCCAAAAGAATTGACATTCTGATTTAATTTCCAAGTTAATCCTGATCCTAAATATAAATTATTACCATAAAAGTTATCTTTATTATTAACTTCTCCTAAAGTAGAAGGAAAGAATGATCCACCAACTAAAAAGTGTAAGCCTAAGTTATCACTTAACTTTCTAGAAATAGGTAATGAAAAAGAACCTACAAGATTCCTATCTGAAAAGGATAATCCTGTTTCATCAAATATATTCCCATAAGAGCTATTCCCATTCCTAATTGTCATTGATTCTAATGAAGCAAATGTTGCTAACGACCAATCATCTCTATTAAGTAACCTTTTTTTAAAGGCAAAACCATATGACTCCCAATAGTTCGGAACAAGTTTATCTCCATCAATATATGAATACAAAGGATCATCTGCAACTGAATAGAAAAGTGAAAGTTGGTTATTTTCATTTAATCCAATATCAAGCATATATGCATAATTCTGATTACCTGAACCACCTGCAGCACCCCCTGAATTGAATGTAGATAGTGCGTATACAGAATGTGAAGTTTCATAAGCAGGTAGAAAACTATTAATCGGAAAAATGGTACCGATGCGCTGAGGTGAAAAGAAATCAGAACTCTTTAGCTTAATTGAATTTACTAAATCATTTACATCTTCTTGCTGACTTGGAGGTTTAGACAAATCATCAAAGAGATAAATATCTGAGAAATCTTCTTCTTCTCTATTTTCTAAAAGCTCCCATTTGATTTCATTTCCACCAATACCAATAGTAGTATCAAGTTTTTCCCACTTAACTTTAGTTCCTGCTATAGAGAAAGTTGGAAAGCAAATTAATAATATTGTAAGAATAAATCTTGCATTTAAGCTATTGATCATTAAGAGTAATTCCTTTTGAGATCTAGGCTTTTCTCCAAACTGCTAATAGTTTACCTTGTACCTCAAGCAACTCAGAATCTATTTCAATAGGCTCATATGCTTCATTAGCAGCTTCAAGCCTTACCAAAGAACCTTTGCGATAAAAATGCTTCAAGGTGGTTCCTGCTCCAGGCACAAAGGCACTCACTACAGTTCCATTTCTAATGCTTCGAGGTTCTTTCACAGGTTCCATTAAAACAACATCTCCATCTGCTATATAAGCATCAACCATTGAGTCTCCATTAACAGTTAAAGCAAACAAACCCTTTGTTTTTAAGACTGAATCCATGTCAAGGTTTTCTTGAACATCATCAAAGGTTTCAATCAAACCACCAGCTGCAACAGCTCCAAGCAAGGGAATTCCAGATGCAATATCATCTATCAGCTGCAAGGTTCTCGCTTGCCCTTCTTCCCAAGTTATCCAACCTTTTTCTTGGAGATGCTTTAATCGACTTTGAATTGGGGCCGGTGAGCGAAGTCCCATAGCATGCATCATCTGTCTTATAGAAGGACTGTGACGATGAGTCCCTATGTAGTCTGAAAGCCAATCAAAAAGCTCTTGCTGAGCTGGTGTTAATTGTTCTCCTTCCATTTACAATAAGATTTTCAGTTGCTCCTAATACATATGTACCTTAGGGGATGAACTTAGGCAAGTCTCAAAGTCCTCCAAGCAAGGCAGCTAAAAGAGCCTGCTGAGTATGCAATCGATTTTCTGCTTGATCAAAGATTCGACTAGATTTGCTTTCAAAGACTTGATCAGTAATTTCTTCTCCTCTATGAGCAGGTAAACAATGCAGAACAATCGCTTTAGAGTCGGCCTTTTTAAGCAAGTCAATGCTAAGGGTAAAGCCTCTAAAAGCCTCTAACCTTTGCAATTGCTCTTTTTCTTGTCCCATAGATGCCCAAACATCCGTATAAATTACATTTGAATCTAAAACTGCTTCGTAAGGGTCACTAAATATCTCAATCCTAGAGTTAGAGGAAGCTAGAATCCTTGCATTCTCAACTACTGAATGATTAGGTTCGAAGCCCTTTGGGCAAGCAAGTCTGATATTTACACCCAAAATGGATCCTAGTAAAATTAATGAATTCGCAACATTATTCCCATCACCAATATAGGAAAGGCTTAAACCCTGAAGTGTTTCAAACTCTTCTTGAATGGTAAGAAAATCTGCCAATGCCTGACAAGGATGCTCTATATCTGTAAGTGCATTTACAACTGGGACAGATGACCATTTAGCATATTCAAGCAACTCTTCATTGCCAAAAGTCCTAATTGCTAATGCATCACAATAACGACTTAAGACTCTAGCAGTATCTTTTATGGGTTCTCCTCTCCCTAACTGAGTTAGTTGGCTGTTTAAGTCAATTGTTTGAGCACCTAATCTGGCCATCGCAACTTGAAAGCTTACCCTAGTCCTAGTTGAGGCTTTGCTAAAAACAAGTCCTAATACACGATTACCTAGATCTATTCTTCGCAAATTCTTCTTAAATTGAGAAGAAAGTTGAAGCAAAGAGGTAACTTGCCCAAAATTAATGTCAGCACAAGAAAGGAAATTTTTACCTGCTAGGCTGGAAAGATCTTGAGATAAAGATTGAAAATGTTTGTCCATAGGAATCACTCTAATTTCATATTTCTTTAGGATCAATCAATTCTATAAATCAAATAAAGATATTATCCTGGCATCACAGTTTCAGCCAATAAGCCTTTCAAATCATCTCCTTCAATTACCTCTTTCTCAAGAATCTTTTGAGAGATACTTTCTAACAATGGTAAATTTTTCCTAAGGATACTCAGAGCATTCTCATGAGCCTCATCAACAAGACTTCTTACTTCCTTGTCAATAGCCTGAGCAGTTGCATCACTAACAACTCGCCTAGGATTATTATTTCCTCCTAGGAATTGGCCTCCTCCCTGCTTGTCATAAGCCAAAGGGCCTAAGATATCGCTCATTCCAAAAGTACCTACCATTTGTTCTGCAATGTCAGTGGCTCGCTGTAAATCATTTGAAGCACCAGTAGTTACTTTGCCAAAAACAATTTCCTCTGCTGATCTTCCTCCCAATAAAGTAGCAATTTGACCTTTGAGTTCGTCTTTTGAATTAAGGAATCTTTCTTCTGTAGGCAATTGCAATGTATAACCAAGTGCACTCATTCCTCTAGGGACAATAGAAATTTTTGCGACTTTGCTTCCTCCTGGCATTAAATGACCAACAATTGCATGTCCTACTTCGTGATAGGCAACTACTTTCTTTTCATCGTCTTGCAAAACTCTACTTTTCTTCTCTAAGCCAGCAACAACTCGCTCAATTGCTTCATTTAAATCTTGCTGCTCTACAGAAGTCCTTTTGGCTCTAGCAGCTAATAAAGCAGCTTCATTAACCATATTTGCCAAATCAGCACCGGCGAAACCACTCGTTGCTTGAGCAATTGAATCTAGATCAATTTTCTCAGATAATTTAATCTTTTTTGTATAGATCTCGAGAATAGTTTTCCTTCCTGATAAATCAGGTCGATCAACCAAAACTTGCCTGTCAAACCTACCAGGTCTTAACAATGCAGCATCAAGAACTTCGGGTTGGTTGGTTGCAGCTAAAACAATTACTGGCTTATCTGAAGAAGAAAAGCCATCCATTTCAGTGAGCAATTGATTAAGAGTTTGCTCTCTTTCATCATTACCTCCAACGACCCCCATAGATCCAGACCTACTTTTACCAATTGCATCTAATTCATCAATAAATATTATGCATGGGGCTTTTTTCTTTGCTTGTTCAAATAAATCTCTAACTCTTGCCGCCCCTGCTCCAACAAATAATTCTACAAATTCTGAGCCTGAGATTATAAAAAATGGAACTTCAGCCTCCCCTGCCACGGCCTTTGAAAGCAATGTTTTTCCAGTCCCTGGAGGGCCTATTAATAAAACTCCCTTAGGTATACGCGCTCCAATATCTGTATATCTCTGCGGCCTTTTTAGAAAATCAACTATTTCAGTCAACTCATCTTTAGCCTCATCAACACCAGCGACATCTTCAAAAGTAACTCTTGATTCTTCATCAGGGACATAGACTTTTGCCTTGCTTTTCGTAAAGCTCAATGCGCCTTGAGCACCACCTCCTCCCATGCTTCTTCGAGCAAAAAATTGAAGAACCAAAATGAAGATTAAAGGAGGAACAACCCAACTAAGAATCGTAGTGAAAATATTTGGTTTTTTAGGCGGAGCAGCAGCAAACTCAACGCCTTTAGCTTCTAAGCGTTGAGGCAAGTCCATATCAAAAATAGGAGTAGTAGCTAAAACCGAAGGGGCTCCTTCAGTAGGAGATGAAAGCTCATACCTAATTTGATCCTGAGTAATATATGCCCTCTTCACCTCACCATCATTTACTTGATTTATAAATAATGAATATGGCACTCTTGGCACTTGCATATTTTGACTTGGGAAAAAGCTGCTAAAAAGCAACAGTGCACCAAAACCAATGAGAATAAGGTTTATTACTCCAAAACGACGATTTGGCTGATTCTCATCTTGACGAATCGGCATGACAACTAAAACTTAATGGAATACAAAACTAACAAATTTGTTCATATCTCATACACTTAATTAGGTGTAAGAACCGAACGAAATTTAAATAAGTTCTTATAAATGATTATCAAGAAGCATATTTAGGACAATATCCTCACCTTTTCTAAAGGAAGAAAGCTCCTTCAAGGTGATCGCTTCTTCTATTGATTCAAATCCAAAATCGGCTAAAGGTGTCATGGCAGAAATCCCACCTAGAAGCTTAGGTGAAAGAAATAACAAGATCTCCTGAACACAATCCTGCTGAATTGCAGTAGTAGCAAGATTGCTGCCACACTCCCAAAGGACTTGATTACATCCTTTTTGAGCAAGAAGCTCTAAGAGCTTAAAAGGACTGTTTTTCTCAAGGAGAACTTTCTCAGGGCCATTAGGAAGAGAGTCTAAAAGTGACGCATCACTCTCAGGACCATAACAAATCAAAGTCTTTGCAGGTTTGGTATCCCAAAGCTGGGAATCAATTGGTAAATCCAATGAAGAACTTAAGACAACTCTTAAAGGCTCTTTTTTAGAAAGGCCTCTACTGGTTAGCAAAGGGTTATCAATTCTGACGGTTCTACCTCCAACAATTACAGCATCACATCTTGCCCTAAGAGAGTGCACATTCTCCCTGGATTCCAGCCCACTAATCCACTTACTTGAGCCATTAGGGAGTGCTATCCGCCCATCGAAGCTCATTGCCCATTTAAGTATTCCCCATGGTCTACCAGTCTGATTACGAAAGATAAAAGCTCTATTAAGGTAAACAGCTTCTTTCTCGAGAACTCCACAAACAACTTCAACACCTGCTTGACGTAGAAGATCAACACCTTTACCTGAAACTCTTGGGTCAGGATCGTTTACAGCTATTACAACCCTTGAAATGCCCGATTTTAAAATGGCATCTGTACATGGTGGAGTTCTACCTTGATGGCAACATGGTTCAAGGTTCACCAATAGTGTCCCTCCTTTTGCCGAAGATCCCGCTTGAGATAGAGCTTCTACTTCTGCATGGGGTTGACCTGCAAAAGAGTGATACCCCTCGCCCACCAATCTTTTCTGAGAGTCTAAAATGACTGCTCCAACAAGTGGATTAGGACTAGTTTGACCATAAGCCAAAGAAGCTAAATGCAATACTCTTCTCATCCATGGCACCCAATTATGTTTCTTAAGATCAGTTTTCATTTTTGTAAGAGATTGGATCAATTGAACGCCACTCTTTGACTACATAAGGAGGTACTGGCAATTCAGAGAAACCTCCTTTCAAAGAAAGCCTCAATGGTCGATTGTTTTGTAAATCTTTTAACAAAGGATTCAATAGAAATTCTACGGCCGCATCACGAGAATCATTTGCTAATTGGGCATTATCCAAAGTTATATCTTCAAGGCTCCAAGTTTTTAAGCCAGATTCCACAATTAATTTTGTTGGATGATCCAATCTGAGGCTGCCAGTAAATCCAACAATCCTTAGAACGAATTTATCTTGGTTTTCTTCTTTGGGATAAACAACTAACTGCCAACTCTGGTTATCAAGATCTCGCAAACTTTCCAGGCTTCTTTGAATTTGAACACCTTGAGTGATCTCAAAAAATTCTAATGTTGAGTCAACGGACGCAGGCCAAATAAATAAACATGAAAACGATATTAATAGAAATGAAAGAAAATACTTAAAGTATTTTCGAAAAAGATTTTCAATCACATTGAATTGCCTCCGAGTCCAGCATTGCATCTAAAGTAATTGAGGAATTAACTAATGATTGGTACTTAGCCATAACACGTCGATTACGATCCAACCATTGAGCAGGATCAGGCGGATTTCTCCGTTTAGACTCTAATAGTGGCGACTCTGAGTCAATTAATTCCAAATCATCTTGCTGATTAATAAGAGCAATCAGCAGTTCATGTTGACGCTGTCGTCTAATAGGATCTTTATTGATGTGGAGGCTTGTCTTTTCCAATGAACTATTCAAGAAGCTACAAAAATTTAATCAATCAAGATAATTAAAGCAGTTTTTCATATGGAGGGAAACAATCAAAAAACAAATAAAGGTCTCTTTCCTATTCATGTAATTGGTATTTCAGCATCAGGTGTTTCAGATCTCTCTCAGAAACTTCAAAATATTATTCTATCAACAAAAAAACTAGCAGGTCCATCAAGAATTTTAACCAATTTAAATAGCTGGTGGACAGATAAAAGACCAAAAAGCACACTCCCTGAATTTTTTGAAAGTGATAAACCAGTCGACTTAATTAATTGGCTTAAGAAACAAGATCAACAAGTAGTTTTATTGGCAAGCGGAGATCCACTTTGGTATGGAATTGGAAGAGTGCTTCTCCAACATTTCCCTGCAGATAGGCTTTTCTTTCACCCTTCTCCAACATCGTTACAATTAGCATTCTCAAGATTATCCCGACCATGGCAAGACACTAATTGGATTAGCCTTCATGGTCGAGATTCTAGTCCTCTAGTTAAACTCTTACAGCAACGACCTCAGACTATTGGAATCCTTACTGATCCAAATAAAGGAGGGGCTAAAGAAGTTAAAGACATTCTTTGTGCATCACAACTAGAGAACATTTATCAATTTTGGATTTTTGAAAGGCTTGGACACGAAGATGAGCGCATATTTCAAATTTCTCACAAAGAAGTTTTGCCAACATTAGATCCTCTTCATCTAGTAGTTCTAATCAAAAAGAAATCAACAGTAGAGAATTGCGAAGATATCCCTCTCTTTGGAGTTGCAGATGGTTTTTATTTAACTCATATTGATCGGCCAAGTCTTATAACAAAAAGGGAAGTTCGAGTGCAAATTCTAGCGGATCTTGAGCTTCCTGAAAATGGAGTCATCTGGGATATAGGAGCAGGAGCTGGGACAATTGGTCTAGAAGCATTAAGGATAAGGCCAAAGCTCAAGCTTCTTTCCATTGAAAAACGTATAGGTGGAAAAGAATTAATTCTTGCCAATGCACAACGTCTATCAGTTTCACCAAGTAAAGTCATTGAAGCAGAAGCATTATCTCTATTGCAAGGAGGAGCAATTCCTAATGATCTTTCAAAACCAGATCGGGTAATAGTTGGTGGTGGAAGTTCTAACAAAACCGACCTTATCGAAGCAGCTGTAAAGAACCTCTCTCCTAAGGGAGTCATTGTGATTCCATTGGCAACATTAGAAAGCCTTGAAAAAATATTATCAGCACTAAAATCAAAAGAATGCGAGTTAAGAGTTAGTCAACACCAAAACTTCAGAGGCGTAGCATTAAGTCAAGGCACTAGACTGCATCCAATTAACCCGGTTTTCATTATTAAAGGAAAATTTCAATAGGAGTGCCCCTCAAGAAAATTCAATTTTTACCTGGCTTAGCAATATGAGGCAAACCCCAACCCAACTTGTTGCGCAGTACTTGAAAAAACTCATGATCAGATAAACGAACAAACCTTACAGGGTGACTGCTTTTTCTGATAAGAACTCTATCTTCTGGCCAGACATAACACCCTGCCGTTCCATCAACCACCATCATTAATCTTTCGGGCGTAGCAGGGAAAACTGTTACAGGCTCCAAATCACTAAAGACCAGTGCTCTTGATGCCAAAGAGTGAGGAGCGATAGGGGTTAGTTGAAGCACTGGACAATCTGGTGTAATCACTGGTCCACCTGCACTTAGAGAATAAGCAGTAGAACCAGTAGGGGTAGAAAGAATTACTCCATCTGCGGAGATATCTACAGGGGCATGTCTCCCGATTGATATTTCGAAATGACACATACTTGTAAGAGGTTCTCTGTGCAATGCCATTTCATTTAGGCAAAGAGCCTCCCATCGCCTTTGATCTCCTCTAAAAACACTTACAACAAGGCTTGTTCTTTCTTCTATGTCCCATTTTGTTGTTAAAACCTTCTCAAGCGCTTTATCAAGATCAGGTAAATAGGTTTCTGTAAGAAAGCCTAAATGACCAGTATTTATTGTAAGAATCGGGATGCCAATTGGTGCTGTTTGACGAGCAGCAGAAAGGACTGTTCCATCACCCCCTAAAACAATGGCTAATCCCAAAGAAGAGTCAAAGCCTTCTGGCACACAAGCGTTGTAACCAAGGGTTCTCATATGTTGATCAGGGTTGGCAAATCCAACCATCCCCCCAGAACTACTAGCCCTTATAACTTCATACCCTGATTTCTCAAACCTATTTTGAATATGAAGAGCTGTCTCGACAGAAAGCTCCTTACCATCATTAAGAATCAGTCCTAATCTAGGCACTGATAAAAACAAGCAACAACTTAATCACTTTAATTTAAAATTATTATTTAGGATAAATCTAATTGAGTTCTATTGAAATTATAGGGCATGATCATACCTAGAACTGCTCTAAAAATCGAAGATCACTTGTATAAAACCTTCTAATGTCGTCAATGCCATGTCGAACCATACAGAAACGCTCTACTCCTAATCCAGCTGCAAATCCAGTCCAAATATCAGGATCAATCCCCAATCCTTCTAAAACGGCAGGGTCAACCATCCCACATCCCATGACCTCAAGCCACTTACCTTTCCATTGAACATCAACTTCAACAGAAGGCTCTGTGAAAGGGAAATAACTTGCTCTAAATCGAACAGGCAAGTCACCAAAAAAAGTCTTTAAGAAAGCCATAACAGTTCCACGAAGATGACTGAAATCCAATCCCTTATCAATCGCTAAAACTTCAACTTGATGAAACACAGGAGAATGAGTTGCATCAACAGCATCTCTTCTATAAACCCTTCCTGGTGCAACAATCCTTACTGGAGGAGGAGTTTTCTCAAGACATCTAATCTGCACTGGCGAGGTATGCGTCCTCAGGAGCAAATCATTATCTAAATAGAAAGTATCCTGCATATCTCTTGCAGGATGATTCTCTGGGATATTTAAAGCCTCAAAATTGTAAAAGTCATTTTCAATTTCAGGGCCCTCATGAACTTCATAACCAAGACCACAAAAGATATCTACAATCTGCTCAGTTGTTGATATTAAAGGGTGCCTATGGCCAAAGGGTCTCCCAGAAGATGGCGCAGTGACATCCAGTTTTTCACTAGCAATTAATTCAGTTAAAGCTTCTTCCTTTAAATTGCTTACCCTATCTGCAATTAGTTCTTGAAGTTGATTTTTTAAAACGTTTGCCCTTTGACCAATAATTGGTCGTTCAGAGCTATTCAAAGCTCCCATCAAACCAAGAATCTTCGACAAACGGCCTTTCTTACCAAGAAACTGTATTCTCAGCCTTTCGAGGTCTTCCTTATCCCCTGCAAGAGTAATATTGTTAGCAGCCTCTTTTTCCAACCTCTCAAGGTCATCATTTAGCTGTTTAATAGAAACGTTATTACTCACAAGAAAAAGTCATTCCATACAACTTTAAACAGCCATGGGCACTAATTTAAAAAAGAGACTTCAGCAACAATGAAACCTTTGAGAATTTTAATCAGTAATGATGATGGTGTTTTTGCAGAAGGGATAAGAACGCTTGCCATTGCAGCAGCAAGTAGAGGGCATAAAATTACTGTTGTGTGTCCAGATCAAGAACGCTCTGCAACTGGTCATGGACTTACTTTGCAGGCCCCCATAAGAGCAGAGAGAGCAGATGGGCTTTTTGGAGAAGGTATCAAAGCATGGGGATGTAATGGAACACCTGCAGATTGCATAAAACTTGCCTTAAATGAACTTCTTAAGGAAAGACCTGAGTTAATACTTTCTGGCATAAATCATGGTCCAAATCTTGGTACAGATATTTTCTGCTCTGGGACAGTTGCTGCTGCTCTTGAAGGAACTCTTGATAATATTCCTTCATTAGCAGTAAGTATAGCCAGCTTTCAATGGAAGAAATTTAATACTGCTGGAGAGATAGCATTAAATATTGCGGAAGATGCATTGTCTAAACACTGGCCAAAAAAATTGCTTCTCAATCTCAACATTCCTCCATGTAATGCAAGGGAAATGGGAGAAATTAAATGGACTCGACTTTCAATTAGACAATATGAAGAACAATTCAGCAAGCGCGAAGATCCTAGAGGTAACACTTATTACTGGATGGCAGGAGAAGCAGTGAAAGATCTTCAATCTGCAGGGGTTGGTCCAATTGAATGGCCCAGCGATGTTTCGCAAATTGAAACGAAATCACCATCTTTAACTCCTATACAACCAGATTTGTTTTGGAGAGGAAATATCAATGATCTCCCAAAGTTAAGTTTTAGAAATCACCTTGAGCGATAAATCCTTTGTAGCAACCAAAGAGAAAAAATCAAACCAATTAAATGTGCGAACAATACTTGGGTATTACTTAAAACCGAAAGCATTTCTAGAGATGTAATAGGATAATTTTCCATTGATCTCATCCCTGCCCCGATAGAAATACCAGGAGCTTGCATCGATGCCTGTACAAAAAGAGCCCCTGCTAATGATTGATAACCAACCGAAGAAAAAACTAATCCCAACAAATCCACTATCAGTCCTCTCTTTAACAAACGAGCCGTCTCACCTCTACTAGGACGTGCAGGACTATTAATTGCTCTTCCAGTAAGTACTATTAACCAACCCTGCCAAAGGCTGTATAACAATAAAATAAAAGCCAAACTTGTTAGAGACAGTCCAGGACCTAGTCCCAAAGCTCTTTCGGAGTTCCTAGCTAAACTGCTTCCTACATTGTTAAAAAGCAAAACGCCTACTACCACAACTCCAAGCACTGTTTGTATCCAAAAACGTATCCACCCAATACGTCTCAGACCTAAGGCAAGTAAAGGAAAATCAGGCTGGTCAGCCATCAAAGTCAATTCGGTATTAATTCAAACTTGCCACCAAATCATGAAAATTGCACGTTCATCTTGATATCAGTCTGCTCCCCTCTTCAAGCTCATCTTCCTACAGCTTTAGCTCTTGGAAGCTTTGATGGTCTTCATGCAGGCCATAGAAGCGTTATAAAGACAATCGCAAGTTCCAACATTGGTATCCCAACAGTTGTAAGCTTTTGGCCTCACCCTAGAGAAGTGCTTTTTGGTGAAACCAGACTTCGTCTTGACCTTCCTTCTGAAAAAGCGGTTTTGCTGGAGCCTTTGGGAGTTAAACAGTTAGTTCTAGTGCCATTTGATTTATCATTAGCATCTTTAAGCGCAAAAGAATTCTTTGATCAGGTACTAATAAAGCAACTTCAAGCAAAACATATATCAATAGGAGCAAACTTCAGGTTTGGTAAGAATAGAGAAGGAGATCCTATGATTTTGTCGAAGCTAGGAAGAGAATCAAATGTCAAAGTTTCTGTAGGAAAAATAATTGAAGATGATCAAGGGCGAATGAGCAGTAGTCGCATCCGATCGGCACTAAGAGCAGGAGACTTGAAAATTACAAACATTCTTCTTGGGAGGGAATATTCATTCTGTGGCTCAGTGGTAGCTGGGAAAGGATTAGGGAAAAAAATAGGTTGGCCTACAGCAAACCTTGAGGTTGACGCAAGGAAACTTTTACCAGGTCCAGGAGTATATGCTGCATTCGCAAAAGAAGCTAATACAGAAGTTTTCTTTCCTGCAGTTATGAATCTAGGGCTTCAACCTACAGTAGATCCAAATGCTCACTCAGCAACAGAAGTCCACTTCATAAATCAAAAATTAAATCTTGAAAGAAAAGACCTAGTCGTTAAGCCAATTGAAAGAATAAGAGGGCAGAAAAAATTTGACAGTGTTCAAGATCTAAGCAATCAGATCAACTTAGATGCAAAACGAGCTCTTTCTATATTGACTTAGCGATAGAATTAACAAGGCTAGGGATAAGCATTTGTGAGACCCCAAACCACAAAAAAACCAATTCCACCAAGCAAGACAACTCCCCAAATGAGCACATTAGTGCTGTCGAAATCAGTTTTTTCCATAAACAGAGGAAGTGAAACCTTCTTCACATTGGCACGAAATAGATGAGTTTCATCCATAAGACAAACCAAGATGTGGCTCAGCTAATAGATGCCAATCTTGATAGAGCAAGAGAAGGTCTCAGAGTGATTGAAGATTGGTCTCGATTTGGACTAAATAACAAAGATTTTGTAATCATCCTAAAAGACTGCAGGCAACAACTTGGGCAACAACACTATGAGTTTTATAAAAGAGCTCGATCTACATCTACTGATAAAGGAGCAGGTTTAAAGCATCCAGCACAATCAAATCGGAGTCATCCAAAAGAAATAGTTGCAGCAAATTTCGCAAGAGTGCAAGAAGCCTTACGAGTCTTAGAAGAGTTCACACGTACAACACATCCAGAACTTTCAAAAATATCAGCAAATATCCGGTACAGAATTTATGATTTAGAGATAGATATATTAAAAGCTACCAACAATAAATTAAGGATTGAAATACTAAACAGCTGCAGGCTTTATTTAATAACAAGACCTCATCCACAATTACTCAAAACTGTTTCCTTAGCTTTAAAGGCAGGAGTAACAATGATTCAGTTTAGATGCAAAGAAGGTACAGATTCAGAAAACCTTGGACTAGCAAAAGAAATAGCCTCATCTTGTAAAAGCCACAATTCACTTTTCATAGTTAATGACAGAATAGACATTGCAATTGCATCAGATGCTGATGGAATCCACTTGGGACAAGAAGATATTCCTATAGAAATTGCAAGAGAATTAATTGGTCCCGAAAAAATAATTGGACTCAGCACACATTCTGTTAAACAAATTGAAAGCGCTGAGAAAGAATCATGTGACTATTTGGGAGTGGGACCTATATACAAAACCCCTTCAAAAAAAAATCAGAAAAGCCTTGGAATTGATTTCTTAAAAAAGGTTGCAAGCCAGATTCGTATTCCTTGGTTTGCAATTGGGGGGATAAATAAAGTCAACATTTCCGAAATCAATCGTGCAGGAGCAAAGAAGATAGCACTGATTAATGCGATCATGAGTACAAAGGATCCATACACTGCAAGCAAAGAACTTTTGGAGAAAATAAAATGAAATTTTTAATCAACGGGGAAATCAAAATTATAAATTTCCAAGAAGCTACACCTAACCTTGCATTATTAATAGCTGCATTAGGTTTAAATCCTAAGGTAATAATAGTTGAACTTAACGGGATAATTCTAAATCAACAAAGGTGGAAGAATCAACAACTCTATGATGAGGATACGTTAGAAATAGTTACTGTTGTTGGTGGAGGTTAATCAAAGTCTTTTTGCCCAAAGGCAATTGCATGAAACAAGCTTTGACGCATATCTAGGATTTGCACTTAAAGAAATCGATTTTATTTATACAAGAACCAGATCGATTCCCTTCAAATCTTAAGCATTCATTAAATAATTGCCCGAAAAGCCTCCTTTTTTTGCAATCTTAAGGTTTTCTTCTACTAAAAACTCGCAACATGAGCCAAGTCAGCGGTTTCACACAGTTATGTTACTTGTAAGTTATTTTTTTACACGTGTCTGCTTCTTCTCAACCTGAGCCTCGCTCAATGAAGTGGGAAAGCAATGGTGAATTAGCTCAACGAGATCTATCAGAGCTTGTAAATCGTTTACTAGATGTGGAGTCTCAAACTCATAGCAATGAACTATCTAGATTAGGTACGAAATATGAAGAACACGATTAATCTTGTGTTGAAGCACTTGCGAACTTGATATTTGTAATACAGATTCAAGAGACTAAGCAATATTTTTTTGAAAGAGAAAAGATCCAAGTCATTAAATTGGGTAAATACTCCTGTTATTGCAGAGGCACTAACTCGCTATCAGGAAGGTAGATTACCCCGTTCAATAACTTTATGGCTTGAAGAAATTTTGGAATTAAACAACAACTAAAATCTCTGATTTCAAGTATTGCTAATGAGGCTTGATTTAATAATCCTTAAAGCTGCCATAGCAGCACCATAGCCATTATCAATATTCACTACGAGTAATCCTGGTGCACAACTTGCAAGCATGCCTTGCAAGGCAGCCTTACCTCCCATGCTTACACCATATCCAACGGATACTGGCAAACCAATAACTGGTTGAGGAATCAATCCTGCAATGATTGTTGGGAGAGCTCCTTCCATTCCAGCACAAACAATTACAGTTCTAGCGGTTTTGAACTTATCCAGTCTTCCTAATAGTCTTTGTAATCCAGAGACCCCAACATCCATCAAAATCTCTGTTTTAATGCCATGGCATCTTAATGAAACAACAGCTTCTGCTGCAACATTTAAATCACTTGTTCCACCAGTTACAACTAGAACTTCTCCCAACGATTCATCTATGACAAAAGATGGTCCTAATGTTAAACAAGATGCTTGAGGGTGGTACTCGGCTTTCTCAAAAGTACGCAATAAAGTTTCTGCTTTTTCCTGAGTTACTCTCGTTACAAGTGCAAGCTGAGAGGCTTCCTCTAGATCTCTAAGAATCCCAACAATTTGCTCACAGGACTTGTGCTCCCCCCATATTGCTTCAACCATTCCTAAACGACGCAAGCGATCGAAATCTAGTAGGGCCTCCTTTTCGATCATTGAGGCATCAACTCCCCTTGAGATTTAATAGGGAAAGGGTTACTCCCTTTTCTACCAGTCAAATCATTTGCTATTTCTTCAAAAGCATTCTGAACATGATCTATTTCCTCATTGGGAATCATTTTCCACTCAATGCGACTAGTCCAACTGATAAGTAGAAGAGCCTCCTCTGTTTCAGGATCCCAAAATAGCTGTCTACCAAGGAAACCCTTTTGCTTTTTTAACCACGGTTCCCAACTCTTTTGTTCAGCAATTAACCAAGCCTTTCGATCTTGGTTAGGAACATGTAGTCGAAGGTACTCAACAATCATTTGATTGGAAGGCTTCAATTCGAATGAATTAGCAGCTAGTGCTTCTTGAGTATTACTGAATAAAAAGATGAATACAAAAAAAAGAGCTGAGAAACAACAAGACACTCTTCTTAAAAATGATGAAGGTAAACCAAGCATCATATTCTTTCTAATAAGACCACCGCGTGACTACTAATTCCCTCTTCTCTACCTTCCGGTCCCAGCAATTCATTTGTAGTTGCTTTAACGCCAACCAAATTACAATCTATACCAATAGAGTTGCCAATATTCTTACGCATTAAGTCTATATAAGGCTTGAGCTTAGGTCTTTCAGCGATAACAACAGAGTCAATATTTACCACCTTCCAACCTTCTGCTCTAAGCAAGTCTGAGACTTTCTCCAACAAAAGCAAACTGTTTACACCTTTCCATTCAGCATTTTCTGGTGGGAAATACTTTCCAATATCTCCTAATGAGAGAGCCCCAAGCATTGAATCCATCAAAGCATGAACAAGTACATCCGCATCGCTATGACCATCAAGACCTAATCCAGAAGGATGTTCAAGTTTAACCCCTCCAACAATTAAATCCCTATCAGGAACCAATCGATGAATGTCATATCCGTTGCCAATTCGCAAATTCAAGGTAATTGAGCCAGATAAAGCTTTACTAGCATTATAAGATGTCTCTTTTTCTTGAATCCATTGTTTATAAAGTTCTGGTCTTCGTTCCTTAGTTCTTAATTCTCTTTGAGTTTGTCGCCATTTCTTAATCTCAGAGTGATTACCGCTTCGCAAAACCATAGGGACGTCAAGATTCCTAAAACTCGCAGGGCGAGTGTAATGAGGATATTCAAGTAATAAATCTGAATGACTTTCTTCAACTAATGATTCTGAACTCCCAATCGTCCCTCGGAGCAATCTTACAACTCCATTAATAATTGACATTGCAGCTAATTCTCCTCCAGTCATCACAAAATCCCCTAACGAAATCTCTTCATCAGCAAGGGTTCTAATACGCTCATCAAAACCCTCATATTGGCCACAAATAAAAACAAGTTGGTCATATTCTGTCGCCCACCTAAGGAAATCTTTTTGTGACGGATGACGACCCTGTGGTGTCATCATTAACACTCTTCTCTTTTGTAAAATAGGAATCGCATCAAATGCCTTGAAGAAAGGTTCAGGCTTTAGAACCATTCCAACACCGCCTCCATATGGCTCATCATCTACTTGCCGATAACTATCTTTAGTAAAATCTCTAGGATTAAAAACTCTAAGATCTGCAATGCCTGAAGAAAAAGCTCTTCCTATTAAGCCGAGTTTAAATAACCCATCAAAAGATTCAGGGAAAAGGCTAAGTACTTCAATTCGATATGTTCTCATGGCTATTACTTTCCTTCATATCCCAGTTCAGTGAGTCTTCCTGGCTTGCTTCTCCAATCAGGAACAATCTTCACAAAAAGTTCAAGATATACAGGGCCATTTATAAGTTTCTGCATCTGAAGCCTAGCTCCCTGACCTATCGTTCTCAACATAGCCCCTCCTTTCCCAATTAATATTCCTTTTTGACTTTTGCGTTCTACTAAAACAGTAGCCAATACAGCGGTTCTTTTAGAAACATCGCCTTTTTTCTTTTTCAAGGGCATTTCTTCCACACGATCAATTTTCACAGCAACACTATGAGGAATTTCCTCCCTTGTATTTAATAAAACCTGCTCACGAATAAGTTCACTTAATAAAATCTCTTCAGGTTGATCCGAAATAATGTTAGAAGGGTACAAATAAGTTCCTACTGGTAAAGAAACAGAGATATTCTCTATCAATCCATCACAACCATCGCCACTTAATCCACTACAACAAAAAATCAGCCAATCATCACTATCTACAAGAGTTCTATATTCCTTTATCCTTTTCTTTCGATCACTTCCTTGAACTAGATCCCATTTATTTAAAGCAATTACTACAGGTATGGATTGAGCCTTAAGCAAGTTGACAAGAAACGCATCCCCCCTCCCAGGAGATTCACAGCCTTCAAGAACCAATAAAATCGTATCAACTTCACCTATAACCTTTTTAGAACTTGCCACTAATCTTTCACCTAATAAATGATGAGGTTTATGAATTCCAGGAGTATCAACAAAAACTAACTGTGCTTTAGGAGTGGTTAAAATTGCTCGCAATCGATTACGAGTTGTTTGAGCAACTGGAGAAGTTATGGCAATTTTCTCCCCAACAAACTTATTCACCAAAGTTGACTTGCCAACGTTCGGCCTCCCGATCAAAGCAACAAATCCTGATCGATAATCCTCTCTTGTGCTCTCAAATGATGACATGATCTAATTAACTTCCTCATCTAGCCTGACCCCAAAAAAAAATAAAGCTATGAGAAAGAAGCATCCAAGTTTTGAAGAAGCCATAAATGCTGCATCTTTGTGGTGTTCGGCATGGGAACAAGGTGAGCTAAGTGATGAAATTTTAGCTGACAGAGTTTCCGAACTATTAGAGACAAGTAATGGCAGTAGAGGCTTTTTTGCCCTCAGTCTTTCATGCGACTCACCCCTAATGGACCGCCTCCCTGATGCGCTGATTTTTCGGCTAAGAGAAGCAGGTGAAGGAGTTGTTGACCTTACAGTAAAAAACCTTGTAATGAGTACAGCAATGGCATTACATCATCAACTTAATAAAAAACCTGAGCAAAAAGCTGCATCTGAAAATATCCAAAGAAGATGCATAGAACTATTAAGGTTGCTAGAACCACATTCCGTGAAGAAAAGGCTTGAAAGTCTCCTAGAAGGAATAAATGGGAAAGGCAAAGATATGGATTTTCTTAGTCGATGGAACTACAACGATGCTCAGAAAAAAGAAATCACTAACGTCATTAATTCAATTCCTGAAAGCAATAAATACCCTTAGATTGTTTAACTTTTAGCGGTATTACAGTTGTAATTTTCTATAAGCTATTTCTTCTGTTTGTAGATTAATGGAAATCTCTTACTCATACAAATAGAAAAATCTATACATCAACTTTACATTGCAGGAACAGCTGATAATTTGCTCTTGAAATCAAATAGTTTCTTAATTATCATATGAAACGAGGTATTAAAGACACTAATTTCTGAAAAATAAATATTATAATTATATCATCACTTGATACAGCAATGACATGATGATATAGTAACATTATTTTAGCAATACCTCGCCGAACGAAAAAGGGGAGTTCCCTATGGAGAAATTTGATAAAATTTATGTAGGGAGTAGTCCTGTTATGATGTTAGATGCCTTAAATAGTTCATTACAAAAGCAAAAAATACTGATTATAGATAAAGAAAAAGCTTTAGGAGGTGCTTGGAAAAGTATTGATCTATTTGGATATCAAGGATTAGAGAATGCAGTCCATTACTTATTACCAAATAGGAACAGTTATAGTTTTCTTGAAGATATTTTTGACATAGAATTGGAAAATAGCAATAGAAAATATTACGCAGTAAAAATATTTGGTATTAAGCTAATTCTACCAGTAAAGAATATATTAGGTAAATTCTTTTATCAAGTTAATGGAGGAGATCAAAGAGAGAGTTTATCTTTGAAACTTTTTATAAAAAATCTTTTCAAAAGAAACCATGTTTACAATACAAAATACCCAAAGAATGGCTCGGTTCCATTTGTAAAGAGCATTATAGAAGCACTAGAGAATTCCTCTGTAGATATTAGATTGCAGGAGAGCATCATTGATATTTGTACTATTAAAAACGAGGTTAATGTCACTACCAATAATTCTAAATATAAGGCTTCAAATATGATAATATCTCATGGTTTTATTCCCCCTAAATCTTTTAAGGTTGATAATGAACAAATCCACATTAATTTAAAAAAGCGTCCTAGGCCTTCTCTGCACATTAATTCTTCTAACTTTAAGGCATTGAATAGTTCTTCAATTCCATTTTCTTTCTCTCAAGCCCTCTTCCCTAAGGGATCAATAATAAAATATGTTCACCAGCTTTCTCAATTCCAGAATGATGCTAATGAAAAGATGAACCAGCATATTGTTGTTGTTGCTTTAAGGCATGACATAGAAAATAGTTATGCAAACTGTATAAAAATATCTAAAGAGCTAGAAGACTACGGACTCATACCGACCTCTAATTCTAGAAGCTCGAATGATTTTTATTGGCAGGATATTTTAATAGCTCAATTAGATAATGATGATTTAGATCTTATAACTAAAAAAGGCAAGAATATAATAAAAACATTATATACAGATTGCTTAAGCACTGCTCTTGGCACATATTCTCCCGTTTGGGAATTTCCAATTGATTACTTTAAGACATAAGTTAATTCCTTTGTTAGTATAAAGTCTAAAACTAATACTTCTCCTAATTCAGCCGATCGTCTAGACACTTATTATGGATAATCAATCTTATGATTACTTAGGAGTCTATCAGCCTTTAGTCTAAAACCTTATGAACAATGGATATCAAATAAAATACCTAGGAGAGAACGTATACATTGCTTCTTATAGTTTTTCTTTAGTTTATCAAACAAGTTATTGAGATAAAAAAAAGCGAGGATTCCCCTCGCTTTTTTTTATCTTTGATTAGTTAATTACTAATCTCTACGCCCACCACCTTGAAGAGCAATGATCAAACGAAGTATGAAAACAAATAAATTAATATACGTTAAATACATTCCTAATGCACCTGCAAGGTACTGTTCATCGTTATATCTACGAGGCATTGTATAAAAATCAACAAAAGACATCGCAACAAAAAGAACCGTTCCAAAGCCTGCAATCATCAACTCAAAACCGCTTCCACCAAACATTCCAGGAGCAAAGAAACCTCCAATAAGTTGAACAACCATTGCAATGATTAACCCTATGAGACCTAGTCCAACAGCCCCACTTAAAGCCTGACCAACGCTATCACTCATTTTTCTACCAACTGATGAAGCTATAACAAAGGTTATTCCTGTCGCAAAGGCTGCTGTGCCAACTGAACCGATACCTGCTGTACCAATAGCAATAGCAACAATTCCACTAAGAGTAAAACCAGTTAAGAGACTAAAAGCAGTCAGTAATGGTAAAGCTTTTGCATTATTTGCATTGTTTGCTGCACTTGTAGCCATGAAAAACAGAACTATTTCTGCAATAAGGGCTACAAAAGAAAGAGGTTGGAACAGCGCAGGATTAGAAGCCAAAAGAGACAATCCACTCAAAACCCCCAGAGCAGTGAGGGCCATCCCTCCACCAACATAAGGCAAAGCCTTATTAACTACATTTGGGCCCACCAAAGAGCTTGATTGAGCCTCGCGAATGGCTTGTTGAAAATTGCTACTTGCTGGCATATGTATCAAGGTAATTAACTATTACTTTGGCAGAAAAAAAATATTTGCGCGAATTTTTTTGTGCGGATGTCACGAACTTTTCTCTTTTTTTGCATAAGCATCAACTACTCGCTGTACAAGTTGATGTCTAACAATATCTGCAGAAGTCAATTTGCAAATAGCAATGCCTTTAATTTTTTTAAGTATCTCAATTGCTTCAACAAGACCACTAACTTGTCCTGATGGGAGATCAATCTGAGTTATATCACCTGTAACTACCATGCGAGACCTTTCTCCTAAGCGAGTAAGCGCCATGCGCATTTGTGCAGAAGTTGTATTCTGAGCTTCATCTAGGATAACGAAAGCATCTTCTAAAGTCCTACCGCGCATATAGGCCAATGGAGCAACTTCAATAATCCCCTTCTCAAATAACGTTGTGGTTTTCTCCAAACCAAGCAAAGAATGAAGTGCATCATAAAGAGGTCTTAAATAAGGATCAACCTTCTGCTGGAGGTCTCCAGGTAAGAATCCCAAGTTCTCCCCAGCCTCTACTGCTGGTCTAGTGAGGATAATTCTTTCTATTTTTCGTTCAGATAACATTCTTACTGCCAACACAGTTGCAAGAAAAGTTTTTCCCGTACCAGCTGGTCCAAGTGAAAAAGTCAAGTCATTGCTTTCCATTGCATCTAAATAAGCCTTTTGTCTTAGTGTTCTTGGCCTTAAAAGGTTTCCTCTTTGGCTACGAGCTAAAACATGATCGCCCAAAGATGCATAGTCTCCTTTCCTCCCAGTATCAATTGAGGAAAGAGCTGCTTTAAGATCAACATCAGAAACTGCCTGTCCCTCTCCCCAAGCTGGACGCATCAACTCAACCAATGCTGCTGCTCTTTCAATCTGACTTGAAAGACCACTGAGCTCCAGTTGAAGCCCTCTTAAAACAATTGATGCGCCTGTTAATTCTTCCAGCCTATGTAGCGTTGAGAGCCCTGCACCTGCAAGAGCTATAGCAGCATCTGAATCAGGTAAATCAATTGCAAATCTTCCAGAAGGCTCTGCTCCTGACATAAAATATTAATTTTCAGAAGAAGCTTCTTCTGAACTCGCTTCTTCTATCTTCTTGGACGACTCTTTTGCCGCAGATTTTCTAGTTTCTTCTTGTTTCGACTTACCAATCAATTGAGCTGGGCGAATGGTCTTTTCAAGAATACCTCCTTTTTCCAAGAGAGCACGAACAGCATCAGTAGGTTGAGCACCTTGACTCAATCTCAATCTAAGAGCCTCAGTATCTAGCCTTGTTTCCTTAGTTCGAGGATTGTAAAAACCTAATTCCTGAAGAGGGCGGCCATCCCTTCGCGAAGTGCTATTGCAAGCAACTAAGCGGAAACTAGCCTCCCTCTTCTTACCGAACCGCTTCAGGCGGAGCTTGATCATCTTCGCTTTACTTCTTGGTTGATTGTGTAAAAGCAGTGGAAAACCACATACCAATTACATACATTAGCTTGTCATGGCTCATAAGTCTCCAAACCCCTTCTTTTTCTTATGCGGACGCTGACGTTTTGGTGCTCTAACTGAGCCACCCCCACCTTGCGGCATTCCAGGCATTCCACCAGTTCCCCCAAGGCCTGGCAAGCCGCCCATTCCAGGCAACCCGCCACCACTAGACATTTGTTTCATCAACCCACGCATTTTTTGGAAATCTGACAAAACCTTATCCATTTCTGCAGGAGTATGACCACTGCCAAGCGCTACTCTTCTCCTTCTTGAAGGCTGGGCTGCAAGTAATTCTGGTTGTGTTCTTTCAGCATTTGTCATAGAACCAATCATTGCCTCAATCCGCTTGAGCTGTTCTTCTCCACTCTTCAACATTCCATCATCAATTTTATTCATTCCAGGAATCATTTTCATTAGTCCTCCTAACGATCCCATCCTTTTAATAAGTCTCATCTGCTTAACAAAATCAGAAAAATCAAAAGTTGCCTCTTGAAACTTCCTTTGCATTTGCTCAGCATCTGCAATTTCAACTTCCTTCTGGGCTTTTTCAACAAGCGTTAAAACATCACCCATTCCCAAAATCCTGCCCGCCATCCGTTCTGGATGAAAAGGCTGCAAAGCCTCAACCTTTTCTCCAGTACCAATAAACTTAATGGGCTGACCACTTACCTGACGAATAGATAGGGCAGCTCCACCTCTTGAGTCACCATCAAGTTTTGTAAGAACAGCCCCTGTAATGCCAACTTTTTCATGAAAAGCTCGAGTTAGATCAGCGGCCTCCTGCCCAATCATCGAATCAACTACTAATAAGACTTCATCAGGATTAACAGCAGCGCGAATTCGTACCATTTCATCCATCATGTCCTCATCTATCTGCAATCTCCCAGCTGTATCAACTATTAAAGTAT
Organism: Prochlorococcus sp. AG-402-G10; assembly: GCA_003279445.1. Lineage (GTDB taxonomy): Bacteria > Cyanobacteriota > Cyanobacteriia > PCC-6307 > Cyanobiaceae > Prochlorococcus_E. The sequence goes on from QCHT01000005.1 coordinate 75,178, forward strand.
CGAAATTTTCTTCTTTAGCCTTAGCTAAACCTGACGCAGCAATTTCTTCCGGCTTTAAATCTTGACCAAGGCTAAAAACCTCTAATTCAATCTGTTTTCCCAAAGTATTCAACTGATCTATAGCAGCCGGCCTATATACATCTGCCGCAACTAATAAGGTCCTTTTTCCTTTTTCTTTTAAATGCAAACCTAGCTTCGCAGTGGCTGTTGTTTTTCCTGCTCCCTGAAGACCTGCCATAAGAATGACAGACGGTTTCTTTGTTGAGTTTGCCAAAGGTGCATTACTACCACCCATTACTTCAACTAATTCTTTATGCACAACCTCAATGAATTTCTCTCCTGGCTTAACTCCTCGAACAACCTCTGCTCCAATAGCTTTCTGACGAACTTGTTCTACAAACTCCTTAACGACAGAAAGGCTAACGTCAGCTTCTAGAAGCGCACGACGAACCTGCTTAAGCGCAATGTCCACATTATCTTCATTAATCTGATTTTCACCTCTAAGACCTTTTACAGCATCTTCAAAACGTGCAGAAAGCTCATCAAACATTTAACTAAAAGTTTTTCCTATTCTTCCAGCCTACCTAAATAAGTAAGAAGTAAAACAAAAGTTCCTTTATTTTTCACTCCCAAAATCAATCAACTTCCATTGAGATTTCTTCCTCCCTAATACATATTTCACTGTCAAAGAAGGTAAGCTTGTTTCGGAAATAACCTCTCCAGATTGCTTAAGAAGCTTATCAGCGTAAGAGATTTCAACTCTAACTGCAATTCGTTTACTTGTTTGATCTAGAATCTTCAAAGACTTAATTTCCGCATTAATGATTTGTTTCTGACCTAATGTCTCATCTTTCTTTCTTTGCTCACTAACTATATTTACAAGCTGGCTAGCTGCTACATCGGTTAAATTGCTATTTGGTCGACCTGCAAGAATATCTGCTTTCGCAAGTAGCCAAACTTCTATTAACTTAAGTAGTTGCTCTTTGCTAGGAGTCTCAGCAGTTAAGACTCTATACACCAACTTGGTTGATTCAGGCAGAGAATTGCTCTGATCTATAAGTTTATCCAATAAGGTTTCATTATTTACTTCAGCCTTTTTGACATCTGGTTTACCCTTAGAAAGTGATAATTCTGGTGCTTTAATGTTTTCACGGAGCCGACTCCTTATTGAAAGCCAACCGATCAGAGATCCGGTAGAAAACATACTAATGAAGAGCAAAATTAGCAATGTCAGTCTTCTTTTTCTTAGCTTTACTCTTGTCTTAGAAATATTAAAAGAAGGAACCTTTAAAGTAGAAATTCCCCGCTTATAGATTGCAATAAGGTTTTCTATCAGAGTGTCTCTGTTAGCAACATCTTCGCTGAAAGCTTCATTCTCAAAAGAATGTTCAGCAGATCGAGTTAAAGGCCTATCTAAAGCTCCCTCAATTTCTTTCGTCGAATCTAATGGCTTTGAGCCTGATTTTTCAGAGGACAATCCAGAAATCAATGAAAAGCCTGCTTTAGCAATGCCTAAAGCTCCTTTTTTCTCTATCTTTTCAACATAATCTTGAACATCTCTATCTGCAAACCATGCCTCTAAATCAACAGAGTCAACTTCTATATCTCTAAAACCAGGCAGAACATCTCTTAACAACCAATTCCTAGAATAGTCGCACAATGCCGCTAGCTTTTCTCCTGGGTATGAATCAAACCATTCTTTTAAACCAATATCATTACTATTAGCAAAACATTCTTCAGCCTGTTTCAGATCAGCAAGCAAAAGATCTATGCAACCCAGTAATGGCATTGCATCAAAACCTTGCAAATTAAGTTTATTAATCTTCTTCCTAGCTTTTTGCAAACATTCAGGTTTTCTTCTATAGAAACCAGAAGCGACAAGTGATATAGCACATAAAAATCCTGCATCAACAGAGCCATTTTTATGCCAATGCCAAAATAAATCTATCTGCTCTTGGACAGTCAAAAACTTTCTTATTTGCTGAAAAAACAACTCAAAATCAGCTTGTTTTAATTCTGTATTCGAATGATTAAGTTTCTTACCTTCTAATCCACCTCGCTTGAGAACGAACCCATCAAGTAAATTTAATCCCTCTTGATGAGCCTTTTGATCTGAAATATCTCTGCTTAGCAAGTCAAGAATCCTATAAGGCAATAGTGTTTCAAGGTCCTTTTCAAGAGTTTTTCTATGTTCAACGAGCTTCCCCATCCTTTGAAGCAAATGAATCCCTTCTTCTAAAAGCTCCGCAGCAGATGAATAATGTCTTTGTTCTTGTTCTTGCAAGGCTGCATCTCGACAAGAAAGAGCTGCCAATAAAGTCAAATCAGCTTCTCTACCACTTCCAAGCGCAGGCGCTTGAGGAGGCTGGAGTGCTTTCCTAGAAAGCTTAAAAGCCTCATAAGAAATGTTTGCTTCCCATAAAAGTATTAAGCCAGCAACATCTCGATTTGATGAAAATTCAAGTCCTTCAGCCCCTCCCAACAAAGCGGATTCATACTTCTCTCGTGACTCCTTATCACAAAGCAAATCAGCAGATCGGCGCAAAAGCTCCGATCGTTGTGAAATCACTTCAGGGGTGAAACCCTGATCAGGAGTACGATCTAAGCGCAACTGGAAAAATCTCAGTACTTCCTCAGGTCCAGAAGAAGGACTAACTCCAAGTAAACGAAAGTGATCGATCGGCAGTTCCAATCAAGAATCGAGCTATTAGCATTAAACTTTAGACAGAACAAAGATCTATGCAATGCTTATTGCTTCCATAGACCTTTAAAGTCATACATGGATCAGCAGACGATTAAATGACACAATCAACAAACGTGACTAATCAACAAGCTAAAAATAATCTGAATTTGGAAGGCGCACATGCAGAGCGTCTAAAGAACATCTCGGAACAAAAGCCAGCTCCTATAGATCGTGAAACAGGTCTAAGGCTTTTTAAGGACATGACATTAGGGAGAAGATTTGAAGATAAATGCGCAGAAATGTATTACAGGGGGAAGATGTTTGGCTTTGTTCATTTATACAACGGTCAAGAGGCCGTTAGCTCAGGTGTAATTGGAGCAATGAAACAAAAACATGACTGGTTTTGTAGCACCTATCGTGATCATGTTCATGCTTTAAGCGCTGGTGTCCCAGCAAAAGAAGTGATGAGTGAATTATTTGGTAAGGAGACTGGATGTAGCAAGGGGAGAGGGGGCTCAATGCATCTATTTTCCAAAGAGCACCACCTTCTAGGTGGATATGCATTTATTGGAGAAGGTATCCCTGTCGCACTTGGATCTGCCTTCACGAGTCGTTACAAAAAAGAAGTTTTTAACGACAATTCAAGTGATGCAGTTACAGCTGCATTTTTTGGGGATGGGACCTGCAATATTGGTCAATTTTACGAATGTCTAAACATGGCTCAACTATGGAAACTACCGATTATTTTTGTTGTTGAGAACAATAAATGGGCAATCGGAATGGCTCATGATAGAGCAACTAGTGAACCTGAGATTTGGAGGAAGGCTAGTGCTTTTGGAATGCAAGGAGAAGAAGTAGACGGGATGGATATACTTGCAGTTCGTGGAGCAGCTCAAAGAGCGATTGAAAGAGCCAGATCAGGCCAAGGCCCTACAATACTAGAGTGTCTTACGTATCGGTTCAGAGGACATTCCTTAGCTGATCCTGACGAACTTCGTTCATCAGAAGAAAAAGAGTTTTGGGCTAAAAGAGACCCAATAAAATCTTTTAAACAAGACCTTTGCGAGTCAGGTCTTGTTACAACCGATGAACTACAAACAATTGAAAAAGAAATTGATCAAGAAATCCTGGATTCAGTAGAATTTGCTCTTGGTGCAGCCGATCCAGATCCTTCTGATTTAACTAAATATATTTGGGCAGAAGAAAAAGAATAGTCCCTTAACTTAGTTAAATATAAAAACTATTAATTAAATCCCACTAGGAAGTTTTCTAGTTAAGTTCCTTAATTTACGCAGAGACTTTAATTCAACTTGTCTTACACGTTCTCTAGAGACCTCTAGTAAGCGTCCTATCTCTGCAAGAGTATGTCTATCATTTCCTTCCAAACCAAATCTAAGCTTAAGAACATGTTGTTCCTGCTCGCTTAAATGAGTCAACCATCTGCCAAGTTGTTCTTGATGAATACTTTGTTCAACTTTGTCCAAAGGTTCCTCTGCAGAAGCATCTGCAATTAAATCACCAAGGAAGCTACGTCCATCATCTCCATTTACAGGTGCATCTAGGCTGCTCGTAGTAAGTGCTTGCCGCAATATTGAATCAAGCTCTTCAACTTCTATATCCATTTCTTCGGCTATCTCAATACGATTGGGAATAGCGCCTAATTTATGAGCCAAATCAAGGCTTACTTTTCTAATAGTTGCAAGTCTTTCACTTAAATGAACTGGTAATCGAATGGTGCGAGATTGACAAGCAATCGCTCTAGTCATGCTCTGACGAATCCACCAGAAAGCATAGGTAGAGAATTTATAACCACGAGTTGGATCAAACTTTTCTACTGCCCTTTCTAACCCAAGAGAACCTTCCTGAACTAAATCTAAAAGTTCTAGTCCCTTACCTTGATACTTCTTTGCAACACTGACTACAAGACGGAGGTTTGCTTTCATCATCCGTTCTTTTGCTCTTCTACCAATTCGAATCAACCTACGCTCATGAGAAGTGAATTTCTTCGTTTTTTCGTCAACCATTCCATCTTCAGTCAAATTCATCATTATCTGTACTTGATTACCTAATTCAATTTCTTCTGCAGGAGTCAACAAAGGTACTCTTCCTATAGTTGCTAAATACCAACTAATAGGATCGGTGCTACGCCTTTTTTGTGATTCAGCTGCCTTGGGTGCTGATGAAACCATTTTTTCTTTTTCCCAAAACGTGTAGTAACTTTCCTACAGATTTTGTAAAAGAGGCCAATGCTTCAAAAACCCTACAGATTCTTGCTTTGAAACGTACACATTTCTACAAAAAAGCGTCAAAAAACACGCCAATATGTATAAAAGTAAACTTTTTAGTGTTGAAGTTTCTTCATAACCATTCCTAATTTTTTAGCAATCAAGCTCGCATTTGAACCTTCTTCGCATTTCTTTGCAGCATCTGCATGGATTAAAACTGCAAGTGCGAACAAATCATAATTGAGTTTGTTTTCTGAACAGCTTCCCATTGCTCCAAAACCTGCAACAAAACCTGCCAACAAATCTCCCAAACCCGTTCGAGCTACTACACTGGAGGTGTTTACCAATTGCCAAACAGAACCAGAAGGAGAAGCAATAACACTATGTGCTCCCTTAATTAAAACTCCAACCCCACTTGCCTCCGCGGCTAAAGCCGCTGCTCTAAGAGGGCAAGAAGGATCAAATTCTGGAAACAATCTAGAGAATTCATCTATATGAGGGGTTATCCATGTAAGTCCTTTACGTTTCCTTAGCCATTTCCACCCTTCATTAGAGTTAGAGAGTCTATTTAACCCATCAGCGTCAAGTACTAATAGCCCAGCAAATTCTTCAAGAGCTAAGGAAAAGTGATCCCAATTTTCATTTGCAAGGCCTAACCCTGGTCCTATCAACAAAGAATCAATACGATTAAAGTTAATTTTTTCGAGACATTTATCAAGATAAATCTCTTCATATTGAGAATAAGGGTAATTATGAAAAATCACTTCAGGAACAATTCCAAACAACGAGTTAGAGATATCTGAGGGCAAGACAGTTTGGATACTTCCCACACCACTTGCAATTGCACCTTTTAAGGCAAGCAAAGAAGCACCTTTATATTTCTTGCAACCAGCAATAACAAATAATCTTCCTCTCTGATATTTACTTGAATTAGGGCAAATTTCTGGAAAGTTAAAAGTCTCAATATCATTTGAAGAAATTTTCAACGGTGTCTTATTAGGTAATGAATCAAAAAAAGCTTTTGGTATTCCGATATCAAGCCTGACCAAAGTTCCTACATAATGCAATGCACGATCCTGTATCAAGCCTGTCTTTATTAAGCCTACTGTTAACGTAAAGGCTGCTTTTGCAGCACCAGTCTCAAATATCCTTCCATCTTCTGAGCATATTCCAGCAGGTACATCCAAGCTAATTAAATGGCCTGGTTTGAGTTCTTCTCTTGTTTTCAAAAGTCTCCCAATCTCTTTCGGTATTGACCTGGTTTGGGACAAGCCAAAAAGAGCTTCAACCCAAAGTGCCTGATCTGAAGCATCAGGTTCACTTTGCAATTGAATTATCCCAATAGAAATACAATAGGAAAGATGTTTAGCAGTTAAAGGCTTTTTAATTTCCAATGGGCACCATAAAGAGACTTCTACACCTGCTAAATGGAGCTCCCTTGCTAAGACAAGACCATCTCCACCGTTATGACCAGGTCCAACTAAAACAAGAACCCCTTTATTGAGAAATTCTCGATTCTCCATGAACCAACCTTTAATCCTCAAGCCAACCTTTTCCATCAATGCTTCTTCAGGCATTCCATACGAAAAAAGTTTTTCTTCTAATCCTCTCATCTGTGAAGATGAGACAATTAAATGATCAGCATCAGAAACCGGCCAGCTCAAAACTGTTCAACATTTACATCCACACTATTAAGAAATTAATAGGTCAATGACTATTACTCCAAAAAAAACATCATCTTTATCGATCAAACAAAAAGCCAAAGCTACGCCTGAAGGGCAAGAAGTCTTGAAAAGGTTAAAAGAAGTTAGAGGTGATCATCAAATAGCAGTCGGACTTTCTGGGGGAGTAGATAGCTCTTTAACTGCGGCTCTTCTTGTAGAGGCAGGGTGGAAAGTTGAAGGGATAACTCTTTGGTTAATGAGTGGTAAAGGTTCATGTTGTACAGATGGGCTTATTGATGCAGCAGGCATATGTAAGCAACTTCAAATATCACATCATATTATTGATGCCAGAGAAAACTTTAAAAAGGAGATCATTGAATCTGTAGTTAGCGGATATGAAGAAGGTATTACTCCTTTACCCTGTTCAAAATGCAATCGCTTTGTAAAATTTTCACCAATGCTCGAATGGAGCCACAAAAACCTAGGTTTAGATCGCATTGCAACAGGTCACTATGCTCGAATAAGATATTTTCAAGAAGATACAAGTAAAGCAGATAATCCAAAACAAATAATCAAACGTCATCAACTTCTAAGAGGTCTTGATGAAGACAAAGACCAAAGCTATTTTCTTTATGACTTATCCCAAGAGGTTCTAGAAAAAGTGGTTTTTCCTCTTGGAGAATTAAAAAAATCAGATACAAGAAAAGAAGCAAGTCGCTTGAATCTAAGAACTGCAACTAAGCCAGAAAGCCAGGACCTATGTCTAGCTGAGCATCATGGTTCAATGAAAGCATTCTTAGACAATTATCTACCTCCGAAGAAAGGTGAGATCATTCTTAAAAATGGTCAGGTTTTAGGACATCATGATGGTATTGAGCACTTCACGATTGGTCAAAGAAAAGGACTAGGGATTGCCTGGAAAGAACCTCTTCATGTCATAGAAATAGAATCTTCAACTAATCGAGTAATAGTAGCTCCTAGATCAGAAGCAAGCAGGAAAGATTGTCTCGTTGGTGAAATCAACTGGGTATCAATTGAGCCTCCTAAAAAGGAAATCGAAGTAGAAGTCCAATTACGCTATAGAAGTAAACCTGTATTAGCCACTCTTGCTCCTTTAGAACCTTCATTAAAAGATATTGAGAACAAACGACCTTATCGATGCAATTTAACTTTTCAATTGGAGCAGTTTTCTATAACTCCAGGACAAGCAGCGGTTTTTTATGAAGGTGAAGTTCTACTTGGAGGAGGAATAATAGAAAAAAAATAATTTTAACTATAAGATCAATTATCAATTGTTTTTTTTAGACGAGAAATTGCAAAAAGAGTAATTATTAAACTAGTTATCAATGGGAGTTCTTTCCAACGAGCATAACCACTTATTTTATTTGATAAATGAACATCTATAGAAGCAACATCATTCTTAAAAGGAGGGATTAATGATATGACTTCCCCTGAACTCAGGACTAAAGAAGTTGGGCCAGTATTTGCAACAGTAATTACATCTCTAGCTAATTCAATACTTCGCAATTGGGCCAAGGCAATGAACTGCTTTTGAAGAGACAATGGGTAGGGATCTAAATTGGCAATAGAGAGGATCCATTCAGCTCCTCTCATGGTTGCTTTAGCTAAAGCATTCCCATCACTGAGTTCATAACAAATAGCAACTCCCACAGGTGGTCCATTCCAACGAAGTAACCTTGATGCTTCCCCTGGCTCAAGACCACCTACAAAAGAAAGACCTTTAGGTGTAATCCCAGGCAAACTTGGTAGCCATTCTCCTAATGGCACTAAGCGATATTTATCAATCACTTCTTTAAACTTTGTTTCACCCTCTCTGAAAACAAGCAAAGCACTTCTTTGCTTACTATCAATCCAGCGAAATCCACCTGTGAGGAATGGAATAGGCGAAGGCGAGGCAAGTGTCTGACCTGTTTGCATTGTTCCTTCAGGGGCAACCAAAAAATCAGAATTCAGTTTTTCGGCCTGCTCTAATGCTTCTTGAATAGATTCAGGAAGTCTCTTTAATTGCAAAGTTGTGAACTTCTCTCTTGTCGGAATATTTGTTTGCCATAGAGCTATTCGCTTAGTCGATGAAAACTGATCATTAGAAATTAGTTGCCAACCCAAAAAATGAATTAGTAGTACAGCGAAGGAACCCCAAGCCAATAAACGCAAAAAAAGATCCCCTCTCACCTTTGCAACTCCAAGCTGCCAAAGCCACCAACCCATTAACAATTGAACTGTAACGACTCCACCTGCTCCAATCCACCTAGCTAAACCAACTAACCATCTATCTTGAGGTAAAAAACTTACACTTAGTCCAACCCAAAACATTGGGCTTTTTGTAAGACATACCTCTAGCAAAGCCCAAATCAATGCCAAAGCAAAAGCAACTAAAAATTGCTGCTGAATTGAAGGTTGAACAGTTTTATTAAAGAAAGACGTATTTCCCAAAAAACACCAACATCCAACAAGCAAAGCCCCGAACATGCCACAAGACAACCAAATAAATACTGCAATTGGCAGACTTAGCCACTCAGGAATACCTAACCAAGTCAAAGGATGAAGAGCTAAAAGCCAACGATGACTGAACAAGGTGGCCCCACCGCCCCACAAACAACCTGCAGTTGGAAAACCTTTGGATGCCCAGAGAAAAGCTAATGCTAATAAAGTAAACAAAAAACCACCTTGAGATAGTCCAACCCCAGCAAGAAGTCCTCCAGATGTTCCGAAAAAGAATGCCCAATATTTTTTACGACTAATATTCATCTTTTAAGAGATCAAGAAAAACTATTTGATTTTTACTCTTTCCAAAAACAAAAAGACTTAAAGACAATTCTTCTGCAAGAATCAATTCATATGAATAATAAATTTCCGTGAAAGAAATCTTCATTAGTTTTTCAGTTTTCCTGGCTTGCATAATTGTGGCCGTTGCCAGTCAGGTCATTTCCCCAACAGTTGTTTCTGCAGAAAGCAACGTATCAACAGCTTTTAATTCTGAGATACAAACCCTAGAGAGTCAAACAACTATCAATAATCCACTGGAATTGGATCCAGACGACCCCAATCCTTCTCTTTTTACCATGGCAAACGATTCTTCATCAAATACAAGCCCTCTTGGAGGTTCCTTAAAGACAGAGACAACATCAACAGGTCTTAGAATTACTGAACTTGTAATTGGAAATGGAGAACCAGCTCTAGAAGGCAAAACTGTCTCAGTTAACTACAAAGGAACTCTAGAAAACGGGAAAGAATTCGACAGTAGCTATGGCAGAGCTCCTTTCTCCTTTCCTCTTGGTGCCGGAAGAGTGATCAAAGGGTGGGACGAAGGGGTAGCAGGTATGAAAGTTGGTGGAAAGAGAGAACTAACTATTCCACCATCCTTAGGTTATGGAGAAAGAGGAGCAGGTGGAGTCATACCTCCAAATGCAACTTTGATTTTTGAAGTTGAATTATTAAGTGTTAAGTAGAAATCTTTCTACCATAAAAACAAAAAACACTCATTAATTCTCATATCCAAGTAATGTGTTACTAGGTTTTCATTAATGCCAAATGCTTCGTTCGGCAATTTCATCTATTTTTAAAAGGCTTCCTGCAAAGAAAGTACTTGCTCATTGCGATGGGCCTTGTGGTGTATACGATCCTGCATCAGCTCGTATTGCGGCTGAAGCAGTGCTTTCTATGACTAAAAAGCTAATTAGCTTAACGCCTCCTGAAGGAAGTGATGCAATCGCCTGGGCTACTTATAACAATACTTTCTCAAGATTTGTTGCTGTAAAAGAAGAACAAGCACAGGAAACAAAAGAAGAACTCTTGATTCTGTGGACAGATTATTTCAAGCCAGAGCATTTAGCCGCTTTCCCTGATCTGCATGACACTTTCTGGAAAGCTGCAAAGCTTTGCAGCGCTTGCAAGGTCAATATTGATCAAGGGAAAGCTGAGGAGTTAATGGCTGCTGTAGAAAAAATCCATAACATGTTCTGGACATCTAAAGGTCGTTCAGATTCTTGGACCACAGCCAGTTAAGAAATAATCTTTCTCGCAAGAGCATTCTCCGCTTTCTTGTTTCCTTATTAATGGGTTCTCTGAAGTACTGTCGTGTTTCAGGGGATTCCATGTATCCAACGTTAAAAGAAGGTGATCTGATAATTTATAAGCCTTTTAAAAACTTTGACAATGAACTTTCAGAAGGACTGTTGGTAGTAGTGACACATCCTTTAAGAAAGAAAACCTTAATTGTTAAACGCATTTCAAAAATTTATTCTGAAACAATAGAAATTCTTGGAGATAATGAGTCAAGAAGTATTGATAGTCGTCAGTTTGGACAAATTCATACAAATCAACTACAAGGAATTGTAGAAACCATAATTCCGCTACAAACCTAATTTAGAAAATATAATCAGATGTTTTCTGAATCCAAAAAAGGCCTGTAAACACTGAAAGTCCCCCTGTAAAAGCAAAAATAAGCGGAATAGCTTTTTGTCCTACTCGCAATGTTGCTAAAGACATTGCAGAAATAACTGCTCCCATGGCAAAGACAGAGCCTAAAAGGTAAAACAACAAATATAGGAAAGCACCAAAAGGAGGCAAAGCCAAAGCAGGTATAACTGCCAACAAATGACTAGCTCCAGCAATTCCATGAAGCAAACCCAAGCTTGTTGAGGCATGAGAGTGACTAGTATGTTTTTTCCTTCCTCTTAAATGCAAATGAAGATGTTGGTGCTTTGATCCATTAGCATGATTGTGAGCATGCGTATGTATACGTAACCCGAAAGACGTTTTAATGGTCAGGGTACCCACAATCAAGAGGAATACTCCTACGCATAGCTCCGCAAAATTAGACATCCTTTCAATTTGCACAAAATCTTTCACTAGAATCGCAGCGATAGATAAAAGAAGGACACCAGCAGAATGGCCCAATCCCCATGCGAATCCACTCTTCAAGGCCAATTTTGGTTGCCGGAAGGCTGATGGTGCCATTGCAACCAAATGATCAGCGCCACTAACAACGTGCACAGCTCCAGCAGCAAAACCAGTTAAGATACTAAAAAGCATTTCATTCACAAACTTCATTAAGCCTGCCTAATAAGCAGCCAATATGTATATTTTTCCTATAAAGAAAAAAGGTAATTAATGAGAAATTTTTCAAGTTATTCTACCCCATAATGGTCTTCAAGGCTTTTAAAACATCATTTTGCCTCATTAACGACTCGCCAATTAAAACAACTTGAGCACCAAAAGAAGAAACCTTGTCTAAATCCTGGCGAGTAAAAAGCCCAGACTCACTTACTAGCAAAACATTCTGTTCTTTTAAAGTACTGGCGCATGCTTTAGATAACTTCTCAGTAGTAGCTATATCAGTTTCAAAAGTTTTAAGATCCCTATTGTTGATACCTATCAAAGGGAATCCACCAATAGAAAGGATCCGTTGCATTTCTTCAACGTTATGAACCTCAACTAAAACAGACAACGAAAGGTTAGATGCTATCTTTTTTAAATAGGTTAAATCCTGGTCAGATAATATTGCTGCTATTAGTAAAATGGCATCAGCACCTGCAGCTCTAGCTTGGTAGATTTGATAAGGGTGAAGAATAAAATCCTTGCAAAGTAAAGGCAATTCAATTCTTTGTCGAACATCATTAAGAACATCGAAACTTCCTTGAAAAAAAGTTTTATCCGTTAATACAGAGACACATGTAGCACCTCCTTTTTCATAAGCAAGGGCTATTTGAATTGGATCAAAATCTTCTCTAATGACTCCCCTGCTAGGACTTGCTTTTTTAATCTCTGCAATCACAGATGGAGAATAAACAGAATTCTTTAAAGCTCCCAAAAAATCCTTAGGTTGTTTCAACTGTTCAATTTTTCCAATCAGTTTCGACAACGGTACACGTTCCCGAGCAAGAGTTACTTCACGTTCCTTCTCCCAAACAATCTTTTCAAGAATATTGCGAGGTTCAGAATCTTTATGCGGTATTGCATATTCTAGATTTTCTACCTGAACTTTAGGGTTTGGTGGACGTCGTCGAATCTCCATCTGAGAAATTAAATAAAAGTAGTTAAGAACTCTTCAATTGATTAGCGGCCTGTTTATAGGCAACTTCAACAACTTCACTCAAAGTAGGATGCGTATGAACTTCTCTAGATAAGTCGAGTACAGTTTGCTTCCGTGACAAGGCATTAGCTACTTCTTGTATTAGGTCGGCAGCATGTAAGCCGTATATATGCGCACCTAGAATCTCACCGCTATCTTTTCTAAACAATAATTTCATTAACCCATCACTCTCCAACTCAGCCAAAGCCTTTGAATTTGCCTTGAAATAACTTCGGACAATTCCAAGATGAAAACCTTCATTAGCAGCAAATTCCTTAGCTTCTTCCTCAGAAAAGCCAACCGAACTTATCTCTGGATGAGTAAAAGTCGCAGCAGGGATACTTCTATAGTCAATTGTTCTATTGTTTCCAAGAATGTTTTCAACAGCAACCGTTCCCTGTGCTGCTGCGGTGTGCGCCAACATCAACTTCCCAGTTACATCTCCAACAGCCCAAAGATGTGGCAATGGCTCACCATTGGAAAGAACCCTCATCGAGTCATCAATAGGTATAAAGCCTTTATTAGTTTCAACAGACATAGAAGCCAAATTTAAATTCTTACTACTTGGGACCCTTCCTGTAGCAACAAGAACTGCATCTACTTCTAATTCTTCAACTAACTTGCGCGTACCAACATCAGAAAGTTCTATTTTCACAGGACACCCTGGATAGACTTTGCTGGCTAGGACACCTGACTTTGCATCTATATCTCGCCCTGCAATCAAATTACGAGCAGCAATCTTTGTTATATCGGGATCGAATGTAGGCATCACTCTATCCAACGCCTCAATCATCGTCACTTCACAACCTAAAGCTGTATATACATCTGCAAATTCCAATCCTATATATCCACTACCAATAATTGCGATCCATCTAGGGAGCCATTCTAAATTCACAGCCTCATCACTTGTAAAAACTGTTCGCCCATCAATCTCAATACCTGGAGGGACAAATGGATCTGAACCTGTTGCCAAAATAACGTCCTGCGCAGACAAAATACGATCAACGCCATTAACTTCTCTCAACCCAACTTTCTGATCACCCTCTAGGCGTCCTATTCCTCTAAGAATAGTCACACCAGCTCTCTCTAATGTTTTTGTCAAATTATTCCTAACATTCAAGACTAAATTATTTGCATGATCAGCAATCCTTCGTCGTTCAAAGCGTACAGGTGCTGCATGTATCCCAAACTTAGATAAATGGTCAGCATCTGCAAGTTCTCGGACCTTGCCGCTAGCAGCCAGCAAAGCCTTTGAAGGAACACAACCTCTATTAACACAAGTTCCTCCCATCTCTCGAGATTCAATAATCCCAACCTTCATGCCATGATCAGCAGCATGTTTAGCAGCATCAAAGCCACCATAGCCTGCCCCAATGACAATTAAATCAAAATCAGAATTCGTTTTACTCACCTTTCTTGTTTGATACTAAGAGGTCATTCTGGCCCGTAGCCTTTCTAACAGTAGAGGAACGGCAGCAGATGCAACATTTAGAGACTCAACAATTTTATTATGTGGCAAAGTTACTGCATGAGTACAGCAGGATTGAAGCCTTGGATGAACCCCACTCCCTTCATTGCCTAAAACCAAGACTGTTGGCTTTTGCCAATCTATCTCCCAATAAAGAGAAAGATCTATATCAATTCTAGAGCTATAAGCTCCTACTACCTGAAACCCTCTATTTTTCGCATCCTTCAATTTGCAGGAAAGCTTATCAACAGCATCCTCTTCATGAGACCCTAAACGCTCAAAAGGCAGGTGCATAATCGCTCCTGCAGAGGCTCTTATAACTTTTTGACCTAATGGGTCAGCCCCCAAAGCAAGCCAAATCAGTTCAACATCAGCAGCTAAAGCAGTACGAAATAAAGTCCCTAAATTGCCTGGGTCCTGTAATCGATCAAGAGCCAAAATAAACGTGCTCTCCTTATTTTTTTTAGGAAGAGCCGAAAAGGGTAAAAGAGATGCAACTCCATCAGGTGTAACTGTTGATAAAGATTCCTCCAGAACAGATTTTGTAACCATATGGATTTGAACTTCTTGAGAGATTTCTTGGAAAATTTCTCCATGATCTTCCAACCATTTTGGCGTCGCAATAATCTCAGAGGGCAAACAATATGCTTTCAAGGCTTCTTGTAGCAAATGGGTCCCTTCCAGTAGAAGCATAGAAACCTGATTTCGTTTTTTAGGCCTTGAAAGTGCCTTTAAACGTCGAACCAAAGGGTTACGTCGACTCGAAATTAAAGGCATATCTAATGTCTTAATTTTTCTTCTCCTTAATGAATACAAGGAGCACAAGATATCACTCCTTTCTCACAATTTAGCGTTATCAAGGGATCCATAATTGTTTAAGAAATTTATGGATTCATTCTTCAAAAAAATGCAGCCGATGAGGACATTTGAACTCCTACAGCAAAAAGTCACATGTACCTGAAACCTGGGCTTCTAGCAATTCAAGACACCCTCATAAGCGTCCTAAAGTCAATCATAAAACTACATAAAGTCTTAAGAAAAACTTCCAAAAAATATAGATTTTCAGGTATTTAAGAAAACAAATTGCATAAGTATTTCATTTATATAGAACTGATCTTATCTACTTGTCATCCTTGAGAATTGGTGATTTGATTTAGTGTATGCAAAGAATGGAAGCTTTAAAAAAAGAAATAAGTCTTTTACCATTTCTAAAGGTTGAAGGTAAAAGGAAGCTTTCAGGTCACATGAGAGTCAGTGGGGCAAAGAATTCAGCATTAGTTCTGATGGCTGCTTCTTTATTAACCAATGAAGTTGTATATCTAAGAAATGTTCCTCAACTTACAGACATTGATGTCATGTCAAGGCTTCTGAGGGCCATTGGATCAAAACTAAGCCAAGATTCAAACACCTTAACGCTAAACACTAGTGAGCTAAAGCTTTCATCAAGTCATCTTCCTTATGAACTTGTTCATGCACTTCGAGCTAGTTTTGTTTGTATTGGTCCTCTTCTTGCAAGGCTTGGAGAAGTCAAGATTCCATTGCCTGGCGGCTGCAAAATAGGGACAAGGCCTATTGACGAGCATATTCAAGGATTGCGAGCCTTAGGAGCAAGAGTTCAAATTGAGAACGATTATGTTGTCGCAAAGGTGATTAGTCCCCAACAACGATTAACCGGTGTAAGAATCAAATTCAATTGTAAAAGTGTTGGAGCGACGGAAACCATTTTGATGGCAGCGACTCTTGCTCAAGGAACAACAATTCTCGAGAATGCCGCACAAGAACCTGAGATTCAAGATCTCGCAACGATGTTGAACAAGATGGGTGCCAAGATTCAAGGTGCAGGAACTTCTCAGATCACGATTGAAGGAGTTGATCGTCTAAAGGGTTGCATGCACAGCGTAATTCCTGACCGCATAGAGGCTGGGACATTCCTTATCGCATCAGCTATTACACGCTCTACCTTAACTATTTCTCCTGTTATACCAGAGCACTTAGAATCAGTCATTTCCAAGCTACAAAAATGTGGCTGTTTAATCGAATACTCAGATAACACTCTAAGCATCATTCCAAGAGAAAGTCTTCAAGCAGTAGATATCACAACAAGTCCATTCCCAGGATTCCCGACAGATTTACAAGCTCCTTTCATGGCACTGATGACTACGGTGAAGGGGACCTCAAAAATTGAAGAAACTGTTTTTGAGAACAGAATGCAGCATGTTGGCGAATTACAGAGAATGGGAGCAAAGATTCTGCTAGAGGGCAATACTGCCTTTGTTGTGGGAGGCAACATTTTAAAGGCAACTTCTATTACAGGAGGGGACTTAAGATCATGTGCTGCAATGGTAATAGCAAGCCTTGCTGCAAATGGAACAAGCATTGTTCAAGGTTTGGAGCACCTAGATAGAGGTTATGAAGACCTATCACCAAAACTTAATGGAGTTGGAGCATCCATCACTAGGTCTCACAGTCAGGTTCAAAAAACATCGAACCTAACGACAAAAACATATGAAGATACACAAAATCTTTATTCTGATACCGAAGTGGCCTAAAATCTGAACTTAGTACTGACCTAAAACACAACTAAGGGAGCGTGGTGGAATTGGTAGACGCACCGCACTCAAAATGCGGCACCTTCGGGTTTGTCGGTTCAAGTCCGACCGCTCCCATGTGTTTGATGAATACTTATCAACGACTTCCTCTAAAGCTAGTAAGGGGGAAGGGATGCTGGGTTTGGGACCAGGAAGGGAATAAATATCTAGACGCTATTGCAGGGATTGCTGCATGCAGTCTTGGTCATAGTCATAAGAAATTGATCAATGTTCTAAATAAGCAGCTTAGAAGGATTCAACATGTTTCAAATCTATTTTGCATACCTGAGCAGGAAGATTTAGCTCAATGGTTAGTTAATAAAAGTTGTGCTGACAGCGTTTTCTTCTGTAATAGTGGTGCAGAAGCAAATGAATCAGCAATAAAGTTAGCTCGAAAATATGCTCATATTAAAAGAGGGATTGAAAATCCAATTATTCTTTCTGCTAAATCTAGTTTTCATGGAAGAACTCTCGCAGCATTAAGTGCTACGGGTCAAGAAAAATATCACAAAAACTTTGAGCCGTTAGTCCCAGGATTTGAATTCTTTTCTTTTAATAGCTCAAAATCATTCCAAGCTTTACAAGAAAAGTTAGAAAAAGATTTACCTAGAATTGCTGCTGTATTAATAGAGCCTATCCAAGGGGAAGGGGGTGTTTTTCCAGGAGACAAAGCTTTCTTCCATTTTCTTAGAGACTTTTGTACAAAACATAAAGTTTTACTTATCTTTGATGAAGTCCAATCGGGAATGGGCCGGACTGGGAAGTTTTGGGCATACGAACACTTTCAAATAGAACCAGATGCCTTCACTCTTGCGAAAGGATTAGGCGGGGGGCATGCTATAGGAGCACTTCTTGTCAAAGAATGCGTAAATTTATTTGAGCCTGGTGATCATGCAAGCACATTTGGAGGGAATCCGTTTGCATGTAAAGCAGCCCTAACAGTTGCAAAAGAAATAGAAAATAAAAACCTTTTGGAAAATATCAATTCCAGAGGAGAACAAACAAGAGAGGGACTAGAAAGAATTGTAAATGATCATCCAAATCATTTTAATGAGGTAAGAGGAATTGGTTTAATGCTTGGGCTAGTTATCAAAGAAGAAAGTCATTTAAGCTCCCAAGATATCACTAGAGAAGCAATTAAAGAAGGTTTACTTACTATTGGTGCAGGACCTAAAGTAATAAGGTTAGTACCTCCTTTAATAATTACAAAGAGAGAAATAAATCAATTACTGTATAGATTAGAGAAGTCTATAAAGAATTTAATTTAATCATCTATATAGACTAAGATGTCAAGCCTATTAAACCTTTCTGAGCTAATTCCTTCTTTCCAATCCAGGGGGATAAATCTTAGCCTGAGTAGAATAGAAAGTACAATTCATAGAATGGGGAATCCCTGCATGGCTATACCTGCAATTCAAGTTGTAGGGACAAATGGCAAGGGTTCAATTGCTTCTTTCCTTGAAAGTTGCCTATCCAAAGCTGGAATCAAAGTTGGTTGTACAGTTTCCCCTCATTTAATTAACTGGTGTGAAAGAATCAGAATTAATGGTGAGATGATTTGCCAAAAAGATTTTGAAGAATGTATAAATAACGTTAAAGGTTATTCTCCTGAAGAACAATTAACTCCTTTCGAGCTAGTTATAGCCTCTGCTTTTAATTATTTTTCAATCAATCAAGTTGACTTGATGGTTTTAGAGGTAGGACTGGGAGGAAGGCTTGATGCTACAACAGCTCACCCTTATAGACCTTTAATAGCTATAGCAGGAATAGGTTTAGACCATTGCGAATACCTAGGGAAGGATTTGAAAAATATTGCAGCCGAAAAGGCAGCTGTTATAACACCAGAGAGCATAGTAATTAGCTCAAAGCAACATCCAGATGTTCAAGAAGTTCTTCTTAAAGCCACAAAAAAGCAAAATTCGAAATTGATTTGGGTTCCTCCTTTGTCAAATGATTGGGAACTAGGTATCCCAGGAGAAATACAAAAAGAAAATGCATCCGTAGCAAAAGGAATATTAGAAGAATTGCCAAGCATCGGATTCAAAGTCAGCACTCAAGATATTCAAGAAGGTCTTGCCTCTGCAAAATGGCCAGGAAGGCTACAAAATACATCATGGAAGAACCTTCCTCTTATTTTAGATGGTGCACATAATCCACATGCAATAAGACAGCTTTCTAAAGAGCGTTCAATTTGGAAGGAACAAAGCCAAGGTGTCCATTGGATTATTGGAATACAAGCTAATAAGGATGCACCGGAGATGCTGAGATGTTTATTAAAGAAAAATGATTTAGCATGGTTAGTTCCTATTCCCAATCATCAAAGTTGGGAATTAGAAGATCTAACAAAAGCTTGCCCAGAGATATCATCCCAATTACACAAAGCAGATTATGTAGAACAAGTCTTAGAGACCCTAAGGTTAAAAGACAAGTGGCCAATACCTTGTCCTGTCTTAACTGGCTCACTTTACTTAGTTGGAGACATGCTTCAAAGACTTAGGGCTAAAACTCAGTAGAAGTCATGACCATCCTTTTAATTTGCCAGGATTCAATATACCTTTTGGATCAAAATCTCTTTTTGCCTGAACTTGGTCAGAGTCAATTACACCTAAGCCACCATCCTCAACTGTAATGACATGTGGATTAAACAAAATTGCCCCAACCTTTCTAAAGTCATCCATTAAAATCTCCAACTGATTGCTGCCTTCCCATTGAACTAAAGGCAAAGCCGCCATGCGTTGAACACCTTGCTGTCTAACAGCTTCAAAATGCCAAAGTATCTTATCCCCCCATTTACTGTTGATGGCATCAATAGCATTGACTTCTGGCTGAGGCAAAAGCATCTGAAGGTATGTCCACTTAGGGTCAATTGATCTCATATGGAGAGTAGTGTGATTCCAAGTAAGTTCACGTAATCCACCCCCCCCTTGTTTCTCTTCTGGTCCTAGATGATAAAAGTCAACGCCATTTCTCATAGAAATTCTTTCTAAAGTGCTCACCCCGTCTGGAGCAACCAAAAGCAATAAACGATTCTTCCCTCTCCACTTTCCACTCCAAGAAGGAAGGCATTCAACAATCTTATTCTCTAAAAAAGTGCAAAGGAATAAATCTACAGCTGCTTTAGTACAAGACTGGAAGATTTCAACTGCTTCAAAAAAATCATCGCAATCAATTGCTACCTCATGCCAATCAACAGCATTACAAGTTGATAGGGTTAAAGAAGTAATAATTCCATTTGTACCATAGGCATGATTAAGTGCCTCAGAGGATCTTGCATCAAGTTGAATTTTTCTAGGGCACTCTTCTAGCGTTACAACTTCAAGTCCAAGCAGATGGCCAGGGTCACGAAGAAAGCCCCATCGAACAGAACCAATACCTCCAGAACCTCCAGCGATAAAGCCAGCAACCGAAGCAGTTCTCCAAGTACTAGGAAGCAATCGAAGCTGGCGTCCTTTTAAAAGCAAATATTTATTCAAATCTGCAAGTAAGCAACCTGCCTCAACAGTGACTTCAAAAGTTTCCGAATTGAAATTTCTTATTTTGGTTAAAGACGTCATAATCATTACTACACCTCCTTCTATAGGGACGCATTGACCATAGTTTCCTGTTCCTGCACCTCTAATAGTCAAAGGGACCTCATGTTTTTGACAAGTAAATGCAACTGACAAAACTGCATCAACAGAAAGGGGTTTGACGACAAAGTCTGCGCAACACTCAGCAAGCTTCTCTCTAAGAATCGGTGAATAATCAAAAAAATCGCGAGAAAACCTTCTTTGTTCAGTAGGCCTAAGAAGGAGCTCTAAATCACTGATTCTCCTGATTTCCTCCAGAAATTCATCTAAGTTTGATGTGTTAAGCATGTGTAGAAAAATTCTTGAATGAATTAACTAGTCATTCAACCCAAGCCCCATTAATCATTACCTTTCTATCTGGTGACATAGAAAGAGCGCTAGTCCAACTATCAGCGTCTAACAAAATAAAATCTGCTGGACTACCGACTTGAAAGCTTCCGTCCCACTCAAGATCCATTATTCGAGCCGCTCCAGTTGTAAATGTAGATAATCCTTCCCTCTGCCATGGAGCTACTTGAGCCATTGGGATAGAAGCTGCGATTAAAGATAACGGATCAAAATCCCCAATTGGATTCCAAGGATCTTGCACATTGTCCCCACCAATGCCAACTGTGACCCCTGCCTTTTGAAGCTGATTAATTGGTGCTAAAGGCCTTTTAACTGGTGTCGCCATGTAATACCTGGAAATCAACCAAAAGTTAGTAAGCGGCAATGCAACCACTTTTACGTTGTAATGAGCCAATCTTTCTGCAAAGAAACACAAGTTTTTATGAGAGAGCAAGCTCATGCTACTTAGGTGGCTACAAGTTATTGGCACATCCATGCTTATGCGATCAAGTACATAGAGCAATTCTCGCAAACCTCCTCCAGGATCCAAGTGTGACTCATCGATATGGAAGTCAATCCCACACCCCAAATCATTTGCCAAAGAGAAGACATTAAGCAACGATTCTCTCAATAGTTTTTTCTTGTAAGGCGGTCCTATGACTCCTCCAAGCAAGCCACCTTCTTTTGAAACTCTCTTCGCCAAAGTTTCCCCTTCATTGCTAATCCAGTATTCCAATGGGACCATCGCAACAAGTTGCAATTCAATTTTCTGCTCCCATTCACTTTTAATTTCCAGCAAAACATCCCAAGTTTGGCCGCCTACAAGTCCGAAACTGTCTACATGACTTCTAATTGCTCTAATACCATTTTTTAGTCCTAATCCCAATAATTTCTCTGCTCTAGAACGGACTTTTGATTTATTCCGATTTTTATGTTCTTCTAAATTTGCCTTCATCGCTCCTTCATATGTTCCAGACAAATTAGGGAAATCTTTCCAGGTGAAAGCCTTGTCTATATGTGCGTGAGGCTCTACAAGCCTTGGAAGCAATAAGCCAAAACATTTTTCTGAGCAATAACTAATTTTGTCAAAACCTCTAATAATGCCATCACCTAAAAACATTCTTAACGAGCAAAGGCCCTCACTCGTAACTGGTGCATTTAAAAGATTTCTTCCACTTGTCACTAAGCCACGTGGAACAAGTACATCAAGGTAACGAATATCAGAAGATGTCTTTTTTTGCGCAAACATTTATATGAATGAGGAAGAATTGGTTAATTTGTATACATGCGGCGGGCGTCGCCAAGTGGTTAAGGCAGCGGCTTGTGGCGCCGCTATTCGGGGGTTCGACTCCCCTCGCTCGCCCTTTATAAATAGAATCTTATGAAATATCACATCCAGAAGTAGAACTCCATGAGAAAAATCAAAAAAGTCGTTTATTCCATCACCAGAGAAACAATTCCACTGTGATATCAACAAAATCACAATCAAGTTATAAAGGTTTAGATAACTCTCTAAACAATAGAGGAAGTTATTGGATTACAACCTTTGGATGTCAGATGAACAAGGCTGATTCAGAAAGAATGGCTGGGATATTACAAGAGATGGGATATCAAGAAGCCGATAATGAACTTAACGCAGATCTTGTTTTATACAATACTTGTACTATCAGAGACAATGCTGAGCAAAAAGTCTATAGCTACCTAGGTAGGCAAGCTTTAAGAAAGAAAACAACTCCCAGCTTAAAACTTATAGTTGCAGGTTGTGTTGCACAACAAGAAGGGGAATCTCTATTAAGAAGGGTTCCTGAGCTTGACCTAGTCATGGGGCCTCAGCATGCAAATCGTCTTGAGACACTCCTCTCTCAAGTAGACAATGGTCAACAAGTTGTAGCCACCGAAGAACATCAAATTCTCGAGGATTTGACTACTGCAAGAAGGGACAGCGAAATATGCGGTTGGGTCAATATAATCTATGGATGCAATGAGAGATGTACTTATTGTGTTGTCCCATCAGTAAGAGGAAAAGAGCAATCCAGAGAGCCACTATCAATAAAAAAAGAGATCGAAGATCTTGCGAAAAAAGGTTTTAAAGAAATAACTTTGCTTGGTCAAAATATTGATGCATATGGGCGCGATTTACCTGGCATTTCTTCATCTGGAAGGAGAGAAAATACCTTAACTGATTTACTTTATTACATTCACGATATTCCTGGAATTGAACGAATTCGTTTTGCGACAAGTCATCCTCGTTATTTTACAAATCGTCTCATTGAAGCCTGTGCAACTCTTCCAAAAATTTGTGAGCACTTCCATATACCTTTTCAAAGTGGTAATAATGAAGTTCTTAAAAGAATGTGTAGAGGATATACAATTGAAAAATATAAGAAAATTATTTATCAAATACGTACTTTAATTCCTGAAGCATCTGTTAGTTCTGATGTTATAGTTGCTTTTCCTGGCGAAACAGAGTCTCAGTTCAACAATACACTTGAAGTTATTAAAGAAATTGGGTTTGACCAAGTTAATACTGCTGCTTATTCACCAAGACCTAATACACCTTCAGCAACATGGTCTAATCAAATACCTGAAGAAATAAAAGTAGCTCGTCTAAGAGAACTTAACTTACTTGTTGAGACAACAGCCAAGGAAAGGAATTTAAGGTATAAGAACAAAGTTGAAGAGGTTCTTGCAGAGAAACTTAACCCCAAGGATTCCAATCAATTAATGGGACGAACTAGAACAAATAGGCTTACTTTTTTCCAAAAACAAAGTGCAAGGGATTATTTATATAAGCCAGGTGATTTAGTAAAAGTAAGAATCAATCAGATTAGACCTTTTTCATTAACAGGTTTACCTATTGAATAAATATAGCTATTCACTAATATGAATAACATCGAGTCAAGCCATGAGGGATAAGATCACTAAAGTTGGGGTTGTTTTTGGTGGAATCTCAGGAGAGCATAATGTGTCAATCAAATCTGCAGCAACTGTTATCAATGCATTAAGAGATAATTCTAATAAGAAAAAATTTGAAGTGATTAGCATTTATATCGACGCAAAGGGAGCTTGGTGGTCTGGTGATCTTTCAGAAGAAGTTTTAAAAGAAGGTTCTAGTTCCTTAAGCAAGCATATTGTCACTTCTTCACCCTCAAGAGAGTTCACTCGCTTACCAGCAGGAGCTGAAGCGGTAGATGTATGGTTTCCAGTTCTCCACGGGCCCAATGGTGAGGATGGAACCATTCAAGGGCTATTCAAGCTTACAGGGAAGCCTTTTGTAGGAAGCGATATCTTGGGATCTGCCTTAGGCATGGACAAGCTGGCAATGAAAGCGGCATTTGCTAAAGAAAACTTACCTCAAGTGACTTATTGCAAAGCTTATGCAAAAGATTTATTAGACAAAGAAAGAAAATCCCATTTAATTCAACAAATTGAATCTGAATTGGGTTTTCCATGTTTTGTAAAACCAGCCAACCTTGGCTCATCGGTTGGGATCACTAAGGCTCAGACTCAAAAAGATTTGATAGCTGGATTGACACTTGCCGCCCAATTAGATCAACGCATAATTATTGAACAAAGTATTAAAGCAAGAGAACTCGAATGCGCCGTGCTTGGTAAAAAATATATTTCTGCATCTTGCGTTGGTGAAATCGACTGTAACTCTGATTGGTATGACTATGACTCGAAATACTCTGAAAACTCAGCAAAAATAATAATTCCTGCTCCAATAAAAGAACATATTGCTAAAAAAGTTCGCGATTTATCTCTTCTTGCATGTAAGGCAATTGCAGCTGAAGGAATTGCAAGAGTAGATTTCTTTTATGAAGAAGACAAAGATTCTATTTTAATCAATGAAATAAATACCCTTCCTGGCTTCACATCCAAGAGTATGTATCCCTTGCTTTGGGCCGCCTCAGGAATCAATCTTTCACAACTTGTGGCAAGGTTGGTAGAAAGCGCTAAAGAATAAATTAGTTTCATATAGATAGTTCTTAAATAGCTTTGGAAAAATATGATTCATGGATTGCTTTGGTTCCCCTTACTTTTAGTATTCGTACTGTTAACCTCACTAGGATGGCTTGAGCGAAGACGACAGAACCTTTATCGAATATGGGCAGAAGGCTCAGAATTAGCCAAATTAGATGGATGTGGAGCTGCCAAGGTCAAAGGAGGTTTTATTAGCTGGAGCAGCTTTGAAGCAGGCAGATTTCAAGAAAAAGACAAGTTTGAGATTAAATCCTTAGAACTAATTGAGCTAATGGCTCTAAGTTCTGGAGAAGCACCTCTAACGAATGAGTCTCAAGGTCAATGCCGTTTACGCTTGATTGGCTGCGGGGAAGAGCTAGACGTTCCATTTTCAGATGCTGACAGAGCTCGTGAGTGGATGAATCAACTAATGAGGAAAGCACGCTGTGACCTATGAAAGGTTCCACATTTAAAAAGCCCTCAAATAATCCCTCTTTCCCTAAAATTGCCCAAATCTGGCGAATCATTTGTTTTCTATTAATGTCCACAAGTCTGGGGGTACTACTTGTGACTAAAGGATGGGAAGCAATTGATAAGAACCAAATCTATATAAAGGGTGCTATCCACACTCCAAGGGAAGAAATTCTAGCCGCAATGAAATTGAATTTCCCCAAGGCTATATTAGAAATAAATCCAAAACAAATTGAAGAGAACATACATAGAGATCTATCATTTCAGGCAGTTTCAGTAAATAGAAGGCTTGCACCTTTAAGTATTGAAGTAAAAGTTGTTGAGAGAATACCAAAAGCATTCGCCTTAAGAAGAGGCAAAAATGGACAAGAGAAAGGAATGATTGATGAAAAAGGGTATTGGATTCCTATCTTCAAATCTGCAAAAAGCAAGGATCCCTCATTTGAACTAATTATCGACGGTTGGTCAAAACAGAATCAAAAATTGATTTCAATCATTTTGAGAAATGAACAAAAACTTGGGAGCCAGTTAAAACGAATCATCTTCAAACCTAATGGGAACATTGTCTTACAAACTGCAGATTTTTTATTTATTTATCTAGGGAACAACCCTGCTGTTCTAAAACAGCAGATCAAGTCAATAAAACAACTCTCGAAGTCTCTTCCGCATGAATTAATTCAAAGCTCATTGACCATTCTTGACTTGAAAAACCATTTAAAACCAAAATTGTTCCTCCCCGAGGAAATAGATTTATCAAAATAAATTCGGCCAAAAGACAAGAATACTGACTTCTGCATTTGGCAAAAGTCAGTGAATTCTGATTTATTTCCTTAAAGAAAAGAAGAGACTTTCTTGAAAAAGCAAATATGATCTATAACAAGTTAATAAAGCAGCAAAAATCATTATTTAAATTTTTTCAATATGGGTATGGGAAACAATTCAAACTCTCCTTCTAGGAGCGAAGGCATTCAACCAAGCCAGAACGCCCGAATTGAAGTAATCGGCGTTGGCGGCGGTGGAAGCAATGCTGTGAATCGAATGATTCTTAGTGATCTCCAAGGAGTTTCCTACAGAGTTCTTAATACAGATGCTCAAGCTTTATTGCAATCTTCCGCTGAAAATAGAGTTCAACTTGGACAAACTCTTACGAGAGGTTTAGGTGCAGGCGGAAATCCTAATATAGGAGAGAAAGCTGCAGAAGAATCAAGAGCAGACCTTCAGCAAGCATTAGAAGGAGCAGACCTAGTATTTATAGCTGCAGGAATGGGAGGTGGAACAGGAACAGGTGCTGCACCAGTAGTTGCGGAAGTGGCTAAACAAAGTGGGGCCTTGACCGTAGCAATAGTTACAAAGCCCTTTGGGTTTGAGGGTAGAAGAAGAATGCGTCAAGCCGATGAAGGGATAGCAAAGCTATCTCAAAGTGTAGACACACTGATTGTCATACCAAATGATCGCCTTAAAGAAGCAATTGCTGGCGCACCTCTTCAAGAAGCTTTTAAAAACGCTGATGACGTTTTAAGAATGGGAGTTAAAGGTATAACTGACATAATCACTTGTCCAGGCCTTGTTAACGTTGATTTTGCTGATGTTCGTTCTGTAATGACTGAAGCAGGCACTTCATTATTAGGAATAGGTATTGGTTCTGGTCGTTCCAGAGCAGCAGAAGCAGCTCAAACAGCTATAAATAGCCCTTTACTTGAAGCTGGTCGCATAGATGGAGCAAAAGGATGCGTGGTTAACATTACTGGAGGGAAAGACATGACATTAGAAGACATGACTTCTGCCTCTGAAGTTATTTATGATGTAGTTGATCCAGAAGCCAATATTATTGTTGGAGCTGTTGTCGATGAAGCTCTTGAAGGAGAAGTTCAAGTTACTGTAATAGCAACAGGTTTCGAGGGCAATCAACCATATAGTAATCAAAAACCAGGCGCACAATTATCTTCTCAGTCACTTTATCGACAAGCAAAAAACAAAGAAGCTGGAGCTAGTATTCCTGAGTTTTTAAGGCTTAGGCAACTAAAGCGTGATCCTGGGAACTAATCCTCATCGTTTGATTTAGGTGACCCGGAATCTACGCCTGCTTCGAGCATCCCTTTTGGCTGCTACCTTCCGGTCCTGACCAGATTTAGGCGTCGAGGCCGCATAGGTCCGAGTCTCCTAAAGTTTAGCAATTCAAATCTCTTAGCCAACAAGCTAAATGCTTCCTAAGGAATTAATCCGATTTAAAGAGCAGGGACGTCACATCACAATCCTTACTGCTTGGGACAGTCTTTCATCTGCAATTGTTGAGGCTGCAGGGGCAGATGTAGTCCTTGTAGGTGACTCACTAGCAATGTTTGTTCATGGGCATAGCACCACATTGCCTGTAACATTGCAACAAATGCGCGATCACACTCAAGCAGTAGGGAGGGGTTTCTCTAGCTCTAAACAAAAACAACCTCTAGTTGTATGCGACTTGCCTTTCCTAAGTTACCAATGCGGGGAAGATAAAGCTGTAGAGGCCGCAGGGAGTCTTTTAAAAGAATCTTGTGCGGCGGCTGTCAAGATTGAAGGAGCTGAGCCTGAAGTAATAATGGTAATTGAAAGATTAATCCGTATGGGAATACCAGTCATGGGACATCTTGGACTGACACCACAATCAGTACATAATCTTGGTTACCAGAAGCAAGCAGAAACTGAACTAGAGCAAGAAAAGCTTATTAGCCAAGCGCTTCAACTAGAAAAGGTTGGATGTTTTGCTTTAGTCCTAGAACATATTCCTTCAACGGTTGCAAGTAGTGTAAGCAAGATCTTAAAAATACCAGTAATAGGTATTGGTGCAGGTGATCAATGTGATGGACAGGTTCGAGTAACTGCCGATTTGCTTGGGCTAACTGATAAACAGCCCCCTTTTGCACAGCCATTAATCCACACAAGGGAACTTTGCATAAAAGCTCTTAAAGAATGGGTTAATCATAAGAACAGCCGTTCAAAGACTCCCACCACTCCAACATCTGGACAAGTATCTGATTACTGATTTCCATTCCCTCTGGATCAGTCAAGTAAAACCTCCAACCCTTCTGCTTAATCCATCCCTTTTTCAAAGGATATGCCCAGGCCATTTTCAATTCTTTTGTATTTGTCTCTAACTGATTATTAGTCCAACCCAAACCTTTAGAAAGCTCCTGCATATTCACACCCTCTCTACGGCGCAATCCAACAATTAAAAGATCTTCAATAGGTATAGATTGGCTTTTTTTTATTGATTTAAGTGAGCCTAGTTTTGAAGTTGTTTCTTCCGTTTCAAGCCATTCTTTATATAATTTTCTAGTTCTTGGTCGTGAGAACCTATTCCCCCAAAGGCAGGCTGTAGCACCTTGACCAAAACCCCACCAACTGGCTCCACTCCAATAAACTCTATTGTGACGAGATGCATGCCCTGGCAAGGCATAATTGGAAATTTCATAACGAGAAAAACCTGCTCTGTTTAAAATTTGACTAGTAATCTTCGAAATATCAAAAGAAAGGTCATCATTCGGCAAAGATAGTTCTCCTCTATTAACTCTCCAAGCAAAAACAGTCCCTTTCTCAATAGTCAAGTCATATATAGATAAATGAGGGGGCGCAATAGAAATCGCTTTTAATAATTGTCTCTTCCATGCAATTAAATTTTGTCCGGGTAAATTTCTTATAAGGTCAAGGCTCCAACTAGCAAGCCTCCCTCTTTTAAAATTTTCTTGAATCCAATCACATGCTTCTAAAAGGTCATTAGAAGAATGGCTTCTGCCTAATTCTCTTAAGACATTATCATCAAAACTTTGTGCACCTAAACTTAAGCGATTAATTCCAGCATCTAAAAACCCTTCAAGTGAGCGTTTATCAAAACTTGCAGGATCGATTTCTAGTGTAATTTCTGCTCCATATTGAAATCCAAAATGTGACCGCAAATGGTCTAATAAACTTGCCACTTGAGAAGCACTTAACAGCGATGGCGTTCCACCACCTATATAAATAGTTGCCAATGGAATTCCTTTTGAGGTCAAAGAAATATCTCTATAGAGAAGGTCTAAATATGACTTGATTGAATTACTGCCTGGGCCATGCTCCCCTCGAGCACTGTCTCCTAAAGGCACAACAGGAAAGTCACAATAAAAACATCGTCTATAACAAAAAGGAATATGTAAATAAGCACTTTGGGGATAATTCACAAGTTGACTTATAAATCAATACACAAAGGTATCCATCTACCACTAAAGCAATAGATTAAATAAGAACAATGCTACATAAATTAAAGAGAAGGTCCCAAAATTAATGCCATGCTGGAGATCCTAATACTGATTTTATTTTGTATTGCTGGAGGTGCTAGTGGTTGGCTTGGAGTGAACTTATTTCCGCCCAACATATTAGAAAAATTCCAATCGCCAAATGAAGCCAAAATATTTGCAACAGTGGTGAGTACTTTTATAGCTTTACTCATCGGAGTTTTCTTTCAACAATTAAGAAAAAAGCTAACTCAACAAAATAGAACCACACCTACTGATCTTCTAGTCAGTAGAGCAGTAGGCTTAATACTAGGTTTGCTCGTAGCAAACCTAGTATTAGCTCCGATACTTCTGATTCCTCTTCCAAAAGAAATATTTCTTGCAAAACCAATTTCGGCAGTACTTAGTAATGTGTTCTTTGGTCTTCTTGGTTACAATCTTGCCGAAATCCATGGGAGAACATTTCTTCGGCTTTTAAATCCAAATAGTACAGAAGCCTTACTTGTAGCTGAAGGCATCCTTACTCCTGCATGCGCAAAAATCTTAGACACCAGCGTAATTATTGATGGTCGCATTAAAGATCTTCTTAATTTCGGGTTAATTGAAGGGAAAGTAATAGTCGCAGAAACAGTTATAGAAGAACTACAACAATTAGCTGATTCAAGTAATAATGATAAAAGGGCAAAAGGAAGAAGAGGTTTAAAGATGCTTACAGCATTACGTGAAAGTTTAAAAAAAAGGCTTGTTATAAACAGCACGAAATATCAAGGGTCTGGAACAGATGAAAAACTTCTAAAGCTCACTGCTGATACTGGTGGAATGCTGATCACTGCTGACTATAATCTTTCCCAAGTTGGACAAGTAAAAGAATTAAAGATATTAAATTTAAGTGAATTAGTAATAGCGCTTAGGCCAGAAGTTCAACCTGGTGAGAAATTATTATTAAAAATAGTTAGAGAAGGGAAAGAGAACAGCCAAGGAGTTGGTTATTTAGACGATGGAACTATGGTTGTAGTAGAGGGTGCAAAGAATTCATTAGGTCAAAGACTAGATGTAATTATCACAGGCGCATTGCAGACTCCGACAGGAAGAATGGTTTTTGGAAAACTTGAGAAAAATCCTACTACCAACAAATCTGACAATAAGAATGTCTCTTCTAACTAGATATATCGCTAAGATTTAGGCCTGGACATTTTTGGTCAATATGACGGTTTCGGCACCATACTACGGCGATTCAGCCGTAATGCGCACTCCACCACCAGATTTACCATCATTATTACTTAAGGAAAGGATTGTTTATCTTGGGCTTCCTTTGTTTTCTGACGATGATGCCAAAAGACAGCTAGGTATGGATGTTACCGAGCTGATTATTGCTCAACTATTATTTCTTGAATTTGATAATTCTGAAAAACCAATTTACTTCTATATAAACTCCACAGGAACTAGCTGGCATACAGGAGATGCAATAGGTTTTGAAACTGAAGCCTTTGCCATTTGTGACACAATCAGCTACATCAAACCACCTATTCATACTATTTGCATAGGCCAAGCTATGGGGACTGCTGCTGTAATACTCTCTGCTGGCTCCAAAGGTCATAGGGCTGCGCTACCACATTCTTCAATAGTTCTTCATCAACCAAGAAGTGGTGCTAGTGGGCAAGCAACAGATATCCAGATACGTGCCAAAGAAGTAATTCACAATAAACAAGCCATGCTGAAAATTCTTTCTGCGAACACTGGTAAAAGCGTAGATCAGCTATCCAAGGATTCTGACAGAATGAGTTACTTGAACCCTCATGAAGCTGTTGAATATGGCCTAATTGACAGAGTCCTGAAAAGCCGAAAAGATCTACCAAGCACTGAAACTACAAGCTAATTTACTTGTCACTCATTCTTTTATCTCACCTTATTTCTAATCAATCATGCCCATCGGTACTCCAAGTGTCCCCTATAGACTTCCTGGAAGTCAATTTGAACGCTGGGTAGATATTTATACAAGGCTAGGCGCCGAAAGAATCTTATTTCTTGGACAAGAAGTAACTGATGGAATTGCGAATAGTCTCGTTGCTCAAATGCTATACCTAGACTCAGAAGATAGTACTAAGCCAATTTATTTGTATATCAATAGTCCTGGAGGATCAGTTACTGCTGGCTTAGCCATATATGACACTATGAAATATGTCAAAAGTGACGTTGTAACTATTTGTGTTGGTCTTGCAGCTTCAATGGGAGCATTTCTTTTATCAGCAGGTACTAAAAACAAACGTCTTGCTTTACCCCACAGTCGAATTATGATACACCAGCCTCTTGGCGGTACTTCTCAAAGACAAGCTAGTGACATTGAAATTGAAGCGAAAGAAATTCTAAGAATCAAAGAAATGCTTAACCGCGCAATGTCTGAAATGACAGGCCAACCATTTGAAAAAATTGAAAAAGATACTGATAGAGATTATTTCCTAAGTGCAGCAGAGGCCAAGCAATATGGTCTTATTGACAGGGTTATTTCTCATCCCAATGAGGCCGACAACTAAAGGAAATTAGTACCAATATAAATATGAAGGGTTTTTCATAAGGTTAAACACAAAACCTACCTAATTTTAAAAAAGTCCTTTTAGCAAAGCTTTCTTATTTATAATTTATGCTTTGTAAGCTTGGCCCTAAGAAAGCCCTAAACAACATCCGGATGGCTCAACTTTTTTACGACTCAGACGCAGACCTCAATCTTCTTAAAAACAAGACAGTTGCGATTATTGGTTATGGCTCTCAAGGCCATGCTCATGCTTTGAACCTTAAAGACAGCGGAATTGACGTTGTTGTAGGACTCTATGAAGGAAGTAGATCCGCAAGCAAGGCTATTGCTGATGGATTAGAAGTCTTAAGCGTTTCAGAGGCATCTGCCAAAGCAGACTGGATAATGATCTTAGTCCCAGATGAATTTCAGAAAGATATCTATAGCAAGGAAATATCTAGTCATCTTAAACCTGGAAAAATTCTTAGCTTTGCTCATGGTTTCAATATTCGGTTTGGCTTAATAGAGCCTCCAGCCTTTGTTGATGTCGTAATGATTGCGCCTAAAGGCCCTGGTCATACCGTGCGTTGGGAGTTTCAAAACGGTCAAGGAGTACCAGCACTTTTTGCAATAGAACAAGATGCTTCCGGAAAAGCACGTGATCTTGCGATGGCATACGCTAAGGGAATTGGAGGGACACGAGCAGGAATACTTGAAACCAATTTCAAAGAAGAAACTGAGACAGATCTATTTGGAGAACAGGCTGTACTTTGCGGGGGCCTTTCTGCACTTGTAAAAGCTGGCTTTGAAACTCTTGTCGAAGCCGGCTATCAGCCTGAGTTGGCTTACTTCGAATGTCTTCATGAAGTCAAGCTAATCGTAGATCTGATGGTCAAAGGTGGGTTGACAGCAATGAGAGATTCAATCTCCAATACAGCTGAATATGGTGATTACGTCAGTGGTCCAAGGTTGATTACATCAGAGACCAAAAAGGAAATGAAGCGGATCTTGTCTGACATACAAGATGGGACTTTTGCTAAAAACTTTGTTGATGAATGTGAAGCAGGGAAGCCTGAGATGCAAAGGATTCGTTCTGAAGATGCCTCATTAGAAATAGAAAAAGTCGGGAAAGGTCTTAGGGCAATGTTTAGCTGGCTTAAAACAGACTGAAACTATATCTTTCGCTAATTTTTACAGCAACATTAGTAGATCTAGTGGTTGGGGATCCCAGATTTTTACCTCATCCAGTAGAAGCTATTGGACAACTAATTCAATTTCTCAGAAGAAAGATTGAATCCTTTGCTGGTGAAAATACTTTTTCCCTAAGACTTGGAGGTACATTTATTACACTCTTTGTCATTAGTTTAAGTTGTGGGAGTGGTTGGATAATAGAACAATTCTTTTTTAAAGGAGATCATTTATCAATCCCAAATCAGATAAGATATATTATTTTAGTTTTAGCATTAGCAAGCTCTCTTGCAGCAAGGAGTCTTTCTCAAGGTGTCTCAAATGTACTTAGCTCATTAAATGATAATCTGCCTTATGAAGATCTTTCCCTTGCAAGGAAAGAATTAAGTCATATTGTTGGGAGAGATGTTGAGAATCTCAGCAAAAAAGACATACTTCGGGCAACTGCTGAATCTGCGAGTGAGAATGCTGTTGATGGAATTTTCGCGCCTTTATTTTGGATGATCATTGGTACATTCTTATGGAGCCATTCGACAATGTTGCCTGGCCCCCTAGCAATGGCATGGCTCTTTAAAGCAAGTAGCACTATTGATTCAATGCTCGGTTATAAGCTTGGAAAGCTTAGATGGCTAGGAGAGTCAGGAGCCAAACTTGATGATGTTCTTACTTTTATTCCATGCAGGTTAGTGCTTCTTACTCTGCCTTTAATTAGTAAAAACTGGATTAAAGCTCCGTCAATAATAAGAGCAGCTTGGAAAGACGGAGTGAACGATATTTCTCCAAACTCTGGGCTTTCAGAAGCAATATTTGCCTATTGTGCAGACATTAGAATGGGAGGCGTAAACAAATACAAAAGTCACTACATTTCAAAACCAATACTGGCCTTACAAGCACCTCCAGCAAGCAAAGAAAGTATAAAAAAGATTCTTGAATTATACCCTAGGTTAGAGATGTTTTGGGTCTCAATAATGATTTCAATTCACATGATAATTCAATAAGCTCCTCTATCTCTAGGAAAGATCAGTACACCAAAAGTTCTTAAAATTATCTTTAAATCAATAAGAAAGTTTCTCTTCCTTACATAAAGCAAGTCAAGGATAACTCTCCTTTTATAAGTTAGATTATTACGTCCACTAACTTGCCATAAGCCAGTAATACCAGGACGAACAGATGCTACTTCCTTCATATGTACACCATAACGTTTCAACTCATCTTGAACAATAGGTCTAGGACCTACAATGCTCATATGTCCTCTGAGGACATTAAAAAATTGCGGAAGCTCATCTAAGCTGGACAACCTTAGGAATTTACCAATAGGAGTAATTCTAGGATCATTGCGCAATTTAAAATCTTTCTCAAACTCTGATTTTAAAGATAGATCTCTTTCAAGAAGTTTTTCTAGCATACTATCTGCCTCTGAATGCATAGTACGAAATTTAATGCACCCAAAATAAATATAGTTACGTCCTACTCTTTGTTGAAGATAGAAAACTGGCCCTTGAGAACTAAGCTTAACAAGAACAGCTATTAAAAGGAAAAAAGGTGCTCCAAATATGAGAACAAAAGCAGAAAAAATAATATCTGCTGCCCTCTTTATAGTTCGATCGTAGAGATTTTGATTCTTAAGTAATTCCTGAGTCGCAAGTTGATCTAGAACTAAAGGTAGGTCAACATAGGCTTCTTTCTTAAAATCTGGCTTATTATTATTTTCCTGAGGGGACTTGCTTTTCATCAAATGTTTAACTCAAACATGTTCTTACCAAGCAGACTCTAGTAAAAAACAGTCATTTTTTAAATACTATAGGGTCGCTTGATGCAATATCTAACTTATTTAAATGCATTTGCCAAGCTTCCATTAAAACTAACTCAAAATGTCTAGTGAAAGATTTAATACTGAATTTTTGAGCCCATTTGTTTATTGATTCAGAACTCATTTTTTTCCATAATTCATTCTCTTCAAACCAAATTACAGCCTCCAACAAAGACTTAACTTTTTGATCTCTGAAAAGAACACCTGTAGCAGACTCTATTCCCTTAGTAGCACATT
The DNA here is from genome assembly GCA_003279445.1 of Prochlorococcus sp. AG-402-G10. Classification (GTDB taxonomy): domain Bacteria; phylum Cyanobacteriota; class Cyanobacteriia; order PCC-6307; family Cyanobiaceae; genus Prochlorococcus_E. Next base: position 110,218 of record QCHT01000005.1, read on the forward strand.
TAACCGTATCCAAAAGTCCGCCGTGACCAAGGGCAATAATTGGAGCTCCTGCCGCCATTGCTTCTACAGGGGCTATTCCAAAATCCTCCACTCCTGCATAGACATAAGCTCGGCATTCCTGCATCATTTTCTCAACAATATGCGTTTCTTGATATCCCAAAAGATTGACAGTTGGACCCGCAATCCGCTCTAGGTAGCAACGCTCAGGTCCATCTCCTACAACTAATAAGGGGAGTCCTAAGGCATTAAATGCTCTAATAACTAGATCAACTTTCTTATTAGGAACAAGGCGACAAAGGCATAAGTAATAATCACTTCTTTCTTCACTATATTTAAATCGATCCACATCAACTGGCGGATGAACAACTATTGATTCTCTTCCCCAATATTTTGAAATCCTTCTTGCTGTAAATCTAGAATTCGCCAATAAACAATCTACTCTTGCAGCACTAAGTTGGTCCCACTGTCTCAGCTGATGTAATTGCCAGCGAATAAGTGGTCCAAGTCCAGATCTACTTAAAGTTGATCTAGCTAAATATGTATTCATCTGATCCCAGGCATATCTCACAGGGGTATGAATATAACTAAGGTGCAATTGGTCTGGTGAAGTAAGAACTCCCTTTGCTACAAGATGGCTACTGCTAATAACCAAGGGATAAGCACTTAAGTCAAGTTGTTCGATTGCATATGGGAGCAAGGGCAAAAAACTTTGAACATGACTAATACCAAAGGGCAATCCTTGTATGAAACTAGTGTTAACGGATCTACCAAACAACCAACTATTTCTATTTAAGCTTTCACCATCTACTAATGCAGAAAGTTCTGCCGAACTGCCTAAAGATGAGATAAGGTCATCAATAATTCTTACAACTTGTTCGGCTCCACCTACAGAGCGAGGTGAAAACCATTCATGAACTAATGCTATTTTTTTAGGGATGTCATTCATAAATTAAAGCAAGAATGTCAACAATCTCAAAGAGATTCTCTTCTAAGAAGGCGTTCTCCTTCATAGAAGATCAGTTCAAGTCGTTTTAAAAGCTAAAAGAAATAAAGTCAGTTGAATAAGTACTAAGAACATAAAGA
>QCHT01000006.1 GCA_003279445.1 Prochlorococcus sp. AG-402-G10
TTGCTTCTACGATTAATGGCGGCCAGAATTTAACAATTAGCTCTGGTTCAGGAGCCGTAGGTCTTAATGGAGTTATTGGTGGAACGACAACACTTGGCACCTTAACAATCAACGCAGCCAGTGCTAGTAATACAAGTTCTGGAGTTATCACCATAGAGGACATTGGAGATAACGATACCATTGGTGCTGCTGCAACTAATATCGGTAATACCAACACTTCAGATTTAAATCTTGTAGGAGATACTTACAAGCACGGAGCCGCAGTATATACAGCAGCCTCTGGAAATACAATTGATTTAACTGATGGTGCTGGCAACGTAACCTTTACTCTTGTAGATGCTTCTTTAGAGTTTGCCGGAGGAAATATTGAGCTTGCAAATGGTAGTGATCTGGTTGTTGGAACTGGAAGTGGAAATATCACAGCACTTGGAATTGTTGGAACTAGTTATGAGGATGTAACTCTTACAACTACCGGCACCTTAACCATTGGTACTGGTGGTATTGGTACTGGTACAACGATTGAGGATGTAAACCTTGACGGTACTTCAATTGTCTTGGGGGGAAATATTACGACTTCTGCGACTGGCGATACAGATGCAGATGTAGATTTTGACGGTAATGTCGTTATAGATGGAGCCATCACAATCACGACTGATGTAGGAGGCGGAACTGCTGATGATGGAAAGATAGATTTTGGTACTAATACCATCAATGCAGAAGGTAGCGGTACAGATAGTCTTACTCTTACCAGTGGATCTGGAACAATAACTCTAGGCGGAATAATTGGTGGTAGTGCAGCTTTAGATGCCTTGACTATAAATACTGCTGCATTAACAATTAACAAGAACATCACTACTGATGACGGCCTAATTGATATCAATGCACCTGTAACTCTGGCTACAGGAGCCATTACAATTTCATCAGGATCAGGAGGGGGTAATGTTGACTTCTCCTCTACGATTGATGGCGCCCAGGCTCTAACTTTGACATCTGGTTCAGGTAATGTAGTTCTTGGCGGAGTAATTGGTGGTACTACAGAACTTTCATCTCTTGTCCTGAATTCAACTGCCCTGACACTTTCTAATAACATCAATACGAATAACGGCTTAATTGATATCAATGCACCTGTCACACTTGGAGCAGACGTTGTAATTGATTCAGGAACAGGAGGAGGAAATGTTGACTTCTCCTCTACGATTACAGGAGGTCAGAATCTAGATATCTTATCTGGAACAGGTAGTGCAATAATCACAGGAAATATCGGAGCCACTGCTCTTACAAGTCTTGATATCAACCAGAGTGCAGGAACAGGAAGCATAACTCTTTCAGGAGATATTGGAGCACATAACGCAGCTGGTGCAGGTGTTGTAAGGCTTGGTAATGATAGTTTGACCGGAACGATCACCTTTGGTGGCGCGGACTACAACACTTCTGGAGCACAGACGTATATAGCTGATGCTTATTCAATGACTGGAACAGATCCAGACTTCGCTACTGATAATGACAACATTGGTTTTGAGGATGGAGGCATAACCCTGGCGACTGTTGCTGACTTAACAGTCGATACTGGTAGCGGAACAGGAGGAAATATTTCAATTGAGGGAGCGATTGCCGGAACTAGTGGTGGAGGAACTACAACTGTGACGCTGGAGGCAGGTTCAGGAACAGTAGGTGTAGCTGGAATGGGTACAGATATCGGTAACGTAACTATTGATGGATCTGGTGGAGTTACTTTAAACGGCAGTATCACAACAGCTGCTGGAAATATTGATATCAATGATGCGACCACATTAGGAGGAGCGGTTACCTTAACGACAGCGAATGGAACGATTGACTTTGCGTCAACACTCGATGGTGCTAATGACTTTGATGTTGCATCAGGAAGTGGAACGGTAACGATTACCGGAAATATCGGAACAGGAACTGCTCTTACAAGTCTTGATATCAACCAGAGTGCAGGAACAGGAGCGGTGAATTTGACAGGAAATATTGGTACAGCTAGTGCTGCAGGTGTCGGTATTACTCGAATTGGTAATGATGGAATGACAGGAGCATTGACATTTGGTGGCACTGATTACAACACATCAGGAGCACAGACGTTTATCGCTGACTCTTATGTCATGAGCGGAACAGATCCAGACTTCAATACCAGTAATGATGCAGTTGGATTTGAAGATGGAAATATCACACTGGGTGATGTGTCAGATCTAGAAATTAATACTGGTACTGGAGGAGGAGCGATCAGTATTGAAGGCTCTATCCTTGGAACTTCCGGTGGAGATTCGACAACAGTAACCCTAGAAGCAGGAACAGGAAGCGTTGCTGTTGCGGGAATGGGTACAGATATCGGTGCTGTTGTCCTTGGGGGGGAGTAGCGAAATTACATTAAATGGAGCTATTTCAACGCAAGGGGCTGTCACATTAACTGGACCTGTGTCATTAGCGACAGCTCCAATATCTATTGACACCAATGCAACTGCCGGTATTACTTTTACCTCAACAATTAATGGAGCTCAAACTCTAACTTTAAACTCGTCGGGATATCCTCTTTCTATTACTGGTGTAGTAGGGGGTGTGACACCACTTACAGAATTTACTATTACAGATGCTTCTACATTTACCCTAACTTCAGGTTCAATTGATACCGGCAAATTTACTAGTTCTAAATTCAAGCAAACTGGAGGGTTTAACAAGTTTGAACCTGGTGCAGATATTGATAGCTTGGATAATGCAGATCAAATCACTGATGATCAAGAAGGTTTCACTACAAGAACACCTATTAAGATAGCTAAATCATATTTAGCGCTTAAGCTTACTGAAATTATAGATAGTACTGAAAGAGGAGGTAACATATTTATTGACTTTGATCGTGGAGTTACACTTGAAATAGATAGTTCTTTATCAACAAGAATTGATGATCTTGAACTACTCTCAACTATATTTGATAATTTTGAGTTTACTCTATCTAAAAATGATAATAATTTATTCAATGATTTAGATTTTAACTCCGCAGCAGATTTTTATAATAAGATTGAATTATCAAAGTTAACCAAACCAAATTCAGTCAAGAATAAGCTCTTTTCCTAGGAAAGACTTATTAAGACAATTTACATTTTCCTAAAAAATTCTGTGATTAATTTCATTGCCCCTCTTCTTGCTATATCCTCTTCCTATAGTTCCATTGCTCCTACTCACGTGGCATTGCTAACGCCTAAGCAAGTAGAGGAGAAGCTTGATACAATAATAGTATTCACCCCTTTTTCTAAAGGTGTACCAAAATATTTTTCCTTTGAAGTTGATGGGAAAAAGAAAAATATATATTTTGCAGCTTTTTCTGTAAAAGCAACTAATTATTTAAGTGAAAAGATTATTTCAACAAGTAAGGATTCTAAGGATAAATATAGTTATACTCCTAAATCTTTGTCTATGTTTTATTCACTTATAAAATCAGAAAAAGATAAAGGTATAAAGGCAGATGTAGTTTATATCCCAGACCCAGATCAAAAGGTTATTTCCAAAATACTTCTTAAGGAACAGGGAGAAAAAATTAATAATATTGATAATTTCATTGCCAATAATCCTATTATTTTTTGCCCTAATCCAGTTATTAACGCTACAGATCAGAACTCTAAGAAGTCATTCATACCATGCTCGACTGATTATAAGAATTTGAAATCTATGATAGACAGAGTAAAATTTAAAAAGAAATTCCCTTGGAGTAAAGTAAATAAACCTAAAGTAATGGCTATTCCACTCGCTCAGTTTATTAATACATTAAATACTAGTGAGCAAGAAAATATAAAGAATCTTAGAGTTATACCTTCTCCTTCAAGCATAGAAGCTATTAATCAAATGAATAATCAACAAAAGTAAGTTAGGTCATTGAATAATGGCTTGAATTAAGAAATAATTATAGAATTAGGGCCTTTGGGAAGGATCCAAGCTTTGTATTAATGACTCTTCCACTGGTGTAAGCTTTACATTTAGTTTTGCTGATTCTAAGTCTTTGATGTTTACCTGCCGTTTAAAGTAAAAGACAATTAAATTACCTATCTGCCCTTGAAAGTAGTGATCCCAGCCTCTTTTCCCGTAAATATTGATCAGGTTTTGACATTGCAATGCAATATTATCATTTTTTCCATTCTTGTAATATTCAGAGAACTCTTTTTGAATAAACTCTTTGCTTAGTCCAGGTAGCTTTTCTTCGGCTTCATAAATATTAGGTTTTGGAGAGCTTTTTATATTAATTCCAACTAACCTATATTCCCAGGATGAGTCCATTTCCTAAATTTATTTATAATATCAATTTACACAATTTCTCACGTTAATGCTTGAGATACAGAGTTTCTTTTACATCTAATTTAAATACCAATACGCTGAATTTATAGATAACTTTTAGTCTACAAGAGAATGTTGGATTTTTTTAATTCTATTTCTATTTCAGGCTTGAGGTTAGTGAGATTGCAATTTGAGCCACAAATGGAAAAGCGTCATCCTTTGCTGGTTCTCAATCTAGATGGTTAAACTACTTGACCACGCTGCTCTAAGAACTTTGATTAATCAGCAGAGCAAATTACAAGTAAATTACTTGTAATTTAGAATTTTCAGCTTAGGTTGCTTTAGAAAACCGACTTGAATGTGCCGAGTTAGTTAGCTAGTCGCTTTGCTAAACAAGTTCCTTTTCGGGGTAACAAACTAAGGGCTATAGATAAATACTTTTGGAGAAAGCTTTCAGCTTAGCTATCGACTAAATTCTGCTAAGACTCAGAAGAGAAAGGCCAGGCGAAACTTGCCAGCGGAGCAGGTGCACATATTTCTTCTCCATTGGATGAGAGATAGCATCGTTCTATTCCCCATTCTCTTTCAACGATCTTCATTTGGATTGATCCGTTTGGCAAACGAGAAGAAGGTATTAAAGTCATTTTAATTTGCAATTAGACAACTTCTAGCTACTGAGAAAATATGAGCAATGAGTAATTCGTTGCATTGACACTAATGCAAATACCATATCTAGAAAAATTAGAAATAAAAAGTAATAAAATGAACTTTTCCGTAAGATCGTTTTTGGTACAGCTAATGAAATAAAAAGAAGATGAATGTTAAATGCTTCATCTTCCTAAATCAGAAATAGCTTAAAAACAATGATTGAATTCTTGAAAGTAAGACACTAGTAAAAGTGTAGCTAGTTCTATTTGATTTATAGCCAAATCTATTTTTAACTAGCTCTTCTACATGTACTTTTGATTTTTGAGTATTATTTACCAGAGCATGAGAAATATAGATGTGTTTATATATAATCATTATATTTTATTCCCTGCAAGGGCTCTTCATAAGTGATCTAACTATGAACGACGAAAACTGGAAAGAAGAATTAAAAGAATGGAATCCTAAGCTCAAGCCTTATCAACTTAAATTGTTAGATCAAGGACCAAAAAGTAATAGTCAGATATTAACACTTAGTGACATGTGGCTTGAATGGAAAGACCTTTTAGTTGAAAGAGAACTAAAAGAGATTGCAGAGGATACCATGATTGCTGATCAAGAAGAAGAGGACTTAGAATCTTGCAAGCTCAAGCCAAATTGCATAGATGACCAGTTCTTAAAATTTGTCCAACCTTTAAACTAATTCTTCTAGTTTGAACTTTTAATTAAAAGTATCAGTTAGGCTTGTAGGAATTTTATTTGTGAGAAAATGAGTGACTCTTTGCAAAAAGCTTTTTTTGGAGTAATTGCTCTAGGTGTCTCCTGTATTGCAATAGAATTAGTTCCGGTCTCTAGGCAGGCCGCATATTGGAACCGTTGCCTTGATAGAACAATTGGATGGATCAACGAAGCACAAGATCTGAAATCTTGGAATAAACAAGCTAAAGAGTCCCTTGCAGTAGGGGTATGTAATGGAGCTGTTTATGAACCAAAGTTAAAAAGCTAAAGAACTTATTTTCATTATCAGTACTTGATAGTGCTTGGATCTCTCCAAGGGATGTTGCTTTTATCTGGATCTTTTCGAGCTTGAAAAGTTTATATTTGTTTTTGACCTCTTCAAATTGGCAGAAGCTATTCAGAACAATTAAAGTTTTTTTGACTCTTATTGATTTGTAAAGAAAAAAACTCTCATTAGCTCTGAGGTGATCCTGAAAATAATATTTACGCGGAATCTAAGGCCATAATTTAGTTGGGCTATATTTACTAATGTTTAATGTGGTTTTGCTGGATTAAGGTTTGCTAGATATGTCTCCAACCATGAATTGCTCTGAATTTTTCCTTTACGAAGGTTATTCAGAGTTACAAGCTACTGAATTTCGGTGAATTTGCTCTATAGTTGTGCAATAATTTCAAAGATTAAATCAAGTTTTCATGGCAAGCTCAAAGAGTGATCAGTCCCGCTTATTAGGTGATTTGCCTATGCAGGGTGAAATATCAGAAAAGGAAAAAGTTCGCTATATCTCCCATTTGATGTTTTTTGCAGGCTGTGCTCTTTTCTCCTTTGGTATATGGGCATTGTCAGGGTTTACACCTTCATCAGGCGCAACAGGACCATTCCCTTTTTAGAAGAAGGACTTTATTAGCAGGCTCTATATATTCTTTATAAGCTATTTAGCTTATCGTCTCTATTTTTCAATAATGTTTCAAACCACTTTGAAGCAGTACATCTTGATATGGACCTATTCCGAAGCAAGTCACAAATTATTGAATAGAGAGGACCAATATTAACTGTAGTGTTGAACCATTTCTCAAACGCTAAAATTTCAGCAGGTGTATGACAAGCCCTTAACTGATCAACAATTGCATCATGAGTATCTTGACTCATGTCATTATTTGGCTTTTGAGCAACAGTCATTGTCGATACCCGTAATCATTAATTTGCCTTTCTATACAATTAGCTCTTTATGGGAATTCTGCCATCATTTTTTTTTATTTAATAACTAAATTAAACTCTAAATATTAAATTAACCAGTTAGGGACACAAATTAACTTTGGCAGAAAGTCAGATTTGTAATAAATAACTTTAAATTTGTCATTTCAATTGAGCTCTTCTACTTGGGCTCGCTTAGTGGTAAAAGGCACTTGTCTGAGTCACAACCTGCTGGACCTGCCTCTATTAACTCTCCCTTGTCATAGCGGCTTAAAGCCTCAAAGAAATTGTTGCTTACTCTTCTTCTATAAACCTCTGATTGAAGCTTCTTATATGTTTCTAAATCGATTGGCTCAAACGGTAGCCTTGGAAAAGTTGCATTTGCATCAAACCTTGCAAGCAATGCTGCGGAGATATACCCTTTATTCTCTTTTATAGATTTATATATTGCTTCTGATAAAGGTTGTATCTCGTCTTCACGAAACTCTATCGTTGCTGAAGTGTTGTGTTCGGTGTAATTACTTTGAACTTGCATGTAGAAATCAAATTGGGCAAGTGCTGAGAAATTATTAATTTCGATTTCGTCAGCTCCTGGGAGGTTTGCCCAGCTAACTTCTGTTGGAATTTCAACCAACCATTCTGTACATTTTGGGTCAAAGGGATTATCAAGAAGTCTTCCATTCTCGTCTTTGTCAGATTGCGAAGGAACAATTGAATAGCCATAGTCCATACAAGCCATTGCTACTGGATCGCTTTTTCTAAAGGTGATTCTTCTGATAAATCTTTGTGCTTTTGGGGGATGCCATCCTGGAGCAGCTCCTGTCAGCAGACTTTTGGTACCAGCTGGTTGGACTGTTGTGCATCTATTGGGCCTACGTAAATTGTGCTTATCACAGTATTCCCAAACTGTTTGATTAACTATATCTTTCCATTCTTTTAAAAATTTTGCTTCTTGGGTTTTAAAGTTTTTACCTTCCTCTGAATCTGGCCTTCCTGCTTCCCACCATTTAAGCCATGGAGTACCAAAAGCATGAACAAAAAAGTCAAATAGTCCGGTAAAGCTAACTCCCACAATTGGGTCGAAAGATCTACTTTCCCTATATCGAGCAACTTCAAAGCGATGATTAAGTAAGCAGGCTACAGATAGGCCTGCTGCTTTAAAAGCTTTGGCTTGTCCTTCTTTGTCTGATGGTTTTATTTGATTGAGATGTACTTCAGCGAGATTGCAGTGAAAATCAGCCCCAAGTATTTCCCCACATGGATTAAGGCCATATCTACTAAGACGATGTTCAATTTCTTTTTGAGATATTGGCCCGTGTTGATCTTGTAGCCATTTTTTGGCTTCTTCTTTACCTTGATCGCAATAGATTTCGATAAATTCTTCGCGGAGTTCCTTGGTAGTTAGAAGATCAGAGTTAGATCGAGCTATAGCTTCTGGTGCGAATTGGATAGCTCCTTCACCGGAATGAAATTGCCTTATTACTGCTTCATTGATTTCTTTGAGTGTTGGTCGTGTGTGATAAACACGGGTATGATTGGCCATTCGAAGGGCATCTCTCTTAGGGTCAATCCGCCAGTTTCCGTCTTGATCTTGTTGCCATAGATTTTCTTTTGCAGAAGCGGCAAGGGAATCGTTGGAAGTAAATTGACGCATCCCTGCACTTCTCCGAATATTGCCTGCAACGATTGTGACAGCAGCCTCGTCGATAAGTAGGCAGCATTCGACTGAAGTAAGTTGCCTCCCAATACCTCTTGAAAGTATCCCAGCTACGCGAGGATAAAGGTCTTTTAATTTTACTGGATTAGCCATGCCACCAAAGCCTTTTAGGGATTCACCTGCTGGCCTAATGTCGTTCAAATCAATTGTTACTTCAACCTCTTCTCCTTTGAATTGAGGATCGCTGCTCAATTCAAGAAGTATTTGATAGCTATCTACCCATCCTCTACGGCTATCTCCTACTTTGATTAATACTTTGTTGCCTGTAATTTCCGAAGTAGTTTTTTCATTCCTGTCATTAGGTTTAGTGACTCCTATCTCAGATACAGAATTTATTTTTATTGAATTAAGAATAATCGGAAGTTTATTAATTAAATTAGGCTCAATAATTGCACCTGTTCCACATCCCATCATTGCTAAGTCCATCATTAGCCCAAAGGCTTCCCAATCCACAAGATTGGTCGAAGTGCAGTTATATGCTCCTGAGAAGTTCTTCTCTTTGTTAATCCAATCAGTCCCTCCTATCCAAAGCCAACGTCCTGAAGGGAGCGCTTTCTTTTCTTCTTGCATTTGGGCCATTAATTTCAATTCGTCTTCCGAGAGATTTCCTAGTTGACGTAATCCTTCCAGGTTCCTCTCACTTACTTGTTCCCAACTCTCTCGACCCAAAGGTGTCTTTCGACTGTATGTTCTATAAAAGACTGGGTTTGCAGCAGGTGCTGTAGATGGGAAAGAATGGGAATTTCCATTATTAATTGACCCAGTGGACCTAGTTGTTTGTGTGTTAGCTGCTAGAGACAAGATCTTTATATCTGTAAGTATTACGCACGCTAACGCCATCGCTAGCGTAAGCAACTTTTGTTTACCACCATTGACAGTGTCAGTGCCAAAACATTCATTTTCCCAGGAGTTACTCCTTTGTTACGTATAAAAGAACCTGAACTCATGATTGAGTTGGAACAAGTGAAAGTGTATTCCAGGACTGACTTTTCAGATAGTGATGGGAAGATGGTCTCTCGATTGTCTGAATTTATTAAAGAATCTAAAAAAAATCTGCAAAGAAAATCTATTTTTATTGATCTGGGATGTGGACCTGGGAATATTACAGAAAGATTAGCTGCTCATTGGCCTGAATCAACTGTTGTGGGTATTGACGGTTCATTAGAGATGCTAAAACTTGCCAAGGAAAGGCAGGTTTTAGTCAAGAAAATTTCTTCTTTAAAAGGGCTTTCATATATAAAGCAGGATATTTCGACTCTATCGGTAGGTCAATTCAGCCTCCCTAATCTTGCGGATGTGGTTGTTAGTAATAGCTTCATTCACCATGTTCATGATTTTAATGATTTTCTTAAAGCCCTAAAGGCTATTTCTAAGGAAGGGACTTTGTTTTTTCATCGTGATTTGCGTAGACCATTGACTTTTGATATTGCTTTAGAACTTCAGCAGAAATACCTTCCAAAAGCTCACCCGATCATGATTAGGGACTTTCTCTCATCTTTAAAAGCTGCTTATACAGCTGAGGAAGTTGTAGATTATCTTGAGAAAAGCAATTGGAAGAGTTATAAGGTTATTGAAGTTGGCGATCGTTATTTAGACATAATAGGAATTAACTAATGCCTATTATGTAACTGAAATTAATTAGAAATGATTTATCTCAAGAGGTATGATCTTGCTTTAATTATAATTTTCAATCCAAAAATCACGTAATTGATTAAGCTTATTTTCAGGTCCACATAAGCTAAGGATAGGCCACTTTAAGTAAAGATCTGAGACACGTATAATGTCTTCCTTGGTAATTGAATCAATTAATTTAAGAATTTCTAAATCATAATTTTCATCTATATTTAGTCCTATTAAATGAGCTTTTCTTTCTGCTCTTTGAGAAATAGTTTGAGAATTATTTGCATAATTATATTGGAACTTGGATTTCGCTAGCTTTAACTCCTCATTAGAAAGTAAGGAATACTGAAGGTTATTCCAACATTTTCTAATAAGAATTAGTGTTTCCATTGCTTTATCTTTGCTAGAAGAAGCATGAATTATAAATGGGGCATTAAGTTCTCTTACTGGGTAATAAATACCAACATCATAAGTTAATCCCTTCTCTTCTCTTAAAATATTAAAAAGAACACTTGACATCCCAGAACCTAAATGACAGCTTAGTATACGAAGAGCGATATCATCAGGGTGTGAATGTGGAATAGTAGTCGATCCTAGAATTATAACAACTTGTTTAGTATCTTGAGGCGTAATTACTATAGACTTATCGGCATTAAAATTATTTGCTTTTTTAAAGTCATCTGAAATACTTTTCCCCATTTTCTTGTTGGGGTTGTGATTCATGACTTTTAGATCTTTTACGTAAGTATCTATATTTGCGGGCAGAGACCCTGAAATTACAATTACCTTTTGCCGTGAAAGTATTTTCTCTGATATTGAAGTAAGATCACTTCTTGTGATTGTTTTAAGATCCTTTATTGAGCCGATTACCTCTTGACTGTACGGATGGTTCTGATAGGCAATCTCTTTCCATTTATTTAATGCAACGATAAATTGATTCTCTTTTTGACGATTAATAGCTTGAATCGATAATTGCCTTTCCAAATCTATTTGTTCTTTCTCTAGTCTTGGCTCCAGAATTATCCATTTTAGCAGTGGCAGTAGGTCATTGCTCCCCTCCTCAGTGCATTTGAGTGAAATCATTATTCCATCTTCATAGGTTTCAGATAAAAGAACAGCTCCTAAACCTTCTACAAGATCTGCTAACTGAAGATTGTTGTATGGACCGCAACCTCTGATCAGCAACGATCCTAAAAGACTATGAAGCCCTTTCTTATTAATTGGATCAGCTCTACTTCCATCTCTAATCCAAATTTTTGCAGAAAGAATCCCAGGTGATCTGCAAGGACTTAAATAAACATCTAATGAATTCATTTAATTATCTCTATTATTAAAACTTTTTTGGTTTTGCAATAAGAGTAAAGTTATTTTCAGGTTGTAGAACTTTAAATATTTCTTGTTGAATGTTGCAGCTTTCCCAATATTTAAGATGCTCCAAAGGCTGTAACAGTGATTGATGGCGTCCCCATAGAGCTTGTGAAGCAGTAATACCAGCAATCTGAGAAGGAAGTTCTAAGCTATAGCAAAGACTATTCCTGACCATTTGCTTTGCTTTTTCTATTTCTTTTTTGGGAGGGCTATGCCTTAAAAGTTTTAGAAGGATTTTATGGATTTCTTTTTCTACAGTTTCTAGATTCTCAACCAAGCAACAAGCTTCTAAAATAACAAGTCCACCTTGCTCTAAGGATGTAATTTCCATTTCAATCGATTCAACAATCTTTAAATTTTCCCGAAGATGATTCACTAGTCTACTTGTTCTACCTTCTGCTAGAAGGGTAGTTGCTAAATCAGCTCCTATGATCATTAATTGATCTTTAGCTGGAGGCAGGGACCAAGCCATCAAAATTCTTGCAGACTCTAGTCTCGGAATTTCTATTTCCTTTCGTCCTAGCCTAAAATTAAGCACTTGTTTTGTAGTTGTTTCTTTGGAATCATATTTTTTTATTTTGGATAGATCACTGTTTTGCAAAATCACCTGAATGTTTTTAGGAATGAAGCCAGCTATAGATAAGGAGAGGTTTTCAGGTTGATATCGTCTTATGTGAAAGAAATTCATATCTTTGGGCTTACTTGAAATTAATGATTTTTCGAAACCTAAAATGGATCTTCCATATGGATGCCCAGGCCAGCAATTTTCTAATAGAGCCTGAAAAATCTGCTCCTCAGGTTGGTCTTGATACTGCGCCATTTCCTCTAAGACGACAGCTCTTTCTAATGAATATTGTTCTTTTTTTAATGAAGGAGTTAAGACAATATTGAGGAGAAGATCTATAGCTTTAGTTAGTTCTTTTGGTGGGATGAGAACGTAATAATGCACATCATCTAGTCCTGTTGCAGCATTGCTACTTCCTCCTAAAGCCTCAATTTGTTTGTCAAATTCACCAGCTTGTAATTGCCTGCTGCCTTTGAAGATCATATGTTCTAAGAAATGAGCTAAGCCTTCTTCTCCTTCTTCTTCGTAGTAACTGCCACCTTTACACCAGATATCAAGACAAGTTAAAGGAGCATCAGGAATATGAGCCGTTACACAGCTAATATTATTTTGAAGAGTAAAATGTCTAATTTTCGGTGTTTGGATAGATTTTTTCAGAGTTGAATATCAAAGTTCCATTGTGAACCTTTTTCGCATAGTGTTGTGTAAATGTTTGCATAATCTTTTCCTCTGAATCCCTTTTTAGAGTCAGTTGCAGATCGGATTAGAGAACGGGCGAAGGGCTTGACAGATGTTGAGCCTTTAGAGCTTGCTCCTGATTTAAGAAATATATATGGAAAATTAGGAGGAGATGATCTTGTAATTGTTAATGAATTGCACCAGGCGAAAGGTTTTCGGAAACTTCATATAGAGACGGCAGTTCTTGGATCTTCTCTCGACATTCTTCATGCTGTATTTTTTCCTGATCCCCTCTTTGATTTACCTATTTTCGGGGTAGACCTGGTTGCTGTCCCTGGCACCATTTCAGCGGCGATAGTTGATTTGTCTCCTGTCGGGAACTCTCTTCCTGTCTTTATTAAAAATGAGTTAATCAAATTAGAAACCCCTTCGTTCAAATCAGTCAGAAAAATTCCTGAATGGGGAGACATCTTTTCCCCTTATGTACAATTCATAAGCCCAAAAGATTCATTGGAGAATGAGTATTTTTTGAACTTAGTGGATCAATTTTTGAAGATACTTATTACTTATTCAGAGTCCATAAGACCAGACTCAATAAATGATCCCAAGACTATTGAAAGATATAGGAAACAGGTTTATTATTGTTTTCAGCAGAAACGCAACGATAAGACGCGTAATGTTTTAGCTAAGATTTTTGGTTTAGACTGGGCCAATAAGTACATTGATAAAGTCCTTTTTGATTCCCCACTTCGTACTTAATATTTAAAGAAATTGAAGCGTTTTTTTCTACCTAGTTTTGTTTTTCTTGTATTTGTGAGTTCCTTCATGATTGGAAGGAAATTAACTTTTAAAGAAGAGTCTTCTCTCTCAGCAGAGGTCGTTAGGCCTATTGAGGCTGTTGCGGCTTTAGGACAACTATCACCCTTAGGACAAGTCAGAAAGCTTGCAGCTCCAATAAGCGGCTTTGGTGGATCACCTAGAATAAAAGAATTATTGATTCAAGAAGGTGAACAGGTTAAAGAAGGTCAAGTTCTCGCCATCTTTGATAACCAGCCCAAAATCTTGGCAGATTTACAAATTGCAAGAGCGCGTTTAGATATAATTAATGAAAAAATAATTGCTCAGAAAAGAGAATTAAATAGATATAAAGAATCTGTTCTTCAAGGTGCTTCTCCAAAGGTTCTTCTAGATGAAAAGAATGATTTATTGATTGAATTATTGGGCTTTAGTAAAGAAACTAATGCGGAAATAAGCTCACTTGAAGTAGATCTTTTCGATAGTAAATTAAGGAGCCCTATAGATGGCGTTATTCTAAAAGTATACACTCGAGAAGGTGAAAGGCCAGGGGAGGATGGCGTCCTCCAAGTTGGATCTGTTCAGAGAATGGAAGCTCTTATAGAAGTATATGAATCTGATATAAGCAGAGTATTTCTTGGTCAGAATGTTTCACTAACTAGTGAAAATGGCGGTTTCAATGGAAGTCTTAATGGTCGTGTTAATCAAATCAGTCCTAGAGTTAGCCAAAGAGTTGTTTTGGCTACTGACCCAACGGGAGATGCAGATGCAAGGATTGTGGAAGTTCGAGTCATTCTTGATCCGAGTTCAGCATTGCTAGTCGATCGATTTACGGGGATGAAAGTAATAGCAAGGTTTAAGCCGCTTTGAAATTGAATTTCTTGCAAGATCGGAAAATTCCTTTGGCTTGGTTGCTTCTAACAAGACAGCCTCTTCGATTATTGGTTGCTATAGCAGGGATTTGTTTTGCAGGTATTCTCATGTTTATGCAACTTGGTTTTAGAGATGGTTTGTTTGATGCAAGTGTCACTGTTCACAAGTTGTTTGATGCAGATTTGGTATTAGTAAGCCCTCGATCTATGAGTTCAATCAGCATGAGTGGTTTTCCTCGGAGAAGGCTTGTTCAAGCAATGGCTCATAAAGATGTAATAGGAACAACGCCAGTGAATTGGAATTTTTTACTTTGGCGAAACCCTCAAACTCTTTCTACAAGAGCAATATTAGCCTTGGGGTTTGAACCAGGTAGTCCATTACTTATTGATCCAAATTTTGGAGAGAAAGCACAAAGTTTAAAGAACTCTGGACGAGTTTTGTTTGATGATCTTTCAAGACAGGAATTTGGACCTGTCTCGGAGTGGTTTTCAGAAGGAAGAATTGTAGAAACAGAAGTTGCTGGAAAGAGAGTACGCGTAGCCGGATTAGTAAGTTTAGGACCATCTTTTGGTGCAGATGGCAATTTAATTACAAGTAGAGAAACTTTCCTTAAATTGCTGCCAAGCACTCCTCCAGGAAGTATTGAGATTGGCTTGGTTAGATTGAGTGCTGAAGCAGACCATGCAAAAGTTTTGAGGTCTTTGTCTGCAAGCTTGCCTAATGATGTGAAAGTTTTGACAAGACAAGAATTTATTGATTTTGAAAAAAATTATTGGCGAACAAGTACGTCTATAGGATTTATTTTTACATTAGGTGCAGCAATGGGTTTTGTTGTTGGATGTGTAATTGTTTATCAGATTCTTTATAGCGATGTAAGCGATCATTTGGCTGAGTATGCAACATTAATGGCTATGGGATATAGGCTGAGAACTTTGTTTGGAGTAGTTGCTAGAGAAGGAATATTCCTTGCTGTTTTGGGATATGTGCCAGCATATTTATCAGGTCAAGCTTTATACGCTTTGGTGAGAAGCTCAACAAAACTTCCCGTAGCAATGGATCCTCAGAGGACTTTTTTGGTTTTCTTTTTGATTCTATTTATGTGTATGGCATCAGCTTCAGTTGCTATGAGAAGACTCGTAGATGCTGATCCAGCTGATATTTTTTAGTAAGGAGAATGCTCTTGAACTTCTCAACTGATGCAGAAAATAATGTTCCAACTGTGCAAATTGATGGACTCAGCCATTGGTTTGGAATGGGTTATACAAGAAAACAAGTGCTTTATTCTGTTTCTATGAAAATAGATCCTGGAGAGGTTGTTTTGCTAACTGGGCCTTCCGGTTGCGGAAAAACAACTTTGTTGACTCTTATAGGGGCCTTGAGGAGAGTCCAAAAAGGTGAATTGTCTGTTTTAGGCCTTCAACTTCGAAATTCAAGAAGAAAAACAAGGCAAATTCTTAGGAAAAATATTGGAATGATTTTCCAAGGACATAATCTTCTTAGATGTCTTACTGCTGAGCAAAATGTTCAGATGGGGGCTGATTTATTAAAAAACCTTTCCTATGGGAAACGCAGAGAGCTTTCGAGAAATTGGTTAGGAGAAGTAGGCCTAGAAGATCAAATGGAAAAACTTCCTCATGATTTATCGGGGGGACAAAAACAAAGAGTTGCTATTGCAAGGGCACTTTCTGCCAGCCCTAAATTATTACTTGCTGATGAACCAACCTCTGCACTTGATAGTGTGACGGGCAGGGAAATAGTCTCTTTACTAAAACGTCTTGCAATTGAACAGAAATGTTCGGTCTTAATGGTTACTCATGATCCAAGAATTCTTGATGTAGCAGATCGTCTTTTAAAAATGGAAGATGGCATGATTTTGCCTGTTGTTGAGTAGGCTATGTAGAGAAACAATTTTCTAGGCTTATGTCAAAGCGCAGAAATCTTAAAAAAGAGAAACAGGAAAGGAATCGTGCTTATGCTAGGAAGTTTAAAAAGCGTAAGCTCCGTTCAGATGGAGCAGGAGCTGGAAATGGAGTTACTGGTACAGCAAATAATGGAGGGGCAGCAGACTGACAAGAAAAATTTCAGAAACAAAAATAATTTCCTCATTGAGAAAGCATGCCGTCAGTTCTTTTAAAATCTAAGGAGCATTAGGGTGTTTATAAGTGTTGTCATACCAACATATAATCGTTTGCCTATTTTGGAGAAGTGCTTACTTGCTCTGGAAAATCAGAATGAATCAAAAATTTTTGATTCTTTTGAGGTAATAGTTGTCGATGATGGTTCTACTGATGGAACTGTCTCTTGGTTAGATAAAAACTCTGAGCTATTCCCACATTTACGATTAATAACACAAGAACATAGAGGACCAGGCATAGGCCGAAATAACGGAGTTAAACATGCCCAGGGTAATGTAATAGTATTTATTGACAGTGATTTAGTCGTTACAAGTTCTTTTCTTGAGAATCATTCATTGACTCTGCAGAAAGCATGGGAAAGGAAAGGTAACAGATTATGCTTTACTTATGGAGCTGTTATAAATACATCTAATTTTGAAAACCCTACCTCTGAGCCTCATAAATTAAGTGATATTTCATGGGCTTATTTTGCAACTGGCAATGTAGCAATAGATAAAAACACTTTAGAAAGTTCGGGCCTATTTGATCCTGCCTTTAGATTATATGGATGGGAGGACTTAGAGCTTGGAGAACGTCTAAGAAACATGGGTACAGAATTAATTAAATGTCCAATGGCTGTTGGATATCACTGGCATCCTGCCTTAAATATACATCAAATAGCCTCTCTAATTAGGGTTGAACGTGAAAGAGCTAAGATGGCAATAATATTTTATCGAAAACATCCGACTACTAGGGTTCGTTTTATTATTCAATACACTTTATTCCATAGATTGCTTTGGGAAACTTTAACCTTAGGCGGAATTCTAAATGAAGTTAGGCTCAGACCTATATTGAAAGTGTTGATTTACATGGGCTTTTCAGGTTTAGCAAAGGAAATCTTACGATTTCCTTTGAATCTTATATTTGTTAGGCAAGTTTTCCGAGAAGCTAAATTAAATAGGTTTTGATTGATCAAATGTTTTGGAAAATGCTAAATTATTAAGGTAATAAAACTCCGCACATCTGACTGTTTCGGGTGATCAATGACTTTTGATTAATATTGAAAGCTTTGTATCCCTGTCAGGTGGAGGCCAACCCGAAACCTTTTAATTATGGCTGTTGTCACTCTCTCCGAGATGATGGAGGCTGGTGCTCATTTTGGACACCAGACCAGAAGATGGAACCCTAAAATGTCTCGCTACATTTACTGTGCGAGAAATGGAGTTCATATCATTGATCTTGTTAAAACTGCAGTTTGCATGAATACTGCATACAAGTGGACTAGAAATGCTGCCAAAAGTGGAAAAAGATTTCTATTTGTAGGCACAAAGAAACAAGCCTCAGAGGTTGTTGCCCAGGAAGCTACAAAGTGTGGTGCTTCTTATGTTAATCAGCGCTGGCTTGGTGGGATGCTAACTAATTGGACAACGATGAAGGCACGTATTGATCGCCTTAAAGACCTTGAGCGCATGGAATCGAGTGGAGCTATCGCGATGAGGCCTAAGAAAGAAGCTTCTGTTCTAAGACATGAATTAGAACGCCTTCAGAAATATCTTGGTGGCTTAAAGGGAATGAAGCGATTGCCAGATGTTGTGGTGTTGGTTGATCAGCGCAGAGAAACCAATGCTGTTTTAGAAGCTCGGAAATTAGATATCCCTTTAATATCAATGCTAGACACCAATTGTGACCCTGATTTATGTGAAGTCCCTATTCCTTGCAATGATGATGCTGTCAGATCAGTACAGCTAGTATTAGGAAGACTTGCAGATGCAATAAATGAAGGGCGTCATGCTTCAAATGAGCAGCGTGGAAGACAGAAATATTCTTAAATAATTATTAATTGTTGGCTTTCCGTTGCCTTAACAAAAAACGGTTTTTCCACTATTTATTCTCACAAAAAAATGGCTGTTATCTCAGCAAAACTTGTTAAGGACCTTAGAGACAAGACTGGTGCAGGAATGATGGACTGCAAAAAAGCACTAGCAGAGACAGATGGTGACTTGCCTAAGGCAATTGAATGGTTACGTCAAAAAGGAATAGCTAGTGCTGAGAAGAAATCTGGACGAGTTGCGGCTGAGGGTGCTATAGGAAGTTATATTCACACTGGAGCGAGGGTAGGAGTTCTATTAGAGTTGAATTGTGAAACTGATTTTGTGGCTCGCGGTGAATTATTTCAGAGTTTACTAAGAGATGTGGCTATGCAGATTGCAGCTTGCCCAAATGTTGAGTATGTAACTGTAGATGATATTCCTAAAGATATAGTTGAAAATGAGAAATCGATAGAAATGGGTAGGGATGATTTAGATGGGAAGCCTGAACAAATTAAATCGAAAATTGTAGAGGGCAGAATAGCAAAAAGACTTAAGGAATTAGCATTAGTCGAACAACCTTTTATAAGAGATAGTTCCCTATCTGTTCAACAACTTGTTAAACAAGTCGCTGGACAGATAGGTGAAAATGTTCAAGTTAGGAGATTTACACGATATACCCTTGGTGAGGGAATAGAAGTAGGAGAAACTGATTTTGCTGCAGAAGTAGCTTCAATGTCTTCTTAGAAACGTTGACTTCTAATAGTGGCCAAAATTCCTCTTATGAGCCTGTCAGGCAGTTAGAGCTTGTTAACTTAAAGTGTGTTTCTTTAGGGCCAGAAATTTATAGGTCCTTAGCCTTTTACCTGCAATTAACTAGATCATTACTTCCAAAAGCTATTAAAGATGCCATTTATCAATTAATAATTTCTAATACTAATACATTAGTGCCTTTAAATTTAGACTCCAAGAAGGGTTCTTTTTATGAAAGAATAGACAAGACCTTGTCAGATAATTTGTCATTACTGACTATTGAAAATCTAAATGCTTTTGCTGATAAATTAGATAAAGAGAAGCAAAAAGAAAGTTACGATTTGGTTAATTCTTTAAATGAATCTATAGATGATTTGGAAAGTAAAGCAGATTTAGATTCATCAAGCAGTTATAACTCTGTGGATTTAAGTTATACTTTGCCTACAGATAACAATATTGATCTAACATCTTGGGACGCTCAATCCAGTCAATTAAATTCATTTAATTTTAACTATGAGGATGGTGGAGATCAAACGAACGATAATGAAGGCTTAGTAGATGAATCTGAGAAATTAGATGATGATTTGGTTAACGCAAAAACAGAAAAAAAAGATATAGATTTTTTAAAATCTATATTTACGCTTGCTGGAAATATTACTTCCCCAGGCCAAAAGATCTTAAATAGAAAAAATGAATCCAACTCACCAAATGATGAAGCAAGCCCAAATAATGATATCCCTAAAATTGATTCTTTATTACCTCAAAGTCCTCAGGATCTTTCTCATTGGCTATTTACTATAGATCAGGCTCTTGTAAGGAGACTAAGAAACCTTTCTCATTTAATTAATATGGAGTTGATTCGTGTTGGCATAATTAATAGCTTTCTTCCTACCAATCTTTTAGATGCAGTCATTTCTGGTCAGGTGGCTTCAATAAATGCTCCTTCAAATATTCTCAGGCTTCGTCTGCCTGTCTCATCAGCATCTAGTAATGAAATAGATATTGAATGTCTCTTGGTGAGACCATCTGAACTAGAGTTCGATCACATAAAGCTTAGACAATGTAGAAAAAAAATCACACAGCAACGAAATATTTTGCTTAAATTGGTTCGTCAACAACGTTATTGGCAAAGTCGATCCCTCGCAAAGGAAGTTAGAGAGCAGTGGTGGAAGAATTCTCAAATCAATCAAATCAAAGCCCCCTAGAACTCGTTGATGAGTTGAATGATTGGATAAGGCCTTTACAAAAGGCCTTATCAATAGAGGCTGAAAATAGATTTAGAAACTTATATGGACGAAACGAACACTTCAACAGTTTTGTATCTCGAGAAATTAGTTCCTTCAGATCACCTCTTTTGGCTCAGGAAATTTACGAAAAAATCTACAAGTTTGCTGAGTCATTTGATAATTACCCTATGCTTCAGTTTTCCACTAGGCGTAGATTAGTAATTGATGCAAGACAATTTCTCTATCGTTTAAGCAAAGAAAATAAAATTCAAGATCCAATGCCTCTTCCTAGGTTGAGGTTGAACTCTACTTCTTCTAATAATCAGAGTATTCACAAGCACCTTGAAAACTTTCTTTCCTTAAAGAGTTATTTGGGAGATATAAAAGGCATTGGATCTAAAACGGTTGAATGCTTGGCTTCATTAGGATTGGTTAGTGTTAAAGACCTTCTCTTATATTTTCCAAGAGATTATGTTGACTACTCTTCTCTAAAAAGAATAATTTCACTAGAGCCAGGTGAAACGGCTACAATTGTGGCAACAATCAGGCGTACTAACTCTTACACAAGTCCTCGTAACCGTAACTTATCTATTGTCCAGTTTCAACTTGAGGACGTCTCTGGCAGAATAAAAGCCACTAAGTTTTTTGTTGGTAAACGATTTAGTAATAGATATTTTTTAAAGAAGCAGGAGTCTTTTTATCCAAAAGGAGCATTGGTTGCTGTGAGTGGCTTAGTAAGGGATTCAAAAGGTTTTGGAAAGTCTTTTGCTGATCCATTAATTGAAGTCTTAGAAAATCAGCATGCACTCGTTAAGTCAAAAGAAATAGGACGACTTTTACCTGTTTACCATTTAACGGAGGGGATTACAGCTGAACGTATTAGAAATATTATTCAATCAGTAATTTCATGTGCAATTTCCTGGGAAGACCCACTTCCTGTTGAGAGTCTAAATTCATTGTCTCTAATGAGAAAATGTGATGCAATTCATCAAATACATCTCCCTTCTTCATCAGAAGTATTGAAACAAGCAAAACGAAGACTAGTTTTTGATGAATTTCTTTTTTTACAACTTGGACTCTTAAAGCGTCGCATTGAACTTAAGGAATCCAAAGCTCCAGAGTTATTTACTTGTAGAAATAATGTAAATGGATTAGTTGATAAATTTTTATCGCTTCTACCTTTCTCTCTAACTAAGTCTCAGAAAGAAGTGCTTAGCCAGATTGAATCAGATCTTTCTTTGTTAAAACCAATGTCTCGACTAGTTCAAGGAGATGTTGGGAGCGGGAAAACAGTTGTGGCAATTGCAACACTTCTGACTGCTGTTGAATCAGGTTGGCAAGGTGCACTAATGGCGCCCACTGAGGTCCTTGCTCATCAGCACTATGTAACTCTTTGCAAATGGATGCCTCAATTACATGTAACTGTTGAGCTCCTTACAGGATCAACTCCTCTAAAGGAAAGAAAAAAAATTCTTACTGATCTTGCTACAGGTAATCTAAAGATACTCGTTGGGACTCATGCTCTCATCGAAGAGTCAGTTTCCTTTTTTCGTTTAGGACTTGTCATTGTAGATGAACAACATCGATTTGGAGTTAATCAAAGGAATCTATTGATTAATAAAGGGCTTCAGCCTCATCTTTTGACAATGACGGCTACACCAATTCCTAGGACCTTAGCTCTATCTATTCATGGTGATTTAGACGTTAGTCAGATCAATGAATTACCCCCTGGCAGGAGACCTGTCAAAACTCAGTTGCTTTCAGCCTCTGAGAGGCAAAAAGGATATGACATAATTAAAGAAGAAATTGATAAAGGTTTGCAGGCATATGTAGTACTTCCATTAGTTGATGAATCAGAGAAATTAGAGCTTCGTTCCGCTATAGACGTATATGAAGAGCTATCAACCTTTGTCTTTAAGAACCATAAAGTAGGGCTGTTACATGGACGTATGCAAAGTAGTGAGAAGAAAAATATCATTAGGGAGTTCTCTGCGAATATGATTCAGGTACTTGTTTCGACCACAGTGATTGAGGTTGGAGTTGATGTTCCTAATGCTACTGTAATGCTAATTGATCATGCTGATAGATTTGGCTTGGCTCAATTGCATCAATTACGTGGGCGTGTTGGTAGAGGCGTAGAGGATTCAAAGTGCGTACTCATAGACACTGCCAATTCAGAGGTGTCAAGAAATCGACTAGATGTATTAGTGAAGTCATCTGATGGCTTCGAAATTGCTGAAATAGATTTACGGTTAAGGGGACCTGGGCAAGTATTGGGAACTAAACAATCAGGGCTTCCAGACTTTGCATTGGCAAATTTAGTTAATGATGAAGATATCCTTGAGTGTGCGAGGAAAGAAGCCTCTAAGATTTTAGAAAGTGATCCTAGTTTGAAGCAGAACAACTTATTGAGAGGAATGTTAGATGACTATTGGACTAAGCTCGTTGCAAGAACACAATTAAATTAGAAACAAAATTATTATTAAATGCTAGTAAAGATTTGATTAATTCTCTATAGAATATGTTCTCGTCTCACCATGTTAAGTTACTCCCTGTGTCAAAAGAATGGAATAAAATATCTCTATTGTATTCTATGGAACCTCTCATGAGGCTGCCTGTAGAAATCTACTGTATTAAGCCACACTCTTACAAGTCTTTAGGTGCCCCTTACGGCAAGGCTGCCTCCCCGTGGATGTTAAGAAAGGAAGTTATAAGACGTTTATTGCTTGCGGAGGAACTCCTTAGAAAAACTTTCCCACACCTTCGCTTAGCTGTATTTGATGCATGGCGCCCTATAAGAGTTCAGAAGTTTATGTATGACTATTCGATTAATCAGGAATGTCTCTCTAGGGGAATTGACCCTAGCTCTAAAAAAGACTCTTCTGCGTTAGAAGATGTAGTTAAACTAGTTAGTAGGTTTTGGGCCTCACCATCTTTTGATAAATCAAAACCTCCACCCCATAGTACTGGTGGTGCTATAGATTTAACTCTGGCGACTAATGATTGCAATCTTGTAGACATGGGGGGGGAAATAGATTTAATTGGACCAGCTTCTGATCCTGATTATTATTTACAAAGTGCTTTAAAAGGAGAAAATTCATCTGCGTGTTTGTGGCAATTACGAAGAAATCTTCTTGCAAATGTAATGAAATTCTCTGGATTCGTTCAACATCCAAATGAATGGTGGCATTTCAGTTATGGTGATCAACTTTGGGCTTGGACTACTAATGCTACTGCAGGCCTTTATGGGTCAGTGGATGACGATGACTCGGAAAGCAAATTCATTATTACTTGATCGCTTAAGCTAGAAATAAAATCCCCAAAACTTTTTAATTGCTTGCTATCCCTCCAATTAATAAATAAAGGGTTGAGTGTTTGTTCAAGGTGATCTATATGCATTTTTTGAAGAAATGGTTTTGCCAATCTCTGTAAATTTGGACTACCTCCTAGCCAAAGTTGATATTGATTATTACCACTACCAACCAAGGCTAGTTCTGCCATGTATGGCCTTGCGCAGCCGTTAGGACAACCTGTCATTCTTAGTAGAATCGATTTTTCTATGCCGAGTAGTTTTAGTTGATTCTCTATTCGCTTAATTATTGCAGGTAGAAATCTTTCAGCTTCAGTAATTGCGAGCCCACATAATGGCAAGGCTGGGCAAGCTATAGCATGTCTACTGACACTGTTAGGTGGTGCTGGCTTGCTTATGCCAATCTCCAGAAGTTCCTTTTTAACTGAGGAGCGTTGGTAATTCCCTATATTGCAAAGCAAGAGATCTTGATTGGGTGTCAATCTTATTTCAAGCTTGAATTTTTCAACGAGTGATCTGATTTTCGCCTTAGTTTCTCCTGAAAGCCGACCTGACATAAGAGGTATACCAATAAACCATAGCCCCGGTGATTGTTTATTCCAACCTAGGTAATCCTTAAGCTTTGTAGGTGGCTCTGGATAGGGAGAGGAAATTTTCTCCTTGAAGTATTTTGAGGTAAGTGTTTTTTTGAACCATTGAATGCCTTTTGTGTGAATTAAATATTTCATGCGAGCATTTTTTCTTAGCTTCCTATTTCCGTAATCTCTTTGGAGAGCGAGTATTGATTGAACTAAGTCTAAAATATGTTCCTGTTGTACGTAACCCAGGAGGTCAGCAGCTCTAGCGAAGGTAGTATCACTATTATGCATTCTTCCCATGCCTCCTCCTACATAGACATTACAACCTTTTAGAGCCCCATTTTGTTTTGTAAAAACTACTAGACCAATATCATGAGTTAGAAGATCAACAGAATTGTCTCCAGGGACAGTGACTGCGCACTTGAATTTCCTAGGCAAGTATGTTGGCCCATAAAGTGGCTCTTTGGAATAATCACTAAAAATACCTTTCGAACGTTGTGATTTTCTAATTTTTTGAACTTTCTTTGAATAAGAAATCTTATAAGACAAATTTCCATCTGCCCAGAGCTCTAGATATGTATTTTCGGCAGCAACAGGAGTAAGCAAATCTGCAATATCATAGGCTAATGCTCTTGCGGCTGGGTAACCACCTTTTTCGTAAGGTGCAGCAGGCGCCATTACATTTCTATTGATATCCCCACAAGCAGCAAGTGTTGATCCCATGGAGGTTACGATTTTGTTTATTACTTCTTTTAGATTTTCTTTTCTAATGCCATGCATTTGAAATGCTTGCCTTGTTGTAGCTCTTAGTGTTTTGTTTCCAAGCCGATTTGATAAGTCATCTAAAGCTATGAATAAAGAGGCTGGTATATAACCTGCAGGACTACGAAGACGTAGCATCATTTGCCAGTCTTTGTCAGAACCTTTCTTACGATTATCTCTGTTGTCTTGCTGATAACTCCCGTGGAACTTAAGAAGTTGTACAGCATCGTTGGAGAAATTGTTTGATGTATTTTTTAATTCTGATCCAAGAGGATCTGCTAGAAAATTGCTATCAGCTTTAAATTGTTCAAATTTAGAGCGATCCTGTCCATTGGCAATGCAAGGGAAAAGAGCTTTTTCCTCAATATTATTAGGTTTTGTTCCTTCTGTTTTCACGAATTAGTTCTTTTTGACCACCTTATCTAAACCAATCATACTTTTTAATTGTATGTTCAATACAGTATTAAGGAACATCTTTTATTTTTGTGTCTAACTTCTTACTTGAGATTGGCACTGAGGAACTCCCTGCAGATTTTGCCCGATTAGTTATTTCTCAGTTGGAGCAATTAGTGAGAAATGACCTAAAGGATTTCCGACTTAATTTTGCTGACATTTCTTGCTCAAGTACGCCAAGGCGCATATTTGTGATTGTTAATTCATTAGCTGAATCATCAGATGATTTTGTTGAAGAAAGAAAAGGCCCTCCCGCGTCAAAAGCATTTGAGAATGGCAATCCAACTCAAGCTGCCAAAGGATTTGCTAAACGATATGGTCTTTCTTTAGAGGCTTTGGAAATAAGAAATACCTCAAAGGGAGAATTCGTCTTTGGAAGTAATTTTGTTAAAGGGGAATCAGCTGAAGATTTGATATTGGCATTGATTCCTAAATGGATTAATAGTATTCAAGGTAGACGATTTATGCGTTGGGGAGAAGGGGAGGTAAGATTCTCTCGCCCTGTTAGATGGATCCTTGCACTTTTAGATGAGAAGAATCTTAACTTGGAACTTTCTCAAGCAGATCCACCTATCATCTCTTCCCGTTTTAGTAGAGGTCATCGACTTTTTAGAAAAGAGGTTCCCGTTGATTCTCCTGATTTATACGTTGAGACCATGCGCAGTACAGGGGTAATTGTTAATCGTAATGAGAGACTTTCTTTAATTAAGAATTTAGTAACTAAAGCATCAGCAACATTAAATTGTAAGGCTGATTTGTCAAACAATTTGTTAAACGAATTAACTGATTTGGTAGAATTCCCTACCTTGTTTATCGGGGAATTCCAGAAATCTTTTTTAGACCTTCCGGCTGAAGTTTTGAGCACAGTTATGCAAGTTCATCAAAGATATATTCCACTTTTTTTAGATGATGTATCTATAGACCCCCTTTCATTAGATGCCAATAATATCCTTTTGCCTCGTTTTATTTGTATAAGCAATGGATTATCTGAAGCAAATGATTTGATCAGAGAGGGCAATGAGAAAGTACTAAGGGCTAGATTTTCAGATGCTGAATTTTTTATAAATGTCGACCTAGCTGTTAAAAGTTCAAAAAGAAGGGAAAAACTGAGCAAGGTAACTTTTGCTGATGGTCTAGGAACATTGCTTGAGAGAGTAAATCGAATTGAATGGCTTGCTGAAAACTTTGCAGAGTACTTGTTTGTAGATTCTTCAGAATTTGATTCCCAGGTTTTGAAAAAAGCTGCTTACTTCTGTAAGCATGATCTTGTTAGTCAAATGGTTGGAGAATTTCCAGAACTTCAAGGAATAATTGGAGCAAAATACCTTCTTGCTGAAGGGGAATCAAGAGAAGTTTCTCTTGCAGTTTTGGAGCAATACTTACCTCGTGGACATGGGGGTGATTTGCCGAAATCAGCTGCAGGGTCAGCTCTTGCGCTGCTAGATAAGTTGGAGCTCTTGTTAAGTATCTTCTCTAAAGGTGAAAGACCAAGTGGCTCTTCAGATCCTTATGCTTTGCGAAGAGCTGCTAACGGTGTTCTACAGATTATTTGGGATCAGGAATGGAAAATTAATCTTTTTGGATTGTTGTCTATTTCTATTGATCATTGGACTGAAACTTTTGACTCCTTAAAGATTAAGCCTGAATTACTTCTTAGTGATGTAATGAGTTTCTTCCACCAAAGAATTACTACTCTACTTGAAGAAACAGACTTTGACATAGATATCGTTCAAGCTGTTTCTGGAGAGTCAATATGTACGAGACGTCTCTTGTCAGATCCTAATGATATTTTAATAAGAGCGTCGTTGTTAGCTGAGTTGCGTATAAGCAAGAGACTTCCGGCTATTCATTCCGTAGTTAATAGAGCATCAAGCTTGGCAGAAAAGAATGATTTATCTCCTCAGATACTTAGTGCTTTAGAGGTTGTCGATCCAGAATTATTCGAAAAGGAAAGTGAGAGAAGAATGCTTGAAGTCGTCAACTTACTTGAACCAATAGCCAAAAGTGACTCTTCTGATCGTTATAGAAAGCTTGTTGAGGGCCTTGTTGATGGAGCAGATGCACTATCTAAATTTTTTGATGGTGATGAAAGCGTTATGGTTATGACTGATAATGAAATAATTCGCAAAAATAGGCTTAACCTACTGTCTGTGCTAACAAACCAGTCCAAGCTTCTTGCAGATTTTAATCTCTTGGTCAATTAATAAAGTCGAATAGTCTTAACCTTATGATTTTGCTTTTTTAGCTCCAACCTTAATTCCACCTTTAATGGTACTTATAGCAAGCATTTTATTTACTTCTTCTTCTTCTCTAACAGCACTAGGCACAGGCTTATAGGTTTTGGGTGCAAGTGCTCTCCCCCTTAGAACAGAACCTAGTGTCATAAATGTAAGCTTTAGTTGTTGCAATGGCTTCATAGCAACAACTGTTTTATATAGATAGCTATCAAATGTTAGACGTTGGACGTCAAGGTCATCGCACATTTCTACAAATGCTTCACGTGCGCCGTCATTTGAATAGAATATGCTCTGAAGAATTTCAAGAACTTTGTATGTTGCACCATATTTTTTATCCCATTTCTTTATGTACTTTTTAAGATCTCCTTCTGTTGGAATTTTTGCTCCGTTTTGACTTGCTATTACGATCTCTTCAGCACACATTCGTCCACTTTTTGCTGCGAAATAAATACCTTCACCTGAGCTCTTTGTTACATACCCTGCAGCATCACCAACCAATGCCATTCTACCTACAACGCGTCTAGGCCTAGGATGTTCTGGTATGGGGTGAGCTTCTACCTTTATAACTTCTCCATTAACAAGTCGCTTCTTGGCGCGTTCCCTTACCCCTTCTTGAAGATCTTTTATAAGAGACTGATTCTTTTGCATTGTTCCTGTCCCTACAGCTACATGATCATATTTAGGGAATACCCACCCATAAAAATCAGGAGAGACATCTGTCCCTACATACATTTCAGCTAAGTTTTGGTAATAGCCCATTTCTTTTTCAGGAAGCTTTATCCTTTCTTGAAAAGCTATTGCAACGTTGTAATCACCCGCATCCATTGCTTTTGCTACTCGACTATTAGCCCCATCTGCACCAATAATTAGGTCTACTTCTAATGTTTTAGCTTCTCCTTTTGATTCGCCGCTTGAATAATCAGAATAACTAAGTTTATAGGGTCCTTGCCTATTAGAGCCTGTATCAATCTTAGTTACAAGCCCGTTAACTAAAGTTGTTCCTAAATCAGCCGCTCTATCTCTCATGAAGGCATCCATTACTTCTCTTCTACACATTCCTATATATTCGTCTTCAGTTTTGCCATAAACTTCATCTAGACTGATATCTACCTCTCTGTTTGAAGGTGAAATCATTCGCATGTTCCTAACTTTTCTATCAATAATTGAGTCAGGGAGATCAAACTCAGAGACCATGCATAATGGGATTGCTCCCCCGCAAGGCTTTGCATTGTCAAGCTTCCTTTCAAAAAGCCAGGTTTTGATCCCTGCTTTTGCAAGGACTTCAGCTGCACAGGAACCACTTGGGCCTCCTCCGATTACTGCTACACGCAACATCTTTTGATCAAATTTTAATAGTCTTATTTTAAAACCTACATCAATAAGATTTACTGTATGAACTAGTTAGCTAAGACCGTTACGATCGAAATAAGTTCTGGTTTTTATTTTGTGAGTAGAGCACAACGCTCTGGATCTAATAATAATGGCGAGATCCCGCTCGCAAGAAGGTTTAAACCTGTTAGAGGAGCTTTGACATCAAAGTTCAGGTATCTCTTATTGGGATCAATTTTCTTAACCTTAATTTCACTTTTTATTACTATTTCTTCAAATTCAATTGAAAGATTTTCAACTGCTTCTCGCCAAAGGCGACTTAATTCATTGATCTCAGCGGATGGCCTTTTATTGGGACATTTTCCGTATCCTGAAGCCTCAAATAGTGAATTGGTCGAAGTTTACCCTGGTTTAAGACTCAATCGAGATACCTATATAGCCTTAAGAGATATGAGAGCCGCTGCCGCCTATGACGGGATTAGCCTTGTTTTCTTAAGTGGTTTTCGTTCAATAAAACTTCAGGAAGAAATTTTTTATAAAAACAAATCACTTCGAAATCAAATTGCAATAGAACGAGCGAAGGTTTCTGCACCCCCTGGACATTCAGAACACAGCACTGGATATGCTATCGATTTAGGGGATGCAACTATGCGAGAAACAGATTTTGAAGTTACTTTTGAAGAAACACCTGCGTTTAAATGGCTTAAAAGAAATGCTGCAAAATTTCACTTCGTTCTTTCATTTCCAAAGGGAAATTCTCAAGGGGTAAGCTATGAGCCTTGGCATTGGCGTTTTGAAGGAACAGTAGATGCTTTAAGGAAGTTTGAACCTGCTAACAAGAGGCTGCGTTTAGAAAGAGACTCTAAAAGTAAGTAGTCTTTTCTTTATTAAGTTGCTCATATTGGGATATCCTTCAATGTCTATGCTTAACAAAGCTCTTGTTTTTAGAGCCGGTTTTTTAAATGATTTCTAATCAACAAGCTCTTCGGAATATCGCAATCGTTGCTCATGTTGACCATGGAAAAACAACGCTTGTAGATGCTCTCTTGAGTCAATCAGGAATATTTAGGGATAACGAGGCAGTCCCAACATGTGTCATGGATTCCAATGATTTAGAACGTGAGCGAGGAATAACAATACTTTCAAAGAATACTGCTGTGATTTACAACGAAACGAGAATAAATATTGTTGATACACCTGGCCACGCGGACTTTGGTGGAGAAGTTGAAAGAGTTCTGGGAATGGTAGATGGATGTTTGTTGATAGTTGATGCGAATGAAGGGCCTATGCCCCAAACACGTTTTGTTCTTAAAAAGGCGCTTGAACAGGGACTGAGACCAATTGTGTTTGTAAATAAGATTGATAGAGCAAGGGTTGATCCTGAAACTGCTGTTGATAAGGTTTTAGATCTTTTCCTTGAGCTTGGTGCTGATGATGATCAATGTGATTTCCCTTATTTGTTTGGAAGTGGAATAGGGGGTTACGCAAAACCTGATATGGCAACAAAGAGTGAAAATATGAAGCCCCTTTTTGATGCAATTATTCGGCATGTCCCGCCACCTATTGGAGACCAGAACAAACCATTACAACTGCAAATTACTTCTTTAGATTATTCAGATTTCCTTGGAAGAATTATCATAGGGAGGGTACATAATGGTGTAATTAGAAGTGGTCAAAGAGCTTCACTTATTAAAGAGAATGGAAAATTAAAACAAGGAAGGATTAGTAATTTAATGGGTTTTGAAGGATTAAAGAGGATTGAGATAGACGAAGCATATGCAGGGAATATAGTAGCTATTTCTGGATTTGCGGATGTAAATATTGGTGAGACAATAGCTTGTCCTGATGAGCCTCATGCGCTCCCTTTGATTAAAGTTGATGAACCTACTCTGCAAATGACCTTTGTTGTAAATGATTCACCTTTTGCAGGAAAAGAAGGAAAATTTGTAACAAGTAGACAATTAAGAGAAAGATTATTTAAAGAACTTCTTACTAATGTTGCTCTTCGTGTAGATGAAA
Source organism: Prochlorococcus sp. AG-402-G10 (assembly GCA_003279445.1). Classification (GTDB taxonomy): domain Bacteria; phylum Cyanobacteriota; class Cyanobacteriia; order PCC-6307; family Cyanobiaceae; genus Prochlorococcus_E. The sequence goes on from QCHT01000006.1 coordinate 31,059, forward strand.
CTGACTCGCCAGATAGATTTGCTGTTTGCGGAAGAGGAGAACTACATTTAGGGATCTTGATTGAAACAATGAGGAGAGAGGGCTATGAATTCCAGGTTTCTCAACCTCAAGTTATTTTTAGGACTATTGATGACATTAACTGTGAACCAGTAGAAACATTAGTACTTGATGTTCCAGATGAATCAGTAGGAACATGTATTGAGAAACTAGGAACTAGAAAAAGTGAGATGCAAAATATGATTAATACAAATGATGGAAGAACTCAGCTGGAGTTCTTGATTCCATCTAGAGGTTTAATAGGTTTCCGGGGTGAATTCATTCGAGCGACAAGAGGAGAAGGTATTATGAGCCATTCATTTTTTGAATATAGGCCTATGCTAGGAGAATTTGAGTCTAGGAGAAATGGTGTCCTGATATCTTTTGAAGAAGGTGTATCAACTTTTTATTCCTTAAAGAATGCAGAAGATAGAGGTCAGTTTTTTATTAATCCAGGAACAAAAGTATATAAAGGAATGATCATTGGTGAGCATAATCGCCAACAAGACTTGGAAATTAATATATGCAAATCAAAACAACTAACTAATATGAGGTCAGCGGGTGCAGAAGAACTTGATAGCTTGCAGTCTCCTATAGATATTACCTTAGAACGAGCCCTAGAATATATTGGACCTGGGGAAATGCTTGAAGTAACACCTGAGTCAATTAGGCTTAGAAAAATTTCTATTAAAAAGAACATTAAGCGTTAGAATCTAATGAAAGATTTTATTCCTTTTGCTGAGGATGATATTTTATTTCATAAGGCAATAGAGTTATTTAATAATCAGGAATGGTATGTTGCACATGATGCATTAGAAGCTATTTGGCATAAAACAGATGGTATGGAACGAATAACTATTCAAGCCATTTTACAGATAGCTGTTGCTCAAGTTCATCTTTCAAATGCTAATTATGTAGGAGCTACTATTTTATATGGAGAAGGATTGGGAAGGCTTAGTAATAAGAAAGTACCAGATTTAGGTTTGGATCTTAAAGAATTTATTAGTATCCTAAAAAAAAGACTACTAATTTTGCAAGGTGGTGGTGACTTGGTTGGCACTTCCCCTCCTGTTCTCAAAAGAAGATCGATCAACTCAAGAACTTGTTAATTCATTAAATGGTTTATAGTTAAAAGTTTTTTATTAATACCTTAGAGTATTTGATATATCCTGTTTATAAACCTTGAGAAGTGATTTCTTTAGAATTAAATTGCTATCAACTAGTTATAATAAAAGCAATGAGTTCTGACTTTTTGTCTTTTTTATGAGGCTGCTTCATTAGATGAAAACTTATGATCAAAATATATACCATCAAAAATATTAATTCATCCTCTTCCCCGTTATGAGTCTTATCCTTGATCAAGTCTCATTATCAATTCAAGGTAGAAATCTTGTTGATCTGATTAGCCTTGAAGTTAATCCTGGAGAAGTGGTAGGACTTCTTGGCCCCAATGGTGCAGGAAAGACAACAACTTTTAATCTCGCAATTGGTCAATTGTCGCCTGACTCAGGTCGAGTCGTTCTTGATGATCGCCTTGTGACAGATTTATCTATGACTTATCGGGCTAGGCTGGGTATTGGATATCTTCCCCAAGAAGCTAGTGTCTTTAGAAGTCTTACGGTTGCTGAAAATCTAGATATTGCGCTTTCTCAGGCTTTCTCAAACCCTGCACATAGAAGAATTAGGCGTGAGAAGTTAATTAATGAGTTCAATTTAAATTCCTTTCTAAACAGAGTCGGTTATAAGCTTTCTGGTGGAGAAAGGCGTCGTTGTGAAATTGCAAGAGCGTTGGCTTTAGGACGCAAAGGACCTAAGTACTTCTTGTTAGATGAGCCATTTGCTGGAGTAGATCCTAAGGCAGTTATTGACCTTCAAAATCTGATACAAAAATTGCGTATGAATGGAATGGGTGTCTTAATTACTGACCATAATGTTCGTGAAACGCTTGCAATCACAGACCGTTCATATATTCTTAGCAATGGAAAAATTCTTGCTTCAGGTACTTCTGCTCAGATTTCTAATAACCCTTTAGTTAAAACACATTACCTAGGAGAGGAATTTCAACTTTGACTGTCTTTCTCCGCTACAAAAATATCTTTAATTATCCATTATTGAAAAGGTTTTCAAATTTTATTATTTCTAAATGGAGATCGATTCCAATTCTTGACAGATGGCTTTTTCAAGAGCTATTACCTACCTTTCTCTTTGCAGTTTCTGCTCTCACAGTAGTCTCTCTTTCAGTGGGAGTAATGTTTGACTTGGTTCGAAAAATAGTTGAGTCTGGACTCTCTTTGAAATTTGCGTTGCATGTATTTTTTCTCAAGCTGCCTAGCTTTCTAGTCCTTTCTTTTCCGATGGCAATACTGATGGCAACATTGCTAACTTTTAGTAGGCTGTCGTCTAATAGTGAAGTAAAGGCTCTAAAAAGTCTTGGAATTTCTACGAAGAGAATAATAATATCCTCATTGATCCTTGGTCTTTTGATGACATCTATTACATTTATATTCAATGATTTAATAGTTCCATCTGCAAATAAAAATGCTGAAGCAGTTTTAAGGAAAGGTCTTGGTGTATCAATGCATTCTGACTATATAGAAGATATAATTTACTCTCGTATTGGTAAGATAAGTGATCCTTACTCCAATAAAGAATTAGATGGTGTGACACACCTTTTCTATGCAAAGAAATTTCAGAATAAGAAAATGGTTGATGTTACAGTTTTGGATTTTTCTCGTTTTGGATATAAACAAATGCTTGTCGCTAAGAATGCATTGTGGAATGAAATAGATTCAAGCTGGGAGTTTTCTAATGGCGAGATATTAACAATCTCACCTGATGGTGGCTCTACTACAATTACCTTCGAAGATTATACTTACCCATTAGATTCTGGATTAAAGAAGATATCAGATCTTCCTAAAAATCCACGTTATATGAAACTTTCAGATGCTTATAGGGCTAAGGAACTTTATAAACTATCTGGAAATATAAAGCAAGAGAGAAGAATGAAAGTGAGTATTCAGGAGAAGTTCACTTTGCCAATTGCTTGCCTTGTCTTTAGCTTGATAGGGAGTACCCTTGCATGTACTCCTAATACTAGGTCAAATCAAAGTAAAGGCTTTGTCTTAAGCATTTTGCTCATTATTATTTATTATATAGTTAGCTTTGTTTTTAGTTCACTCGGTATATCAGGTTCTATTAGCCCTGTTTTTGCTACATGGTTTCCTGTCATTGGTTCACTCTCTGGGGGTATTTATTTATTAAATAATGCTGACAATTAATTCCTCAGATTATTGAAAAATCTATTCTAATTTTATTAAAATGATTAACTTTGAAGCTTATCTATCAGATCCAGTAATAGGCCTTGGTCTGGTCTCCTTCTTCTTAATTCTTTTATCTCTTCCAATTACATTTTGGAACATTAGTAGCCAAGCAAGCTCTCCTATCTCTCGCTTTATTATTTCATTAGCAAACCTTGTATTGGCCTCACAATTGTTACTCCGTTGGTGGCAATCTGGCCATTTCCCTATAAGTAACCTTTACGAATCTTTGTGCTTTCTGACATGGGGATTTACTCTAACCCAACTTTTGATTGAAAGGGTAATACCTTCAGCCTTTGTTCAAGCTATTCTTACCCCGATATCGTTGCTTTCTATTGCTTTTGCTAGCTTTGCTCTCCCAGAAGAACTTAAGGTTGCGTCACCTTTAGTCCCAGCCCTTAGATCTAGTTGGTTAGTAATGCATGTCAGTGTAATTATGTGTAGTTATGCTGCTTTGATTTTGGGTTCATTATTGTCAGTTGCGGTATTAATTTCTAGTAAAGGAAAAGAACTTCAGCTTCGAGGCAGTTCTATGGGCGTAGGTGACTTTCGAGAGAGAGATTATAAGAGCAACCTGATGGTACAAATTGAAGAATTAACTCCTGTTGAGTTCTCCTCTCCAGAGGTAATTGATAATTTAAGTTACCGGACAATCTCTTTTGGATTTTTATTATTAACCTTTGGTTTAATTAGTGGGGCTGTTTGGGCTAATGAAGCCTGGGGAAGTTGGTGGAGTTGGGACCCAAAGGAAACTTGGGCTTTTATCTCTTGGCTTATTTATGCGGCTTATTTACACACAAGATTAAGTCGCGGATGGCAAGGAAGAAGACCTGCTTTTATTGCAATAGTAGGCCTATTTGTAATATTAGTTTGTTATATAGGTGTAAATCTTCTTGGTATAGGACTCCATAGTTACGGATGGTTTTTGTAAGATTAGAGAATTTATTTATGGTCTTTTGCTATTTCTTATCCCTCTAATTGCATTAGCATAATTTGGCTGATTGAATACACCTGAACCGCTAACTATTGCATTTGCTCCAGCTTCTATTACTTTCCAGGCATTGCTTTCTTTGATTCCCCCGTCAACTTCTATCCAGGGGTCAAGACCTCTCTCATCGCAAAGTCGACGAAGGTCACGAATCTTATCAACTTGATTTTCAATGAAGCTTTGTCCTCCAAAGCCAGGATTCACACTCATTATTAAAACCAGATCGCATAAATCCAAGCAATATTCAAGAGTATCAAGTGGTGTACTGGGATTTAGAACAGCGCCAGCTTTCTTACCTAAATCTTTTATTTGAGCTAGGTTCCTATGGAGATGTGGGCAAGCTTCTACTTGTACGTAAATATGGTCTGCTCCTGCTTTCGCGAAATCCCCAACATACTTTTCAGGCTCTACGATCATCAAATGAACATCTAATGGCTTTTGAGTTACAGGCCTAAGTGCTTCAACAATTAAAGGACCTATTGTGATATTAGGAACAAATCGTCCATCCATAACATCGACATGAATCCAGTCAGCACCAGCTTTGTCGATTGCTTCAACTTCTTCCCCTAATCTTGCAAAATCTGCAGAAAGGATCGAAGGAGCTATGACAAGTGATTTAGAGCTCATCGATATTTAAAAAATTACTTTTTGATTCTATTGAATAGCGGTTCATTAAAGGAAAAGTCCTTCCACTGATAAACTTATAAATTCAGCAGACAAAAATAGGCATATTTTTGATCAGAGAGTTTCTTCGATCATTTATAGTCATCCCATTATGGGTTCATTTGCTTAGCCCTCAATTTATCAAACGTTTAAAGTGGATCGTACTCTCATTCAGGAAATTCTCGAAGTTGTCGAACAGGCAGCTATAGCTTCTGCCGAACTAACTGGCCTAGGTAAGAAAGATGAAGCCGATGCTGCTGCAGTAGAGGCTATGCGTAAAAGAATGGGGAAAATTCAGATGCAGGGTCGGATTGTTATTGGAGAGGGAGAAAGAGATGAGGCCCCGATGCTCTATATCGGAGAAGAAGTAGGGAGTGGTTCAGGCCCTGGGGTTGATTTTGCAGTTGATCCATGTGAAGGAACTAACCTATGTGCTAACAATCAACGTGGTTCTATGGCTGTCTTGGCTGCCTCAGATCGTGGTGGATTGTTTAATGCGCCAGATTTTTATATGAAGAAACTTGCAGCACCACCTGCTGCTAAGGGAAAAGTCGATATTCGCAAAACTGCTACGGAGAATATAAATATTCTTAGTGACTGTCTTGGAATTGCGGTAAATGATTTAACTATTGTAGTTATGGATAGAGCTCGTCATAAAGACTTGATTGCTGAAATTCGTTCTACAGGAGCCAGAGTTCAACCTATCTCTGATGGTGATGTTCAAGCTGCAATAGCTTGTGGTTTTGCAGGTACAGGGACACATTGTTTAATGGGCATTGGTGCAGCACCTGAAGGTGTTATTTCTGCAGCAGCAATGAGAGCACTTGGCGGGCATTTTCAAGGCCAGTTAGTTTACGACCCAGCAATTGCTATGACGGAAGAGTGGGCTGACTATACAAAAGAAGGAAACATTGCTCGACTTAATGAGATGGGAATTACAGATGGAGATAAAATTTATGAGGCAGATGAATTGGCATCAGGTGATAACGTTGTATTTGCTGGTAGTGGAATTACTGATGGGCTTTTATTTAACGGAGTTAAGTTTGAGAAGGACTGTACACGTACTAGTAGTCTTGTAATTAGTACCCTTGATAATACTGCTCGCTTCACCAATACTGTTCACATCAAAGACGGTGCAAAAAGCATTGCTTTAACTTAGGAAACCCTTAAATTGTTATTTACAAAATTTACCTATGAACATTGCTGTTGTCGGTCTTAGTCATCGGACAGCACCTGTTGAAGTCCGAGAAAAACTAAGTATTTCTGATGATAATATTAAAGATTCTTTTGATTCATTAAAGGAAAATGAACAAGTAATAGAGGTATCTATTCTTAGTACTTGTAATAGGCTTGAGATATATGCTCTGGTGAAAGATCAGGAATTAGGTCTTTTTGCAATTAAGGAATTCCTACTTAATCATTCTGGTTTAAATAAAGAAGACTTGTATCCTCATTTGTTTAGTTTTAATCAAGCTGAAGCAGTTAATCATTTGATGAGAGTTTCAGGTGGTCTAGATAGTTTGGTCTTAGGTGAAGGACAAATACTTTCTCAAGTAAAAAAAATGGTTCGGCTTGGACAAGAAAATCAATCTCTTGGTCCAATATTTAATCGCTTACTAACTCAGGCAGTTAGCACAGGTAAAAGGGTACGTTCAGAGACAAATTTAGGTACAGGTGCTGTCTCAATTAGTTCAGCAGCTGTTGAACTTGCTCAATTAAAGCTTGGTCAATCTTTAGGAAAAGATCAATTGATAAGTCTTGAATCAGAGGAGGTTGCAGTTATTGGTGCTGGCAGAATGAGTCGTTTGCTTTTACAGCATTTGCACTCAAAAGGATGTTCCAGATTGACACTTTTAAATCGAACTTTAAAAAGGGCAGAATCTCTTGCTTCAGACTTCCCTGGTTTGGAGATTAAATGTGGCCTTTTAGATGGTTTAGATGATTGCCTTAAATGCTCAACTTTGCTTTTTACTAGTACTGCTTCAGATTCCCCAATTATTACGGCAGAGAGATTAAGGAATTTTGAAAGAAAAACAATTTTACGTTTGATTGATATTGGTGTACCGAGGAATATCTCAGCAGATGTTTCTGATGTAAATGGTTTTGAAGCTCATGATGTAGATGATTTGCAAGAGGTCGTTGCAAGAAACCAGGATGCACGTCAGAAGATGGCTCTTGAGGCAGAAACTCTAATTAATGAAGAGGCAAACTCATTTTTAGAATGGTGGGCAAGCCTAGAGGCTGTTCCGATAATCAATCGTTTGCGCTCTGGTTTAGAAGCCATAAGAAAAGAAGAGTTACAAAAGGCTTTAAGTCGAATGGGACCTGATTTTTCAGCCAGAGAAAGGAAAGTTGTTGAAGCTTTAAGCAAAGGGATAATAAATAAGATTCTTCATACTCCTGTAACAAACCTGAGAGCTCCACAGCCAAGTACTCAGCGCAAAGCAGCAATAAAGCTTGTTGAATCCCTTTTTAACCTAGGTGTTTCAGATAATGATCCTTAAAATTCTTGATCATTTTCATTGTGACCTTATGGAACCCTGCTTTAACTGTCTATTTAATTAGTTTTTGGGACCATATTCAAGTAGGTTTGCAAAATCTTTTTTTAGGTTTGGCATGAAGAGAGTCTTAGCCATTATTCTTGGTGGCGGTAAAGGTTCACGTCTTTATCCTTTAACTAAAATGAGGGCTAAGCCTGCCGTTCCTTTGGCAGGCAAATATCGTTTAATTGATATTCCTATAAGTAATTGCATTAATTCGAACATTACCAAGATGTACGTTTTGACGCAGTTCAATAGTGCTTCATTGAATAGACATTTAGCCCAGACTTATAATTTAAGTTCTCCTTTTGCTCAAGGTTTTGTAGAAGTCTTAGCGGCTCAACAAACACCAGAAAGTCCTTCATGGTTTGAAGGTACGGCAGATGCAGTAAGAAAATATCAGTGGTTATTTCAGGAATGGGATGTAGATGAGTATTTGATCTTGTCTGGAGATCAACTTTATCGAATGGATTACAGTCTATTCGTTAATCATCACAGAGAGACAGGAGCTGACTTAACAGTTGCTGCTTTGCCAGTTGATGGAGATCAAGCAGAAGGGTTTGGATTGATGCGCACTGATGAAAATGGAAATATTAAGGAGTTTAGAGAGAAGCCATCAGGCGATTCACTTAAGGCAATGGCAGTTGATACTTCTCGCTTTGGACTTTCTAAAGAGTCTGCTAGCCAACGCCCTTATCTCGCTTCAATGGGCATTTATGTGTTTAGCCGTGCAACATTATTCGATCTACTTAATAAGCATCCGGACCATAAAGACTTTGGCAAGGAAGTGATCCCTGAAGCCTTAAATAGAGGTGATTCACTTAAAAGTTATGTTTTCGATGATTATTGGGAGGATATTGGAACTATTGGAGCATTTTATGAATCAAACTTGGCCCTGACCCAGCAACCTAAACCTCCTTTTAGTTTTTATGATGAAAAATTCCCTATTTATACTCGTGCAAGATATTTACCACCATCCAAATTAGTTGATGCTCAAATTACAGATTCTATTGTTGGAGAAGGCTCTATTCTTAAATCATGTAGCATACATCATTGTGTTTTAGGTGTTCGAAGCAGAATTGAGAGTGATGTGGTTTTACAAGATTCACTTGTTATGGGCTCTGATTTCTATGAATCCGGAGAAGAAAGACTTGCTTTAAGAAATGGTGGGGGAATACCCTTAGGCGTTGGTAAAGGAACTACTGTTAAAAGAGCAATCTTGGATAAAAATACTCGGATTGGAGAAAATGTGACGATCATTAATAAGGATAATGTTGAGGAAGCAGACCGCTCTGATCAAGGCTTTTATATTCGTAATGGGATTGTTGTTATTGTAAAAAATGCCAGTATTTCTGATGGAACCATTATTTAAATAATTAGAATAATCTTGCGATGAGATAAATATAGAATTGTTTCCCAAGATATTTCCTGATGATAAGAATGGTTCATTCCTGACATTCAAAGTGAAATGGCAGCATATTTTTCTTGCGTTCGTCACACTTGTCAAAGTTGATAAATGACTTTCATATGTCCAAGGCACATTTTGGCTTAGTCGGTCTTGGTGTAATGGGAGAGAATCTCGTCCTTAACGCCGAGAGAAATGGTTTCTCTAGTGTTGTTTTTAATCGTACTTATTCAAAGACGGAAGCTTTTCTGAATGGCAGAGGGGCTTTTAAGGCAATATCTGGAGCAGTTGATCTTAAAGACTTTGTTAATAAGTTAGAGAGACCTAGGCGAATCTTGATGATGGTAAAAGCTGGTCCTGCTACTGATGCTGTTATTCAGCAGATTTCCCCTTTTTTGGAAGAGGGCGATTTGTTGATTGATGGTGGAAATTCTTTATTCTCGGACACTGAAAGGAGAGTTCGGGAATTGGAAAGTAAAAGCTTTGGTTATATAGGAATGGGTGTTTCAGGTGGATCAAAAGGAGCTCTGGAAGGCCCAAGTATGATGCCTGGAGGAACAAAGGCTTCTTATGACGCTATTGAAAGCTTGCTAACAAAAATGGCAGCCCAAGTTGAAGATGGTCCTTGCGTTACATACATAGGTCCAGGAGGCTCTGGACACTTTGTCAAGACAGTGCATAACGGCATTGAATATGGACTTGAGCAAATACTTGCTGAAGGTTATGACCTCATGAAAAGATTATGTGGAATGAATTGCGAAGGTATTGCTGATGTTTTTAAATTTTGGAATTCTAGTGAAGAGCTTTCTTCTTATCTTGTTGAGATAACAGAAATTTGTTTAAGGACTAAAGATCCAGAAGATGGTTCTGATTTAGTCGAAAAAATAATGGATAAAGCGGGGCAAAAAGGTACAGGTTTATGGACAGTAATTAGTGCATTGCAATTAGGAGCATCTGTCCCAACTATTTACGCTTCTCTTAATGCTCGAGTTATGAGTTCCATGAAATCTCAGAGAGTAAAGGCAGAAATCATTTTAGGTTCTAAATCCTTCAGCAATTCTAATTTAGGCTCCATCTCAGATGGCATGGCACCCATTATGGATGCTGTCATATTGTCTACCATTGCTAGCTATGCCCAGGGTATGGAGATTCTGAAGTTGGCATCTGATGAATATAACTACAACCTTCATATGCCATCTATCGCACAGATTTGGAAGGGCGGTTGTATTATTCGCTCAACTCTTTTGAAAAGAATACAGGATGCTTACAATCTTGACTCACAATTGCCAAACCTATTAATAGACCCTTGGTTCGCTAGCCAGGTGACTCGTAGATTACCTGGGTTGACGAGAGTCGTTTCTGTTGCTAATCAAGAAGGTATACCTGTCCCATGCTTTAGTAGTACGCTTGATTATATAAATAGCTATAGCACCTCACGTTTGCCTCAAAATTTAGTTCAGGCGATGCGCGATTGCTTTGGGTCTCATACGTATGAACGTATCGATAAAACAGGGAATTTTCATACTGATTGGATTAATTAAAAATGGCTACTTTTGATATACAAAAAGTTGAAGATGAAGAGCATTTAGCTTGCTTGGCTTCTCAATTAATTAGTGATCAAATCAAATTTGGTTTAAGGCACAAAGATAACTTCCAGATGGCTCTTTCAGGAGGCTCAACTCCTCGCAAGACTTATGAGCTCTTAAGAGAAGAAATACTTCCTTGGGATCGAGTTGGAATAATGTTAGGCGATGAGAGGTGGGTGCCCTGTGATGACCAGTCAAGCAATGCTCTAATGCTTCGTCAGACGTTACTTGCCTCTGGCCCTGGATCCCAGGCGTCTTTTTATCCCACCCCTACTGTTGAATTTAAAACTCCACAAGAGAGTGCTAGAGAATTTTCTGAACAAATAAAAAGAATTTTCAACACCGATTCACCTTGTTTTGACTTAATTCTTTTAGGGCTTGGTGAGGACGGACACACTGCCTCTTTGTTCCCCGGAACTCAGTCTTTAAATGTAAGAAATTCTCTGGCAACCGTTAGTACTGGGAAATCAAAAGAACGTATAACACTTACGGCTAGTGTTCTTAGTTCTGCTTCTAAGGTTATTTTCTTGGTCAGTGGAGAAGGCAAACAAACTGCACTAAAGCGTTTGTTAGATCCAAATGAATCATATGAGAGAACACCAGCAAAGTTGGTAAACCCCGATTCGGAAATTGTTTTGCTAGTTGACAAAGCTGCTGCTGCTTTAATTTGATATGAACCTATTTATTACTTCCTTTAATCGCTTTTCAGTCAATTTACTTCTAATAATTTTTTGATAGGATGACAAAATGTCCAACGACAATATCTTAATTGCTGACTCAAAAGACTTCTCGACGTGGAGAATGATCAACGACACTATTATGGGTGGCTCTAGCGAAGGAATATGTAAATTAACTTCTGCCGGACTTTCTTTAGAAGGGACTTTGATTGAAGAGAATGGTGGTTTTGTTAGCTGTTGTTCGTCTTTGTTCGCTCCACCATTAGATTTTACTAGTTTTCGTGGGATTCAAATTAATATTGATGGGCAAGGTAGAACGCTGAAAATTGCAATTGCTTGTGAGGGGAATTTTAGCCGTCTTACACAATTCTTCTCAACAGGAATTCGATGGGTAGCAGAAATAGAAACAAACAAATTTGGAACTACAGTTGCTCAAATTCCTTTTGAAGCTTTTTTGCCAACTATTCGAGCAAAGCCAGTTCGATTTCCGCTGAAGTTTAAATCTAGTTCAATTACGCAAATTCAACTACTTCATTCAAGGTTTGGAACTGACGGAGAACTAAATCAAGGCTTCAAACCAGGCCCCTTTTCTATACTTCTCCGTTCTATAAGTGCATATTCTTGAGTCTAGTAATGATATCTTAATGGAGGTTGCGAAGGCATGTGATCATTGCTTTATGCCGTGGAGGCATTCTGTTATAGATAACTCTGCCCCCTCGCTATCTGACTCATCGGACGAGCTTATTGATCTAACATTAAAAGTAGAATGTAGGGGTGAGGATGGTCAACGTTATCCAAGAAATGACCTTGAACTAGAAATTTATAAAAGTGGTTCGGATTTAAGTATTACTCTCGCTTGGCCCTTTTACCCTAATAGGCCAATTCTTTGGAATGGAGGGCATTCGATTTGGATGGATCCTATAAATGGGAAACGTTCATCAACTCCTGTTGAAGGATCTTCTCTAGAGGCATTGGCTAGAAGACTTAGATCTATTTTCTTAATAGAAGAGTAAGATCTGTTTTTTAATCTTGATCGGTAACAGCTCCTTTGCTTGAACTGCTAACTAAACGAGCATATTTTCCAAGAATACCTTTTGAATATTTGGCTGTTGGCTTAACCCAACTTTTCCTTCTTTCAGCAATCACCTTTTCGTCAACATTTAGTTGAACAAGCTTTTGATTAGCGTCGACTGTAATGCTGTCACCATTTTCAATTAAGGCAATATTTCCACCAATAGCCGCTTCGGGAGCGACATGGCCAACGACAAGGCCATAAGTTCCCCCACTAAATCGTCCATCTGTAATTAGAGCAACCTTGTCACCAAGACCTTGCCCAACGATTGCTGACGTAGGTGCAAGCATTTCTCTCATGCCTGGACCACCAACTGGGCCTTCGTTCCGAATAACTACAACATCACCTGCATGGATTTCTTTTTGGAGAATTGCTTCTAGACAATCTTCTTCGCTTTCAAATACTTTTGCAGAACCAGTCAGTACTGGTTCTTTTATGCCACTGATTTTTGCAACACTACCTTCGCTAGCAATATTACCTTTAAGAATTGCTAAATGACCTTTTTTGTATATTGGGGAACTTATTGGGCGAATTACTTCTTGATTTGTTGGTGGTGTATCAGGTATCTCCTCAAGAAGCTCTTTGATAGTCTTGTCTTCTATTGTTTTGCAATGTCCATGAATTAAACCGGCCTTAAGAAGTATTTTCATGACTTGAGGTATTCCACCGGCTTTATGTAGATCTACGGTCACGTATTTGCCACTTGGTTTTAAATCACAAAGGACAGGAACCTTTTGTCTGATTCTCTCAAAATCATCAATTGATAGTCCAATTCCTGCAGAACCTGCAATGGCTAAAAGATGTAACACAGCATTGGTTGACCCCCCTACTGCCATAACAACGCTAATGGCATTTTCAAATGCCTCTTTTGTTAATAAATCAAGGGGCCTAATATTTTTTTTGATTGCATTGACAAGAGCCTGAGCACTTTTCTCTGTGCTTATTAACTTCTCGTTGTCTTCTGCTGCCATGGTTGAGCTATAGGGAAGACTCAGCCCCATTGCTTCGATGGCCGCAGACATGGTATTGGCTGTAAACATTCCTCCACAGCTGCCTGCGCCTGGAATGCAATTCTTTTCAACCTCCATCAAGGTTTCTTTTGATATTTTTCCACTAGTTAATTGGCCTACTGCTTCAAAAGCGCTGACCACTGTTAAATCTTTCCCGTTTAATCTCCCTGGTTTTATTGTCCCTCCATAAACAAATATTGAAGGTATATTCATTCTTGCCATAGCAATCATTGCACCTGGCATGTTTTTATCGCATCCACCAATTGCAAGTACACCATCCATACTTTGTGCATTGCAAGCTGTTTCTATTGAGTCAGCTATTACTTCCCTAGAGACTAAGGAATACTTCATCCCTTCTGTACCCATAGATATACCATCACTAACTGTTATCGTTCCAAACATTTGGGGCATACCACCGCCTTTTTTAATTGCGACTTCAGCCTTTTGAGCCAGTTGGTTTAATCCAATATTGCAAGGTGTAATAGTGCTATAGCCATTTGCTATTCCAATTATCGGTTTAGTGAAATCTTCGTCACTAAAACCAACTGCCCTTAGCATTGCCCTGTTTGGTGCTCTTTGGACTCCTTGTGTTATGGCACTAGATCTAAGCATGATTCAGTTGTGAGAGAAATTGTCGCTTCGTTTTGATTGAGTTTTAAATTACTCATTTTCTCCTAGGTCTTCTAGTTGCTTTCTTACATCTGCAATAGCAGCGTTTAATTTTTCAACTCGCTCTTCTAATTTTTCGTTTTTCTTTTCACCTATAGATGTTGAAGAGGTCTCAAATGCTTCTGATCCATCTTGAATTCTTGGAGCGTAAAGCATTGCCTTTTGTTTTCTTGTTTGTTGTCTTCTTTCAGCCTCAGAAAATAGCCACCAAGCAAGTCCAGCTGCCCCTAAAATGGCACCACTTAAAAGAGAACCTAAGCTGCCACTCGATGACTCACGGTATGGATCCATAGTAAAATTTTGCCTGTCTTAATACTAATGCGATTAAGTAATTATTGTATTAAGTCGAAGTGTTGGATTTCCTATTCCAGGAATGATATCGCCTTCTTCTGTAAGGGTTGGGTCTACACAAGAAGCATATATTCGTAGGTCTGGAAAAGATTCTCCAATTTTTTTCAAACCTTCATTGCAAGCCAGGCTTGTTATCAATCTTATTCGTTTCGAATCAATATTTAGACCCTTAAGCTTATTGATTATTTGTACAACATTCTCACCAGAATCTATTTGATCAAAATAAATAATTATCCCAGTATGTTCTTCGATAATTTTGGGAACTCCACCCAAGCATAATTTTGCATTAGGAAGTATCTCCCTAGCTCCTTGCCACATTTGTAATCCGCCTGGGAGATTAGGGATGACTAGTATTGGAATATCTGCCTTTATAAGGACTCCTTCAACAATTCCTCGCTCTGTTTGTATTTTCGTCTTTGAATTAGGTATCCAATCTCTTAAAGTTTCATATGTTAGCCACTTTCCCAATTGCTCTAATGCTGTTGCATAGATAGGAGGAGGAGTTGTATCGATTCTAAGAATCGATAGCCAATGACCAATTAATGGATGCGGTGGAATTACAACATGTAGTGTCATCGCCATAAGCCGTTTTCCTGTTCTTTGCAATAACGTGAATAAATAAATTACTAGCTTTTTGCTCTAATTAAAAATCTATGGCTAATAGTCTTTCTCTTTTATCTCGTTTTAAGGCGTTTTTCGCAATATTTCTTCTTGTTGCGATTGTCTTTATTACTGTTCCCGAGGCTGGGGCTAAAAGACCTCCAGAAATTAGGAACCAGGATGATTTAAACATTCGTAAGGATATGCATGGCGAAGACCTGAGTGGTTATGAATTTGTTAAGTTTGATCTAAGAGGAATTGACTTTAGTAACTCAAATTTAACAGGTGCTGTTTTTAATAACAGTAAATTAAATGGGGCTGATCTCCACGGAGCTAATCTCCAAGATGCTCTAGCTTATGCGACTGATTTTGAAGCTTCTGATTTGTCTGATGCAAACCTCTCTAATTCATTATTAATGGAAAGTAGTTTTGACAGTGCGTTAATTGACGGGACCGATTTTACTGATGCAGTATTGAGTCGTATTCAGCAAAAGCAACTTTGTTCTATGGCAAGTGGAACAAACCCTTCAACAGGAGTAGAAACTGCTTATAGTCTAGGTTGTTGACCAAATTGATTTAAAAAATAAGGATTTTATGTTGAAACGTATTCCAGTCACTATTATTACTGGGTTTCTTGGATCAGGTAAAACAACGCTCCTTAGATATCTTCTGCAAAAGAGTAATCAAAGATTAGCTGTAATGGTCAATGAATTTGGAAGTGTTGGGCTGGATGGAGATTTGATTCGTAGTTGTGGTTTTTGTCCTGAGGATGAAGTTGAAGGAAGACTTGTTGAGTTGAATAATGGGTGTTTGTGCTGCACTGTTCAAGATGACTTTCTCCCAACAATTGAAAAGTTGCTTCTTTGGGCTGATCGTATAGATGGGATTGTTATAGAAACTAGTGGCCTTGCTTTACCCAAGCCATTATTAAAAGCCATTGCATGGCCTCAAATACGGTCAAAGGTGTTTGTAAATGCTGTAGTTACTTTGGTGGATAGTCAGGCCCTAGTTCAAGGAAGCCCAGTTTTTGATCACCAAGCTCTTCAAAGGCAACGAGAAGAAGATGAGAGTCTTGATCATTTAACCCCTATAGAGGATCTCTTCTCAGACCAACTTTCTAGTGCTGATATGGTTTTGTTAAGCAGATCAGATCTTCTTGATTCAGACTCAATTGAATCATTAAAAAAAAATATTTCCAAAGAAGTAAGGCCGGGGAGCTCAGTTATTTCTATCTCTAATGGTGAAATAGACCCTTCATTAATTCTTGGATTTCGCAAAGACCATGATCATGAACATGACCATGACCATGACCATGACCATGACCATGACCATGACCATGACCATGAACATGACCATGACCATGAACATGAACATGTGCGCATTTTTAGCAGCTCTATACGACTAGAACTAAATATTTCTCAATCAGAATGCGAAAAGCTTTTGCTGGAAATTTCCAAAGACTTTCAAGTCTTGCGTATAAAGGGACGTATTTGGTTTTTAGAAAGAAACTTACCTCTACAAATTCAAATGGTTGGACCAAGAATTTCTACTTGGTTTGAAGAGGCCCCAGATAGAGCTTGGAGCCCCAAAAATGGAAGCGGCCTAGATATTATTGTATTGAGCCTTGATGAGTGTTCGGAAGATCGAATTAGGAAGTTGATAAGCGAAAGAATTTCTTAACAACTTTAATGGAAACTAATATAACTTTTCAGTTGTTTAATCTTTTAGAATCTGCGATTATTTAAATTGACTGAAGGAAAGCCTTCATTCTCTGATGTTTTTCTTATCTTTTTAATATAGTGAGTTTTTCTTTGACAAAAAAAGAAAAGAAAGTAATGTCTTCAAGATCAGTTGAGCATATATCATGTCAACAATGTGGAGGTAACGGATACATGAAAAGTGCTCCAAATTGCTATCATACTTGTCTAGAATGCCTTGGAAGGGGCTTAATACCTCACTTTTCTAAGTGAATTATCTAGAAATATTGATAAATTCTCTTTTAGGACTAACCTTTATTTTAACTCTCAGAAATGTTTTAACTGGAGTTTTTGTTTAACTTTTTTCTAATTACAAAGTGCCCAATTTTCATGCAAAGGTTCAGGTTAGTCTTAGGACCTCAGTATTAGATCCAGCTGGTGAAGCAACAAAATCAGCGGCTGCCAAGCTTGGAATTAAAGGTCTTACTAAATTAAGAATCGGCAAGGCAATAGATATTGAGATTGAAGCTTCTGATATACAAGAAGCAACCGCCCAGCTCGAATTACTAAGCGACAGGTTATTGGCCAATCCCGTAATAGAGGATTGGAATTTAGAGCTTTCCCCAGCTAACTCTTTGTCTATCACTTAACTTATTTTCTTAATGACTATCGGTATTGTTGTTTTTCCTGGATCAAACTGTGATCGTGATGTTTATTGGGCTACGAAAGGATGTCTCGGCTTGTCTTCGCGATTCCTTTGGCATGAATCAACTGATTTAGATGGCCTTGATGCAATAGTTCTTCCTGGGGGGTTTAGCTACGGAGATTATCTCAGATGTGGAGCAATAGCTCGTTTTGCGCCTGTTCTTTCTTCTCTTATTGAATTTGTTAAAAATGGCGGGAAGGTGCTTGGAATATGTAACGGTTTTCAGATACTTACTGAGCTTGGTTTGTTACCAGGAGCACTAACACGCAATAAGAACCTTCATTTTATTTGTGACACAGTTCCTTTGTTGGTTTCTAGCAAAAGAACAAAATGGTTCGAAAGTTTTAAATTTGGAGAAGAACTTTATTTACCAATTGCTCATGGCGAAGGCCGTTATCAATGTAGCGTTGAAGTCCTCAACAAGTTAGAAGAGGAAGATTCAATAGCTCTTAGATATGCAAACAATCCAAATGGTTCTATTAATGATATTGCTGGAATCACTAATAAAGAAGGGAATGTTCTTGGAATGATGCCACACCCTGAGCGCGCATGTGATAAAGAATTAGGTGGTATAGATGGTAGAAATATTCTTCAAGCTTTATTGGCTAAATAAATATATCCATAACAAAAGGGCCTCGTAGAGGCCCTTTTGTTATGGATATATTATGCAGTAACTGCAGTTTTAGGGTCTAGGTTTCCTTTTGCATAAAGACCAGCATAGTAATTTATACTTTCTTGTTTGATTTTACTTGCCTGGCCAGCGCACCAGAATTGTTGATATCTATCTAGGCAAACTTGCTTCATATATTTGCGGGCTGGCTTGTTGAAATGTCTTGGGTCGAAATTAGTTGGATCAGCAACTGCTGCTTCTCTAACTGCAGCAGTGAAAGCAAGACGGTTGTCAGTATCTATGTTTACTTTTCTTACCCCGTTACGTATCCCCTCCTGTATCTCCTCGACAGGTACACCATAGGTTTCGGGGATAGCTCCTCCAAACTTGTTTATCATATCGAGCCATTCCTGTGGCACTGAGCTTGATCCGTGCATAACAAGATGAGTGTTTGGGATTGCTTTATGTATTTCTGCAATTCTGCTAATTGCTAATACTTCTCCAGTTGGCTTTCTTGTGAATTTATAGGCACCGTGGCTTGTACCTATTGCTATAGCAAGAGCATCAACTTTTGTTTTCTTTACAAAATCAGCCGCTTCAGCCGGGTCTGTAAGCAACATATCTTTAGATAATTCACCTTCAAAGCCATGTCCATCTTCTGCTTCACCTTTCCCAGTTTCTAAAGACCCAAGACAGCCAAGTTCTCCTTCTACGCTTACTCCTACGGAATGTGCAAAGTCAACAACAGTTTTTGTTACATCAACATTGTATTCATAACTTGAAGGTGTTTTGGCATCTGCTTCTAATGAGCCATCCATCATTACTGATGTGAATCCATTAATAGCGGCGGAATAGCAAGTGGAAGGATCATTTCCATGATCCTGATGCATTACTACTGGTATGTTTGGATATGTTTCTGTAGCCGCAATGATTAAGTGGCGCAGAAAAATTTCTCCTGCATAAGAACGCGCTCCTCTAGAGGCCTGAAGAATTACAGGACTATCTGTTTCTGAGGCAGCTTCCATTATTGCCTGTACTTGCTCAAGGTTATTTACGTTGAAGGCTGGTATGCCATAGCCATTTTCGGCAGCATGGTCAAGTAGGAGTCTTAGAGGAACAAGGGCCATTGGATTCTCAGAAAAGTCATTGGGGCCAAAGCGTGAATAATATCGCTAGGCCAAAGGAACAGGACTTTAGAAGATAAAGGTATGAAATGTCACGCTTTTCTGAGACAAAAATGGGTTTTTAGAGTAAAAGTTATTTTTTCACTAGATCAAAAAATTCAATATTTATATCCTGAAACGAAGAATGCTTCGTCTGATGATGGTTAAGATCCAGCTAAAGAACAACCTTTAGAAGCCTCTGATTTCGCTTGAGCTCTTGCTAGCAAAGCTTTTTGAGCTGCATGAACATCTCCCTCTTCCCAGGCTTTGATACAAGAGTACTGCAGGCTCTTCCATAAGAGAATCCAATATTCCAATTAGCTTTCCTTATGATTTTATTCATTAAGTTTAAATAAACTGAAGCTGCTTCTTCACTTAGACCACCAGAAAGAAAAACAATGCCTGGTACAGCTGCGTGCACTGATCTCTCCATTGTCCTGATTGTTAGTTCCGCAATTACGACAGGATCTGTTTTTTTGTTGCATTCAGCCCCTTGAACAGTCATTTAAGCTTTAAGCAGAGTCCCTACTAGATACACATCATTTTGTTCGTGTGCAATGTATACCTCCTTAGTACTTCTTCTTGGACTTTGGCAGTTTTATGTATTTCATGTGAACCGTCCATTAATAGTTCTGGCTCAATTATTGGTACCAATCCAGATTCTTGAACTGATCTTGCTTATCATGCCAACCCCCAAGCATTTCTTTAATGGATAATTTTGAAGGACGACCATCTAATGTTATTTGAAGAACTGCTCTCCATTTTGCGAACTTTGCACCTTGAGCGTAATAACCAGCAACTCTCTCTACAAGTCCATCCAATCCCGAACAGAAGGTCTCAACGTTGTGCCCCAAAGCTAATGATCTGAGACCTTTGTTAACTTTATGCCTGGAATAATGGCTAATTTCTGAAGTTTTTGACCATAGAGTCTCCATCTGTATAGTCCTGAAAGAGAGTCTCTTTGAATAAAATTGCACCACTTATAAATTCCTCAAGGCCTTCTGTCGTAAAGAGCAAATCTCTATATATTTTTCTATTCTCTTCAGTATTTACAATATTGATAGAAGCAAGCCTTTTTCCGATTGCCTTGGTTGATTTGTCTACGGCTAATATTTCTTTACCGGATTTTGCTAACGCAGTTGCAGTTTCTTTTAATTGCTGTTTGTAATAATTAAGTGTCATGGAATAACTAAGTCAAAATTAAATAGATTTTTTCAGATCATGGTTAGGAAAGTTTTATTTAGTATTCATTTAGAGGTATAGAAAATCTCTGGGATAAGTTCAAATATATTTCTCTATTTCTATTAAAATATTTACATTTTTATTCCCATGCTGGAATGGTCCGAATCTATTAATTTCTCACATACTTTCTGGCTAGATAAGCCTTCGCTAAGTCCTGGAATAACAGGGGAACCACTATTGATACTTTTTGCCCACCAGGTATGAATTCTATTAACAGGAGCTATCCTTCCATCTTCCCATGTCTTCGTTAAGTTTAAATCATCGTCTGGTTTGATTGAATAGAGTTTCTTCCCTTTCTCTGCGAACCAAAGACCAAAACCATGTACATAATCTTTTTGATTATCGCTTCCAAGTATTAAAGTACCTTTGTCTCCATATACTTCAATCCAACAACCTCTGCCATGCCTTGATATAGATGAAAGTGTTACTTGAGCGGGGACAATTGAGTGAGAGTTCATGTCAGATAAGTTTAATTGTGCTAAGCAAACATCTTCACTAGTAACTTTCTTAAACGTTTTATCTGTAGGACAAAATCTTTCTTTTATAGAAGTTGAAGTGCTTCCCTTAACTTCAATGGTTGGACCAAAAAACCAATGTAATAAATCAAAAGCATGTGTTCCAAGCGCACCAATTACTCCACCGCCTTTCTCTTTTTGAGAATACCAATTCCATATCCTATTTTCATCGGCTCTGCTACTCATAATCCAATCTAGTTTTATTAGCCAGGGTGTTCCTATTAAGTTCTCCTCAATAATTCTTTTAGCTTTCATAAAAAGAGGCACAGCTCTATATTCAAAATCAACAGCTACCGAAAGTCTTTTTTTTATAGATATACGTTGTAGTTCCAAAATATCATCGCTGTTTAAAGCAATTGGCTTCTCTAACAAAATATGTTTTCCTGCATCTAAAGCTTCAATTGCAAGTCTAAATCTATGCTCTGGAGGCGTTGCAATTATAACTGCATCTATATTTGGATCATTCGTTAGAGTGGACCACTCTCCATATCCTGATAGAGAATTGTTGTCTTGAAGAACTTTGTTTAATCGTTCTTTCCTTGGATGCCATATCCCAACAGGAGTTAAGAATTCACTATTGTATAAAGCAGGCAAATGTACTTTTTCCCCAAAACCTAAACCTGCTAACCCAACACGGATTCTTGAATTTGTGCTTAGAGATGAAACTGTCATTCTATTTTTTTACCTTTGCAAGTATACTATTCTAATTGTCTCCTTAGTGAGTAAATATCCATTGTAACTTTGACATTTAGCTGTTGACTGTGGCAACCTATGTATTGATATTTATTTGAATAGATTGTTTTTATAATCACTATGCATACTTTAAGCGAAATCATTTTTACTTTCAGCATCACTTGATGCAGCTTTTATATAAATATTATTTACTGTAACTTTATTAGAGTCTACTGGCATTAAACTATTTCTATCAACAAATTGCCGCCCATTTTCTCTAGATAGACTATTTCCCTTTCTGATAACCATGTAATGTTAATAATGTTCCAAGTGTTTTCCTTAATTGAGTTCGAGGAATAATTTTGTCAACAAAACCATGTTCTAATAGATATTCAGCAGTTTGAAAATTCTCAGGAAGTTTCTCTCGCAAGGTTTGTTCAATTACTCTTCTTCCTGCAAAACCTATTAGAGCTTTAGGCTCTGCAAGGATTAGGTCTCCCAGCATTGCAAAGCTTGCGGTTACTCCACCTGTTGTTGGATGAGTAAGTAGTGGCATATATAAATGATTAGCTTCTCTATGTCGTTCTAACGCCCCGGAAATTTTAGCCATTTGCATGAGACTCAACATCCCTTCTTGCATGCGAGCTCCACCAGAAGCGCAAATAATTAATAAAGGAAGTTTCTCGGAAGTTGCTTTCTCTACAAGTCTTGTTATTTTTTCACCAACAACAGACCCCATTGATCCACCCATAAACCTAAAATCCATGACAGCTAGAGCCAATGAAATATCTTCTACTTGGCAAAGTCCTGTCATGACGCCATCCTTCATTCCTGTGCTTGCTTGACTTTCCCTAAGTCTGTCTGCATATGCACGTCTATCTTTAAAGCCTAGTGGATCTAACGGGGATAAGTTTTTGTTCAAAGGTTTGAAACTACCTTCATCAACTAATAGTTTGATCCTTTCTTCGCAGTTAATTCTATTGTGATGTCCACAGTTATTGCAAACATTGGCATTGGTGAGTAGATCTTTTCTATAGACAACTTGGCCACATTCTGGGCACTTGCCCCACAAGCCATCACTTTCGTCTGTTTCTTGGATAACCTTTCCAACAAACTGATCTTTTCTTCTTGCTGCAAACCAATCAAAAAGAGACACAGGATAAAAGTGATCTGAATCTATTAATTAAACTATCTTACAAAGAATTCTACAATCCCCCAATCTTTGTCCAAAATCCAGACACTTTGCATAGATATACATATGAAAGGTGCAAATGGAAAAGTTTGCCATGGTTTAAGTCTGTTGAATATTCGCCCTATAAAGCTAAATAATGCAGCTGCTGTAAAAGCCATTGTTATGGCTGCATAGTTACCACTTGTGCCAAGCAATGCCCCTCCTAAAGCAAATAACTTCACGTCTCCATTTCCAAGCAAGGTTCGTTGAGTGATCTTTTTCCCTATAAAACATAAGAAGCTCATAAGCGTAAATACAGTAATTGTGGCTATAAGATGATTCGTAATTTGTTCATAACTAATATTAAATGGATTAATAATCAGAAATATAAAAAGGATTACTGAGCTGAGTTTAAGTGTAAAGTTACTAACTTCCATCTTGTCTATATCATTTATAGATATACTTGCTAAGATAATTGTTATTATTAAATTTATTATATAGGCATTAAATGTATAACTTGAAGCAGACTCCCCTAGAACAGGATATATATATATTAGTGAATGTATTGCTATTGCTATTCGTTTTAATATTGCCTTGTTAGCGGGTTTAATTTGCTTTTCCATATGAAGATTTTATAAAAATATCAAAAGATTCAAATTATCAATTCAAGCATTCTTGGAATTGACTTTAAACATTATGAATTCAATGTTTATATTTTCTAAGTATTATTTTTCTAAGTTTTAAATGATTTACTAACCTAATTGTTTCTCTTCGATTAATCGATGAATAATAGGTGTAAGGATTAATTCCATTGCAAAACCCATTTTACCTCCGTTAACTACAATACTTGTTGGACTTGACATGAATGAATCATTAATCATTCCAAGAAGGTACTGGAAGTCTATTCCCCACTTCTCTCTAGCTCCTTTACGAAAATGGATAATTACAAAACTCTCATCTGGTGTGGGTATATTTCTGCAAATAAATGGATTTGAAGTATCAATTGTAGGAACTCTTTGAAAGTTGATATCTGTTTTACTAAATTGAGGACAAATATGATTAATATAATCTGGCATTCTTCTTAGAATGGTTTCTACAATTGTTCCTGCTGAGTAACCTCTTTCTGCATTGTCACGATGTATTTTTTGTATCCATTCTAAATTTGTAATTGGTACAACACCTACAAGTAGATCAGCATATTTAGCAACGTCATATCCATCACCTGCAACTCCCCCATGAAGTCCTTCGTAGAAAAGTACATCGGTGCTTTTAGGAATCTCTTCCCAAGGGGTGAATTGTCCTGGTGCTAATTGAGTGCCTAACCTTGCGTTATGCTCTTCAGCTTCTTCTTGGCTATGAAGATAATATCTTTTACTTCCTCCACCATTCTCACCATATGTTTTAAATAGTTCTTCAAGCTTATCGAAGAGATTTGCTTCAGGACCAAAATGAGAAAAGTTCTCGCCCTTAGCTAGTGCTTCTGCCATAGCTTGCTTCATCGGACTTCGCTCAAAACGGTGATAACTATCACCTTCAACAACAGCAGGAACAATTTCTTCTCGAGCGAAAATATGCTCAAAAGCCCTTTTTACAGTGCTAGTTCCAGCTCCTGATGAACCGGTAACAGCTACAACTGGATGACGCTTCGACATCTCCGACTTTACTTTTAAAATTACTTATAGATTTTCGCAGGTCATAGTCTTTGTAGTTGATTCTTCTAGACACTTTCTTAATCTTGTTATTTATTTAGAGAGCTTCTAGGACCTTGAGGATTTCTTCCCCAATTTCTTTGCAGCCCAATTTCTTGCTTGAAGTTCCGCCAATTAAATCACTGGTGCGGAAACCCTTCTTGAGAACCTTATCAACAGCATTTTCTAGATTTTTCGCAGCTTCTATTTCATTAAGACCAATCTTTAGCATCATTGCAGCTGAGAGAATCATAGCAATAGGATTTGCAAGATTCTTGCCTGCTATATCAGGTGCTGATCCATGAACAGGTTCATAAACCCCTGGTCCAGAAGACCCTAGGGAAGCTGAGGGCAACATGCCTATAGAGCCAGTTAGCATTGCTGCTTCATCACTAATGATATCGCCAAATAAATTACCAGTAAGAATGACGTCAAACTGGTCGGGGCGTCTCACTAGTTGCATGGCAGCATTGTCAACATATTGATGATCAAGGGTTATATCTTGGTATTTCTTTCCTGTATTAATTACTCTCTCTCTCCATAGTTGGCTTACATCTAGAACATTAGCTTTATCAACTGAGCATACTTTTTTTCTTCTTTTTTCAGCTAATTCAAAAGCTATTTTAGCTATTCTATCTATTTCATGGTTTGTGTAACTCATAGTATTAAATGCTCGTTCTCCACCTTTTTCAAGCTTTATTCTTCCTTTTGGGTGACCAAAGTAAATACCTCCTGTTAGTTCCCTAACTACAATAAGGTCAACATTTCTAATAATATCTTCCTTTAAAGAACTTGATTCTATTAATGCTTCAATTATCTTTACTGGTCTAATATTTGCAAAAAGACCTAGTTCAGATCTTAATCGTAGCAATCCAGTTTCCGGCCTGCTTTCCCTTGGTAATGAGTCGAATTTTGGATTCCCAATAGCAGCCAAAAGTACAGCATCAGAGTCCTTGCATGTTTGCAATGTATCTTCAGGCAAAGGGTTTCCAGTTGATTCAATTGCGCTTCCACCAAAACATTTCTTATCAAAATCAAAAATAAGATCATGTTTATTTGCTAAAGTTTCAAGAATCGTTTGAGTCACATTAGAGATTTCAGGGCCAATACCATCGCCGGCTAAGAGAGTAATTTTGTAATCTTTCATAGTTTTGTTTTCAGTATTTTGAGTATCTATAAAGAATAATTTTAAGTTATTGATTT
Source organism: Prochlorococcus sp. AG-402-G10 (assembly GCA_003279445.1). Lineage (GTDB taxonomy): Bacteria > Cyanobacteriota > Cyanobacteriia > PCC-6307 > Cyanobiaceae > Prochlorococcus_E. The sequence goes on from QCHT01000006.1 coordinate 56,640, forward strand.
AGTTTTCTTAATGCTTTGGCTATTTCTGGAAGTTTTTTGAAATTAGCTGCACATCTCAGCCAAAGCTTATTTGAGATTGCTGGGAAACCACTAATTGTTTGCCCTGCTTCAATATCAGTATGAATGCCACATTTAGAGCTTGCAATTACATTTTCACCAACCCTGACTCTATTAGCAACACCTACTTGACCGGCAAGAATTACACCGTCGCCTAACGTTGCTCCACCTGCAATTCCTACTTGTGAGGCCATTGCACAATTTCTACCAACAGTAACACCATGACCTATTTGAACAAGATTATCTATTTTTGTTCCAGCTTTTATGAGAGTTTGACCAACAGATGGACGGTCAATTGTTGTTCCACATCCAACCTCTACATTATTTTCTAAAACTACAATTCCGGTTTGTGGCATTTTTTTCCAACCTTTATTTGTTGGAACAAAGCCAAAGCCTTCTGACCCAATTACAGCATTTGAATGAACAACACATTCATCACCTAGTTTAGAATTAGGATGAATTACAGCATTTGCATGTAATATATTATATTTTCCAATATTAACATTATTGTATATAACTACCCCTGGGTAAATTATAGTAAAGTCATCAATTTTACTCCCTGATTCAATATATACATTTGCCCCTACAGATATATTTTTTCCTAATTCAACATTGTCTCCTATAATAGCAGATTTATGGATCTCTCTTATAGGTATAAATCCAGGATATAGTTTCTCTAAAATTTCTGCAAATCCAATTCTTGGATCTTTTACAGCTACCCAAGAAATATTTTTTAAAGTAGCCTTTTGAATCAATGATTCTTGATCTGGAAGTATTAAGGCAGAGGCTTTTGTTATATCAAACTGGTGTATTAAATAGCTTCCTTGTTCTAGAAAACTAATCTCATTCTCTTTTGCATGTTCTAATGAAGCGGCCGATGTTATTTCCGGATTAGAAAGAATAGAGTATCTCTCTACTCCAGATTCACCTTTTTTTAGGAATTCTAATAATTGATTGAAAAACATTGCTTTAGGCATGTTGGGAAAAGAAAAATAGCACCTTAAATAATTAGATCACTAGAAAGTACAAGAAAATCCCTATGAACAACAACAGGTGATTGCTTTAATTTTATAGGATTAATAATTCTATCTCTTAAAGCTTCACTACTTAAAGAGCTTATTCCTTTTGCAATTTCTTTGCCTTCTAAACTATGAATTACCACAGGTTGATTTGCTGAAAAAGTTCCTTCAACACTTTTTATCCCAACAAAGAGAAGAGAAGCACCTTTGTGCTGTATTGCATTTGACGCCCCCTCATCGATATAAATGACTCCTTGAGTATGAAGTGCATGAGCTAACCAGCTTTTTGTTGACCCTAATGGTTTAGGACTTGGGTGAAACACTGTTCCGCCTCTTGAACCATTTAATATCTTTTCTAAGATATTTGGTTCCCTACCATCTGCAAGCTGAACTGTAATGCCATTTGAAGTTGCTATTTGGGCTGCTATAAGTTTTGTCTTTATGCCTCCTGTACCCCAACTACTATCATTCATAGATTTATTTTGGATGTCTTTCAACTCTTTCGAGTTATGAACATCGCTTATAGGCTTTGCTTGCTTATTAGTCCTTGGGTTTGAAGAATAGAGCCTATCGATATCAGTTAGTAGAACTAATTGATCGGCGGATGAAGCAGTTGAGACCAAAGCAGAAAGTGTATCGTTGTCGCCATATTTAAGCTCTTCATTTGAGATTGAATCATTTTCATTAATTATAGGTAGTACTTTCCACTCAAGAAGTTTTTTAATTGTCAAAGAAGCGCTATGGAAACATTTTTTTGATTCAAAGTCTGAGCGAGTTAAAAGTATTTGGGCCACATTGAATCCATGACTTTGCATTGCTTTTTCGTATAGAGACATTAAATAGCCTTGACCTATAGCAGCAATAGCCTGCAATTCATTAAGATCATTTGGTCTTTTCTTTATACCAAGACGATTACAACCTAAGCCTACCGCTCCACTTGAAACTATTATGATTTGATCCCCTTTCTCTTTAGCTCTTGCTATACATCTACAGTAGGTATTAATCATATACTCTGTATCAAACTCTGCAGAACCTCTAAGTAAACTAGTGCCTATTTTTATAGTCCATAGTTTCATTTTTTCATGGCCCCGAATAGCGATGCTATTTTTAGTTCAATTCTCTGCATCTTACTATTTAAATATGGAAGACCATCTGAGTTGGTTGGCTTAACTAATATTGTATATATTCCTAGTCGATTACCAGCAAGAATATCTGTGAAGAGCCTGTCACCAATAATGGCGACCTCTGTTTTTCGTTCTCCAGTTTTCGTTAGGTAATTTAAAAGCTCTTTCCTACTAGGTTTAGATGCTTTATATGAGTAGGTTAGATTAACTTGATCAGCAATATTTTTTATTCTTTTTCTCGAAGGATTATTGCTTATTAGGTGAAGGTTGAAATAATTCTTTGATATCTTTATCCATTCTTTAACTGAATTATTAATTAGATGCTCTTTCCTTGGTATTAGTGTACCGTCAACATCTAATAAAAGTGACTTAATCCCCCTAGACACTATCTCTGATTGAGAGAGATTTATAATAGAAACCCCGCTATTCCAGCTAGGCTCAAGTAGTTTTACTTCCATTTGTTCTAGAAATCTCTCTGCTCGAGCTCTGCTTCTATAATTGGTTGAATTTTATCAAACTCCTCTCCTTCGAGAACTATTGCCTTACCATTTTTTATCTCTCCTACTACAAAAAACGGATCTAGAGGAATATAAAGTCCATATTCTTCATTTTCTACTTTGAAATTAACAAGTAATTCGTATAGTTCAGAGTCTTCGTCGAAATCTTTCTCCTCCAGCTCTTCGGGCTCTGGTTCTTCTAATTCTCCAGTTATAGTTAGTGTTACTGCTGAACGAATTAGTCTTAAGTCATACTCTTGAAGAACAACATCAGCGACTTCAAGAATTGGTTCTTTTTTTTTAATGGTTTTTATGAGCTCTGGGTCGTTGTCGTCTCTCAAACGAAAAAGAGATACAGGTGTATCAACTGGAGTGAGAAGAACATATTCAGTCTCTTTAATAGGAACTATTTGTTCTAAGAAGCAGAGAAGTTCATTGCCATTACTGTCATTAACTAGAAGAGTGGGTACTTCATTATTGTTCGGAGCTTTGGATTCTGACATTAGATTTTTAAAGGTTTAATGGCTCTACAAGGACTTTGTAGGCAACTTTAATTTGGATATAGGGCAAAGATCAGGACCTTCTCTAAGCCACTGTTCGAGTAGAAGAGCAGCAACTGCACTGTCAAGCTGTCCTGTTCGATCGTTTTGAAGATTGAACTTTTGACCAGCTTCCCAGCTGCTGCTGTGTTCATTAACCCAAGCTAATGGCAAACCAAGTTTAATTGCCATTTTTACTCCATATTTATGGCAATAGGATGCCTGGATTGTAAATTTGCCATTATCGTCTAGAGGTAATCCAATAACCAAGCCATTAACTTTTCTGTATAGACAATGGAATTCTATAGTTTCAAAATCTTTCTGAAAAGACTTCCTATTAATAGAGGGGAGCTTAGTAACTGTTATTCCAAGAGGGTCGCATCCTGCTAAGCCGATTCTCTTATGACCATAATCGATACTTAGAACAGAGGTTGGTTTTGGTTTTAGCAACTTTTTAAAACTTAAACTAACTAGGGAGAGGGAATTGGGATATTAGGAGGATTAAGAGTATCAAGCATAGTGCCTAGAGAAGAGTATTTTGTTAGAGAGAGCTTCTTTTCACTTCTTTTTAGATTGCTCTTGCTGAGCAGTATTTTCTGGTTGATTTCTTCTAATCCAATGAGCTTAAATAGGTGCCTTAAGTGATCATCCTTGCTATCACACTCTACAGTTAGGGAACTATTTTTAATAGTAATTGTTTTGATGATTGAAGGTAAGGCATATTTTAATCTTTCATCCCACGCTAAATTTCTTATGACTCTAAGTGTATTAATATCATCAGGGAAATTTTGTTGTATTATAGCTGCTATGACTACCGACTTCCTAAGGCTATGAAGATAGAGTATTCGAGTTAGCTTAACACTTAATTCAGCTATATCTAATGGTTTACTATCTATTATACTCCTTAATTGAATTGATTGTCCTGAATTCTCTAGTCTCCAGAGATCCTCAGAATTATCTCTAGTTACTTGTTCCCAGGTAAAGGAATTTCTTTCCTCAAGGGATTCATCATTATCATTTAAATTAATTTTATTAGAGGACCATACACTTATGATATCTTGGGGTTGAAATCCTAGTTCCCTTAAAATAGAAAGCTCTTCTAAGCTATCAATTGGATATTTTAGAATCCAATTATTAATATTACTCATCTTGACATCCAAAGAGTATTTTATAAGCCTTAATTTTATCTCTCTTAATGTATTATACTCTGGAGTATTGTATATTTTAGGAAAGGAAATTGACCAGCATGTACCTCTTCTATTATTTGGCTTAATTAATATTGAGGCTATTAAGGAATTTCCTTCTGTTGCAACCAAGCAAACTGGTTGTTTTTTTGACACTAAACTTGAGAATGAGTCCTCAATCTTGGCTATCCAGCCTCTTAGAAGAAGTAAATGCAGGTTTCTTAGTGAAGCTAATTGTCTTTTTCTACCAAGATAGTAGAGATGGTGAATACGAAGAAAACCCACACTTATCCCTTTCCTAGATCTTTCTGTTAACTGTGGAAAAAGCTCTCTTGTCAATTTTCTTCGGGAAGCATGCAACTTTACTATCAATTATATTAGCTAGGTCTGATGATAACTAGGGGTGTCTGCTCATCTGCATTACCTGCAGGATTTGATCGTAATGCTGAAGAAATTAGTTTCGTATCAGTTCCTTGGCTAGATGCGAGTATTTTTACTTTGCCTAGGTCATTAACATCAACTACTGCAACTTGTGCTCCTAATTTCTTTGACAGTTTTTGGCAATAGCATTTGGCATCTTTTGGACCTAGAACTATAACCTGATCATAAGGAACTGTCGTACCTGTTATGTCATCGACTAGCCTGGCTTGCTCTCCTGCAAGTCTATAAAAAATACCTTTGATTTTAAAAATCTTAAATAAAGAACCAATTAACCAGGCTAGAACAACTCTAACTGGACCTACTTCATTAATAAGTGATTGCATACCACATGCTGTCGCAAGACTACTTGTTGGATGAAAGAAATAGCATAAAGCCTTTGATAGAAGAGACGTTTTGATCACACTTGGATGTATGTATCTACCTTGCATAATTGCTAAAGGTGTTTCACCTATAGTTACGATATCTCCAGGCAATATCTTCTCAAATGTATACTTGTAAATTGTACTTACTGGGTCATCAAGTACTCCTAGTTTATGAGTTTTGATTGCTATAGAAGTATGTGTGCTGGTGATATTATGATCAAGCTCTATTTCTAAATCTGGAAATTTAATTGGAACAACAAAACCATTTCTGCAGTTCTTTCTACCAAAAGGACCATAGCTTACCCATAGAATATCAATCCATAGGCTATTAATATCTTTAAGATGGTTTGCATCTTTAGTGTCTTCTAAAGTTAACCTAAAATCTATAATTACTGATGAGTGATTTTTTATTATAAAGGCCTGCCAGTAATCATCTTTTCTATTACTTAATCCTATATTCTTAGGCCTTAAACTAGTTCTAACTATGATGTTATTTGTTTCTGTCTCACTTAGAATTACTGGTAATACTTTGAACTCTGGAATCATAACTTCGAATCTTTTATGAGGGTTTCTTATTTCTATGTTTCCTTCTATTTCGATTGATGAGCTTAGCTTATTTACTTTTATTCCTATGGGCTTTAAAATAAGAGGAGAATCATTATTTGACAAATTAGATAATAGTATACAAGTTGAAATGGATAGAAGTATTAAAAATATAATAAGCATGATTTTATTGCTGTTAGTGGTTTAAACTATTATAAATAATTTTTTATTTCTTTAATGTAAAATTAGATAATTATAATATTACTATCTTGGGTCAGTATAACCATCCTTAGAAGCGTCACTATTATATTCGTTGAAGCTTTTTATTGTAATATTGAAGTCAGGTAGATTTAGTCCAGAAGCCTTACTGATAGCTTCATTTAGCTGATCTATTGGAATCTGACCTTCTTTATCAAGTTGCACCTCACCGTCTCCGTTCAAGATAACAACTTGTGGTATATTCCCGTGCCAATAATAAGCTGGATCGTTTTTATTACTTGTATTTACTCCTTGCAATTCATCTGTAGTAATTGGAATTATATCTATTGAAGTTGTCCAGAGTAATTTTAGTCCTGATATGACTGCTGCATATTGTTTGCTAGTTGCACTGTCGTCTAAATAGTAAAATATTACACTGGTTCTTTTATTTTTAATTGAGTTAGATATGCTTGATGCTGGTGGAACCATAGACCCATTGCCCGCGTATATAGGAAAGATGTTACCGTCAAAACTGTTAGTGTCTCTTGCTGAGTATGCTGGCTGAACTGATATACAAAGTAAAAATATCAGGCCTATGAATGATGCAATAATTCTATTCATTATTTATTGTTTAGCCTGCTCAATATATTCGGAATAAATTGAATTGTTATGTGATGCATTTATCTTGAAATAGTTCTTCCCATTCCTTGGGCTATCCCTTTGCCAACAAGACCTATAGCTCGGCCAAGGATATTTGTTAGAATTATGACCATCAAGTCTCCAAAATACTTCAACATTGATTGAAGTTGGGGCGCTAGTGCATCTCTAGCTTCAACTAATAGGGTTACTTGCTTTTGCCACCAACCTAGTTTCTTAAGATCTTTATCTCTTGCCTCACTTACGAAGCATATCTCTATTTTCCCATTATTTAGTTTGAATAACTGACGTTTGCTTTCATATAACTGTATTGGACGTTCTATCATATACTGCCATCTACGTTGACTATTAAGTTGATTCCGAAGTCTTTCAAGCTCTCTCGTGGAAAAGAACTTTGGCTTTAGAAGGTACTCTCTTAGCTCTGGCCAGTCTGAACATGCACTAATTAATTCAGCACCAATTAATTCACTTGTTCTTAAAATCCAATTTATTATTAAAGTCTCTAGATTGATAAGTGCTCTTGGATCATCAGATGTAAGTAAATTGCCTTCTACCAATATAGGTTTATTAAGAATTAATGAATCGAGAAATATTGAAGGGTCTGGAAGCTCTTCGTCTTTTTCGGTCAGATCAGATATAGATATTAATTTATCTGAAACAGATATTAGTTCATCATCTAGTCTAATCCTATTATAAGTTCCACATAGATCTCTTAAAACTTGCTTCCTAAGCTCTGTCTCCAATAAAGACCAATTATCTATATAATTACCCTCATTAACCTCTGTTTCTTGTAGTCTTTTAAATACTTTATTTAGTTGATCTAAAATTATTAAAAGTAGTAGCTTTTGCTTGTTATGATGTAAGCTTTGGATGGCAAATATAGAACCTGTATTGTTTTCTAGTCCAGATTCTATTGCTAATTTACTACGTCTATAGATTTCATTCCATACGGCCTTGGAATTCTTTTCTGAAATATTAATATTAGTTGAGTAAAATCTTTTGTTATTATTAGGAATCTCATCATTTGTAAGCAGTGAGATATATATTGGCGACCAAAACCAAATTAATAATGATTTAGCTAGTGAGACCTCGCGCTTCCTTCCCCTGGTTGCGAGTAACAAGAACATGTTATTTGCATTTGATTTAGAAATTCCTTCAAGTCTTTTGAGTTCTCTATTTATATTTTCAAGGCTATTGGATAGGAGCCAACTCCCTAGATTATAAAGAGAAATATTTTTTGAAGTGTCGTTTTCGAGCAAATCATTAAGTCTAATAACTCTCCCTCCATTTATAAGGTTGTTTATCGAAGTATTGAGCAAATCTATATCTGGATCTTGGAGGATTCCCTCGCATTCAAAATTTAGAAGTTGAGTTGGCCTTAACGAAAGTTTTGGTGGAAGTAAAATGAGAACAGGGGAGGGATTCCATTTTTCTTTAATACGCTTTATCTCATTTCTTGTAGTAGTTTCTAACTCCAGGCTGTCTATTGACCAGATTACTAGTGATGGGTGTCTGGTTAAATACTTTTGTCTTAGAAATACCTCTATAGATTTGTTTTTTGCAGTTAGTTGAAGCGATAGTGTCTCACCAAGTAGATCCGGTGCAATTAGTAAGATTTGCTTAGAAGCGCCTTCAATCAAACCGTTTTCCAGAAAATAATTACTATAAAGCTAACTAATTTTCCTTCTTTCTTCCAGTCTTTGTGTTCGTGAAATGGTTTTTTCCAGCTTTTAGGAGAATTGTCTAGCAGGTCCCCATGTTATGAGAAGTTATATCGTTTATATTTTGGTTCTTGGTAACTCTTATTGCTTCAGTTAGATCTATTTTCCCATCATAAAGGGCCCTACCAATGATTACACCGCAAATCCCGTAATCCTCTAATGGTAATAAAGATAAGATATCTCCAATAGTTCCTATCCCCCCAGAAGCTATAACAGGAACATTTGAGACTGATGCTATATCTTTTAAGAAATCTAAATTTGGACCTTCAAGTGTTCCGTCAGTTGATATATCTGTACTGATTATTGCGCTGATGCTGCTCTGAGAAAAGTTTTTAACTAGATCGGTTGCTTTTGTTTTACTCTGATTGATCCAACCTCTTGTGGCTACTCTTCCATCCTTAGCATCTATTCCTATAATTATTTTACCTGGATATTTAGAAGAAAGCTTATTAACTATTTCTGGCTTCTCTATTGCAATTGTTCCCAAAATTACGCGGTCAATTCCTGTATTTATTAAATCTTCAGCCCTTTGTTGGCTTCGTATACCTCCTCCAATTTGAATGGGTATCGCCAATTCTTTTTTAATAGCCTTGATAGTGAGATCGTTAACTGGTTTTCCGGTTTTGGCTCCATCGAGATCCACTAAATGTAGTCGTTTTGCACCTTTCTCTTGCCATATGAGTGCTTGCTGGATTGGGTCGCTACAAAATTCAGTTACAAGATTGTAATTTCCTTGATGAAGTCTTACGCACTTGCCTCCAAGGAGGTCAATAGCTGGAATGATTTCAATCAAAATAATTTTATTATCTTCTTATATCCTGCATTGCTATGGTTTTGTTTGCAAAGCACTTAACGCGCTTGAATAGATGTGAAACTGCTTTGAAACTGTGAAAACTCTTGTTATGGGAGGTACTCGCTTTGTAGGGAGGACCTTGCTAAAAAAATTAATAAAGAAAGGTTATGACTTAACAGTGTTTACTCGAGGTAAGAACCCTGTTCCAAATAATGTTCTTCATATAGAAGGCGATAGGGACTCTGACGAGCTTAATAAACTAATGGGTATGAAATTTGATGTAATCATTGACAGTTCTGGAAGGAATCTGGATCAGACAAAAAATGTAATTGATATTACCGGCCCACCATTACATCGCTTTCTTTATGTTAGTTCAGCTGGAATCTATAAAGATTGCTTTTCCCTGCCTTTAGATGAAGGTTCAAAGATAGATGAATCTAGTAGACATATTGGTAAGGCGCATACAGAAGAATGGTTGAAGCAATCGGGGATTCCTTTTACTATCTTTCGCCCAACATATATATATGGCCCAGGAAATTACAACCCAATAGAAGAATGGTTCTTTGATCGAATTATGCATAACCGTCCTATTCCTGTGCCATTGGATGGAAGTACTATTACTCAACTTGGTCATGTTGAAGACTTGGCAGATGCTATGCTTATAAGCCTTGAAAATAATATTGCAAAAGATAGTATTTATAATTGCTCAGGTAAAAAAGGAATTACTTTCAAAGGTCTGATATATGCTGCATCAATAGCTTGTGGTAAGGATCCTAATGAGATAGAATTAGTTTCTTATGATCCTAAGCGACTTGATCGAAAAGAAAGGAAAGTATTTCCGCTTAGGATTAATCATTTCCTAACAGATATCTCTTTAATAGAAAAAGAATTAGATTGGAATCCTAAATATAGTCTCGAAAATGGACTATTAGATAGTTTTAAAAATGATTATTTAAAGAACTCTAAAACAAAACCGGAATTCAAGATAGATATTGATATTATTGGTTATTAATATACCTTATTGCAGAAAATATTGACATAATTATTGCAGCCCAAAGTAGTATATAGCCAAGTTCATTTAGAGGAATTGGTAAGTTATTTATGGTTAATTGCGTAGGCCATAAAATTAATAAGAAACTTAAAAATTGAAGAGTGGTTTTTAATTTAGCTTCTATGGAAGCTGAAGCATCCTTTGTTCTATTAGATCTCCATGCTGTAATAAAAATCTCCCTGCTGATTAATAACCATATTGCCCAAATAGGAAATATTTTTAATTGTGATATCCACAAAAGGGGCGCTAGGCTCATTATTTTGTCAGCCAAAGGGTCAATTTTTGATCCCCATGATGAACCTCCTCCGGCTTTTCTTGCTAGGAACCCATCAAGCCAATCAGTTAAAGCTCCTATTATAAGAAGGCACCACGCCAGAAATATCTTATTTTGTGAAAGTAAAAGAATTAAAGGTAATCCAAGAAATAATCTTAAGATGCTAAGAGCATTTGCAGATTTCCTGTAATTTAAGTTTGTTTTTAATTTCATATTTATTACTTATATGTATATGAAATTAGCATAATTATTCTGCTCAGGTAGTTTTTGATTTAGAGGAAGTAGTTGGGCCATTAACATTGATTTGTTTTACATTCTATATATATACCTATGGTTTAGTATGCTTGTACGAGTATAGTTTGTAGAAAATGTATTGGAAAAGGTGACTTATTTCCTTCTATTTGCTTTAGCTGCCTCATTGCTGTCAATGCTTTATATTGTGCGTCGATTAGAGGATAGCTAGCTCTTTCTCACTATTCTCTTAACCCAAATTGTTTGATATTGTTTTTATTTGCTGATTTCATGAAACCTCTGAGACTTAAATTAGGCACTGGATCCGATATTAAGCTCTCTTTAGAAAATCTTTGCGAAAAATCTAATATAAACGGTTTTATACTAGGAGTCGTTGGAGATCTCTCTGCAGCTGTTTTTCAATGTCCTAATAAGCCAGACAAGACTATTTTAGGAGGGAAGCTAGAAATTATTACTTTAAATGGTTCTTTATCTCCAGGTTTTGTTCATCTACATCTTAGTATTTCAGACACAAATTGTCAGGTTTGGGGTGGACATTTAGAGCAAGGTTCTATAGTTTCAAAAGGAGTAGATATTCTTATTGCAGTCCTTTCGGATGTTAACCATGAATTATCTTTTGACCCTAAACTTTTAGATATAAAATCAAATCCAAGGTTAGAGGTAGCTACATTGCCTGATTGTCCTTGGTCAGCTAAAATTACAAAATTATTAGACTCAAGCAAAACTACATATAATAATATTTTGGTCAAAGACGATAATGATTTTAACATCATCAAGGAACGAAGTGGAAGTTCGACCTTTCCCCAAGTATTTATTGATGGACAATATATAGGAGGTTATAACGAGTTCCTATCTTATTTTTCCTCTGGCAAACATTTAAATTATTAGATTTATAATGAATATTGATTTGTTTATAAAAAAATTCAATAACTATTGGTCTTCTAAACCTATCTGGTGTAAGCCTTGGACGATTCTTCTCACTGGCTTATTGATAATTTTCACCACCTATTTCTTAGCTCCATTTATTTGGATTAAGCTATTAGTCTTTATCATTATTTCACTTTGGTGGTATTTATTCCTTATACTTGCACCTTCTATAGACCATCAAATCAATGACTTAGAATAATCATTTAATGTCTAATTCGTTTCATATAAGGGCTTTAGAAGATAGTGATGTAAGTATGGTTACATACTGGTCAAGGAATGAAGGATTCTCTCCTGGTTTAGGAGATGTTTCTATATATAAAAATACAGATAAGCAAGGATTATGGATAGGCTGTCTAGATGACTTTCCAATTGGTTGTATTGCAGGAGTTAAATATAACTCTTTATATGGGTTCATTGGGTTATTTATTGTAGACAAAGCTTATAGGGGGAATGGTTACGGCGTTAAACTTTGGGGACATGTTATTAATAATCTTTCAAATGTTTGCTGCTTAGGCATTGAAGCTGCACCAGACCGAATCTCTGATTATCAAGAATGGGGATTTAAGCCCTCTTCTAAGACAACTAGATGGATAATAGATGTTAAGGATATTTCCCCAACAAATCAAATACTTTCACATTTGAATGAAGATTATTGTCTTCTAGAAGGAAATCAGATCCCTAGAAATATCATTCAAAATTATGATGCAAACAAAGAAAATACACCTAGGCCACATTTTATATCTGATTGGCTTTCTCATAAATTAGGAACAGTTCTTGCAATTGTTAACACCAAAGGTTTATGTGTTGGTTTCAGTCGAATAAGACCCTGTCTTTTTAAAAATGGTAATGGTTATAGGATTGGTCCATTAGTTGCTGATACTCCATTACTTGCCTCGGCTCTAATAAAAAGTCTTCTAATAAAGTACCCAGGATCAACCTTAATTGATTCACCTGGCCTTAATCCATATGCCAATGAATTGCTTAAATCACTTGGCTTTCATCCTTTGTCTCATACAGTTAGAATGTATAAAGGTAGGCAACCAACTATATCAATGAAGGAGATATACGGCTTAGCATGCCTTGAATTAGGATGAATTCGTAACTAATACTAGGCATTTATTCCTTTGCGAAGGATTGTTTTTTCTGCACTAAGTTCATTCTCTAATTGTTTTATAAGCTTAGAAACAAGTTCCTGAAATTCTGGCTGGCAACCTTTAAATGCAGCTTTATGACGTATAGATTCATTCCTGGTTCTTAGGTCAGTCAGCATAAGCTGTAGAGAGTCTATTTTGGCATTGGTTTCCATAGGATCTATACTTAAATTTAATTATTACTTATAGTATTAAAGCCTTCAATAGCTTTTTTCATTGTCAATGCATTGTTTTCTTCACTACTAGTTATTTCTATAATCTTCCCTTTTGCTGATGTTGTATTTAATGCTTCAATACAACTTCTTGCTACTAACCTCCTAGGGATCGATCCTTCTTCTTGAGTATTTCTTTGTGTATATAATATATTCTCTTTCCCTAAGTTTTCTTCTGATTCTTTAAGTCCACCAGGCCTAATGATTGTCCAATCTATCCCGCTGTTAATTACCTTCTTTTCTCCTATATTCTTCCAGATAAGTATTAATCCAAATAGATTCAATGGGTGAAAGAGTTTTCCTGTACATAGTGAGCTTACAAGAATAATGCGTTTAACTCCAACTCTCTTGCAGCTATCTACTTGATTACCCACGGCAATTGCATCGACTTTAGCAGGACCTGTTAAGTCAATATTAGGTCTTGCACCTGTAGCAATTATCAAAGTGTCAACTCCTGCTAGAGCATTGTCAAGCTCAATCTTATTAAATAATGATACTCTTTCTATTTTACATGATTGTAATGAGGGAGGTAAAATGGATCCCTTCCTGGTAATTAGCTTTACTTCATATCTTTTCTTTAGAGCTTCCTCTGCGACCCTAGAGCCTGTTTTTCCTGAGGCACCACTGACGGCAATCTTCACATTTAAACCTTCGATATAATATATTTTAACGTGTTTCTTCTATTGATGAGAGTATATTTGTAAATAAATAAATTATGCTTTCCTATAAATAACTGGTTTTTTCCTTAAGGGGAACATTTCTTTGCATAGATCGCAAATTCTTCCATCACAACTTCTAGCTTGACAATACTCCCTGCCATAGAAAATTATCTGTAAGTGCAAAATATTCCATTTTTCTCGAGGGAAAAGAGCTTTTAGATCTCTTTCAGTTTCTTTTACATTTTTACCAGATGTTAGCTCCCATCTTTGGGCAAGCCTGTGTATGTGAGTGTCAACAGGAAAAGTGGGCATTCCGAAGGCCTGTGCCATTACAACGCTGGCTGTCTTATGTCCTACCCCTGGTAGTGTTTCAAGAATTTTAATTTCACTTGGAATTTGATTGTTATATTGATTAATTATTATCTCTGATAATTTGTAAATGTTTCTTGCCTTAGTCTTAGCCAAACCAAGTTGCTTAATGTAATTGTAGATATTCCTTTCTCCCAGCTCATACATTTCTCTTGCTGTTGAACCATATTTAAATAGATTAGGACTTATCTCATTTACTTTTTTGTCTGTCGATTGAGCACTTAGCAATACAGCGATAAGTAAAGTGTATTCATTTATGTGATATAAGGGAATAGGCGGATTAGGATACTTCTCAGATAGTCTTGTCATTATTAAATTAGCCCTCTGCTTCTTGTTCATCTGCTTTTTCCTTATATGTTGTGAGTGATTTACACCTACAAATTACTAATCTCAGTCATCATTATGGAGATCATACAAGAAATGAGCAAACTTTAAATTCGGTCAGCTTATCTCTATACAAAGGCGAGCTCTTAGGTTTACTTGGACCTTCTGGTTGTGGAAAGACCACCTTGCTTCGTCTTATTGCTGGCTTTGAGAAACCATCTGAAGGATCAATTGTTTTTCAAAATCAGATTATATCCACATCGTCTTTTCTATTGCCCCCTGAGAGAAGAGGTATTGGGATGGTTTTTCAAGACTACGCATTGTTCCCTCATTTAAATGCTTGGGATAATGTTTGTTTTGGTCTAAGCCGATCTCAAGACAATGGAAGAGCAAGTTGGCTTATGGAGTTGCTTGGTCTTGAGAATTTAAGAAGGAGATTCCCCCACGAACTGTCTGGTGGGCAGCGCCAGAGACTTGGCTTGGCAAGGGCCTTAGCTCCAGGAGCATCTTTGGTTTTGTTGGATGAACCTTTTAGTAGTCTTGATGTAGAAGTAAGACTTCGCTTACGAAATGAATTATCTCGAGTACTGAAAACATGCTCTGCATCTGGGATATTAGTAACACATGACCCCCAGGAAGCACTTGGTATATGCGATAGAGTTGCGATAATGAGAGAAGGTTTAATTCACCAATGTTCTTATCCTATTGAGATACTAACAAGGCCGGAAACACCTTTTATTGGTAACTTTGTATTGCAACATAATTTAATTCGAATATCAGCAAATAATGGTTCATATGTAACACCATTTGGAAATATAGTTGTTAAATCAAATTTAATCAAGGGGATTCCTCATACTCTTATGGTTGATGAAAACTCATTTGAAATTACTTCATCTTCAACTGCAAAAGGTATTATCAAAGGTAAGGAATTCAGCAATACATGCTGGGTTTTTCGCATAGAATATGGCGAGCATATTGTTAGGGTCTCTTCTCCATTAGACTCTGAGTTAAGTATTGGAGACCATTGTGAATTAAATTTCATAACTGGCAAATATGGCTATTTGTTTCCTGGATGCATCACATGTCTTCTTAAATGATCAATAGTTCTTATTTACGATTTATCAATTATCAAATTATCTTCCACATAGGCATTTACCTCCTTTCCAATTAGAACATTTTTGACGTTTACATTTCTTCTTCTTATAAGCATAGATTGCCCATCTTTTTTTATAAACAAGAGAATTCTCTGACATGTGAAATTCCATCTATAAATAAGGATTTTGAATGCAATTGAGATCCATTATCATAAAAGAATAAAGTTTCTCCTAGCTTTTTATGTCTATTTATATCTTTATCTTGTATCATTTGTATATGCAAGGATTAAAAATTTGCTAAAACCCCTTACTTCTTGATCTATATCTATTCTTGTCATGACTGATTCAATTCTCAGAAAACTAAATTTAAAGTCAAGCCCCTCTGGTAGAGCAATAGCTCAACCAATGGATCATGCATTAGTTGAGATGCTTTACCAGCATTTAACACTAGAGAGAAAAGCAAGTGCTCAATATTTTGCTATTTCCATATGGTTTGCTGAGAGAGATCTCACTGGATTTTCAAATTTTTTCAAACAAGAATCATTCGATGAGCACGAACATGCTACTAATTTTGCTAATTATTTAGTTGCAAGAGGGCAGACAGTCGTTCTTCATGATCTAACGGCCCCAAAGCAGAATTGGGATAGCATAGAAGATGTAATTGCTGAGTCTTTCCAAATGGAGGCTGATGTCACAACCTCTATTCATCAAATATATTCTGTTGCTGAAAGGACTAGTGATACAAGAACCAATGTCTTTTTAGATCCAATAATAGAAAGTCAAACCAAATCTGAGGATCAGTTCGCACATATTTTATCTAGGGTTAAGTTTGCCAATAATCAACCATCTGCGATATTGATTATTGACGGTGAATTCGAATCAAATAAATAGCTTTTTATATTTTAATTTCAAGGGGCCTTTGGCATAATTCATTGAATAACATTGCTGAAAGACTTGATTGATAGGTGTTATTAACTTGATTTGATATTTCTATTAATTCCATTCTTCTTTGCTTAAGATTTAAAATCTCATTTAATAGTCTTTCTCTAAGCAACTTATCATTTGAAATACTATGAGAAATAGATACGTTTTTGTATCTTTGACGTATGTATTCAATCTCTCTGCATAAACCTCCAATTAAGGAGTCAGATTCTGTTAAATACTTATACATTGTAGGCGTATAGCGGAGAGTCTTCAACAAATTCTGGAGCAAGGCTCAAGGTACTTTCCCCTGATGGGGCAAGCAGTAGCTCCGCAGACCTAAGCCTGCTAATTAATCGTGTAGATGTAACTCGAGTTGAACCAATTAATTCCCCAATCCTTTCATGGGTAAGTCTGAAGGGTAATTGACACCAGTCGCCGCAACGTCTACCGAGCCTATTGACCAAGAGTGAAAACAATGCCTGCAACCTTTGCTCTGCGTTTCCTAAATGTCTGATCCTGAGTAATTGAAGTGTCCATTCATTTACAGCATCAAAACCATTTGTCTCGGAAGCTTCTGTATCACTCCTAAAGCAAAGTTGAGTTAGGGCCTCTACGCATATACCTTCGCTACATAATCTGTCTGTTCTAAGTTGATCTCCAGATTGCAAGAAGGCTAATGTCATCCCTTCTGTTTCCTCACAAGGACAATAGACTCTTGCAATACCTTCAAGGACTTCTAAGCATGAACCCCCTGTCCTTGCAGATGGATCAATTAATACTGTTTGTCCAACAGATAACCTGACTTTAGGAACAGGTCCGTCAGGAAGGAAACGGTAATCCATTTATAATTGTGAATTTTGCTATTGAGAATTAATATCAAAATACAACAAAATCTTGCTCTTTTGCAACCGATTCTCAATAGCAAGTAGGCAGTTGCGAACCGTGTGCTTTTGTTTCATTGAAAAGTGACTTTTTATACAAATATTATTTTCAAGTCACAATATACGCGCATTATTATTTCCATATGGTTTGCCAATAAAAAGAGAGGCCATAAAAGCCTCTCTTTTTATTGGCAATAAGGACTATTGGCTGATGTTCTAGTTTTTTAACCAGCTGTGATTTTTGCATCCTCCATATTATCGAATGCTTTACCGATTCTCTTGAAATCAAACCCCATTCCTCTAAGTGCATGCCATAGGTGACCTTGAAGGTAAAAGAAGCCTAGGAAAAAATGTACATTTGCAAGCCAAGCTCTTGCTGTATGCATGTCAGCAGGAAGGTTATTTGCTGTATCGGTAAAGTAAGGTGCAAATACAAATTGAAGATCTAATACATCACCGTATAGATCTGTTGGATAAATTGTGGTGTTTGTAGCGCACCAAAACGCAGCTACAAAAGCCATATAGGCTACTCCGGCTAATGAGTATGAAAGAACAGATTCTGCAGATAAAAGGCCTTTCCCTTTGAATTCGTTGTATGTTCCAAAATTCTTTGTAGCTATGTGGAATGCTCCGCCAATAATTAGAAAGAATGAAAGGAATGCATGACCTCCCATTACATCTTCCAAACTATTAATGGATAAGAAATCAGCTTGATGATTCCATACCATACCTAGATCAAGATTGTATTTAACAGTTCTAGTAATGCCTTGAGCTGCATCATAGATTCCATGTATTCGTGCCCATTCCACGAATTGAATGCTACCCAGGCCAAGGAATATAAGGTGATGTCCAAGAATAAACGTTAGCCTATCTGGATCATCCCATTCAAAATCAAATTTCCTTGCTCTTGAGTTTTCGGGATATTTACCAAGGTCCCCTTCATATCTCATAGAGTGGAGGAGTCCACCAGCACCCAATACAGCAGAAAAGATTAGATGCAATAGAGCTATTACTGTGCACCCATATGGTTCGTTAATAACACCATTTGAGATTCCACCAATGCCCAGCCCAGCAAGATGAGGTAAGCAAATAAGGTTTTGGTTACCCATCGGAATTGATGAGTCGTAACGAGCGAGTTCAAATAGAGTGAATGCGCCTGCCCAGAACATCATCAAACCAGCATGTGCTGCGTGAGCTGCGATGAATTTTCCGGACCGATTTGTCACCCCTGAGTTACCCGCGTACCAGTCATAGGTAACGTTTGGGTTCCCGTAAGTCTGCACGAGAGTTAATTATTAAAAGGCTCTATTAAATTATTTGACTAATATTGACATGAGTAATCACATTTCACATTGCTTATTATAAGTGTAGGTTTTATACTTGCAATTGTATTCATCTTCCATTTCCTATGTTTAAATTTATCAAAATCAATGTTAAATGCTACTTTTATAACTTGTAGGTGACCATTTGAAATTCAAATTTTGATTTTCCTAAAATCTATTTTTATTTAAAATGAATCATTTAGATGGTAAGTTTATAGTGAAATCGTTTGAGAAGCAATTTTCTAGAAAATTTTCAGGAAGAAGAAATCTATTTATAGTTTTAGGTTTATTAGGTGACTTTGATAGTTTTGAATATGTCCAATCTTTAATTAGATACTTGGATAAAATAAATAGAGCTGGAATAGATTTATTTATAGTAGCTATAGGAGATATTCATTCGAAAAATAATTTTTGTAGGTATACAAAGCTTCCTAAGCAGTATTTAAAAGTTGTTGGACAGCCTTATCTACACGATTCTCTGCTTGTATATCCAGGACTGAAATTTTCATCAATACCTATACTCAATCTAATTTTAATGTGCATGGGACTTGGTTCACCCGGAACATTGTCTGAAGTCCTACGAGGTTATATTGGAGATAATAAATCAAATAAAATATTTTCAGTCACGTCTGATTCTCCTAAATTTAGATTTTTAAGTTTAGACGATAAATTATTTGATTTGATTAACAGTTCAAATATCCAAAGACCATTTAAATTGGCGACACTAAGACTTATGAATATGATAGAGGTTCTTTCAAATTGGAATGTTTATATGAATAACGCTGATAGCCTTACTCAACGTTCAGCTACATTTCTAATTGATTCTAATTATAATCTTTTGTATTCATATTACAGTAAAGGGTTATTAGGCTATTCAGAAAATATGTCAAATCCGCTAGAATTTCTAGATATATTTATATAGCTTTAGGAAGTATATGAAAAATATGTTATGCCAAAGATGTGGTTCAACTAATATTGTCGCAGATAGGGCATTGGCTGGTCGACTGGTTTGTGCTACCTGTGGATCCTTTTCTATAAAATCATCTTCAAACTACCTTCCTAAAGAACTAAATAAACTTTTAATTTACAATAAATCAAATCCTTTTATAATTATCATGCTTTTGGTTTTATTTATAATTATAATATTTTGAACTAAACATTAGGAAAGGCCCTCCAAAAACCATTCTTGCTTATAATATTTAAATTATAATCGTACAAATTACTTATGTTTTCTGAAGTCATGACTTTTGAGGGCTCACCATCTGCGATTATGATCCCCTTTTTTAAAAAAATAATTCTATTTACTTCAGGTATTATATTCTCTATATTGTTTGTTGTATAAAATATTGTAACCTTTTCTTTTGATAATTGTCTTAGATGATTTAAAAATGAGTAACTAGATTTTATATCTAGCATAGTTGTCGGTTCATCCAATATTAGTACAATAGGCTCATTAATTAATGCTCTTGCTAATAAAACCTTTCTTTTTTGACCATCTGATAATTCACAGTAATATTTATTAGAAAAATCTATATTTAGCAATTTCATAACTTTGTCTAATCTTTTGGTTTGTTCTGAAGTAATTGTTTCCTTGCTTAACAATCCAAATGTACCTTGAAGACCAGACATGATTACATCGGTTATTGTCATATTATGCTTCATCCTTAAATCTAACTCTGTACATACAAATCCAATTTTTGATCTCAATTCCCAGATGTTGATTTTTGTTGAATTAAATAGTTTTAGGTGAGAGTTCTTTTCATAAATAGGGTACTTCAACCTTGTTATTGTTTTTATCAGGGTAGACTTGCCAGATCCGTTAGCACCTATCAATACTGTATTTTGACCAGTTTCTAATGATAAATTTATGTTATTAATAATATTTTTCTGATCATAGTATATATTTATATTTTTTAATTCAAGCCATTTGCTATTTGTCAAAGCATGCCACTCCACATTGAATATAGCTCCCAACTAGATAATATAAAGATAGCCAAGTACAGCCAATTTAGCCATGCTGGCCTGGGGTTGTCATTCATTACAAAATTATTAGGAAAACTACTCCTATAGGAATGAGTACTCGAATAGCGACATTTAATAAAATACTCTTATTGTTTTGTTTCTCCAGTGTTGGGTTCGCAGGTGGATAAAGCATAGCGCTATCTTCATGCACTGTGTTTGTATTTGAGTCTTTAGGATGCAATTCCCAAGGATGGTCTTTTCTGTCTGAACTTTTAAACCAATCCCAGTAATATTGAACCATTTTATCTTCTCCAAGCAATTTCACATTATCTTTCTCAATGTAACCCATTTGATTATTGTAAGTTTGCGTTCTTAGAATCATATAGTCTTCAGAGAAAACCTTGTAAAAAACCCTATGTTGTAATTGCCTAAATAATAGTAAATCTGTCAGAAGTTTATTCTTCATGAATTTTCTATAGTGTCTTACAATTACTCTTGCTTTATTTTTTGCTAGAGGTATGTGGTCTAGGACTTGAATATATCTTGCTTCTTCTGGCTCTCCCTTATAGATAACTATTCTTCCTGGGGGTAAAAATTTTATTCTTATGAATTCGCCTTTGGATTTATCTTTATATTTGTATTTGCTTTCTATTTGATTTTCTTCTCGGGTTATTTCTTGATTGAAGCTTGTTATAATGTCTCTATTAACATCATTGTCAGGAATTGTATCGCCATGAACCCAGAATAAGTGAAGTATGTCAAGATGATTCTCTATAATTCTTGCCCAATCACATTTGAAATCAACTACTACTTCTTCATATTTGTAGTTTGAAATATCAAATCCATAGTTATTAAGCAACCTATTATTAATATTATCGGCTACTTCGAAGTCACTTAAGTTGGTTTTTGCTTTTCCATTATAATAAATATATACGTAGCCCCCTATCTCTTTACAGATATACTGATATAGATGAATTTTTGATGCATAATTATCGTAGTTAGAATCTACTATATGGTTACAGGTTATACGACTTAGATTTGTACATTCACCTGTTGATGAGTATCTTGCACCATGATATGGGCAGACTAATTCTCCATCTATAACTTCACCACCAATAAATGATGCTCCTCTATGTGGGCAAAGGTCTTTTACGCATCTTAGATTTGATTCCTTGTCTTTGTATAAAACTAGTGGCTCATTATAAATTGTAAAAGTATAAGGTTTATTTTTATTAATATCTTTTGAACTACATATTGCGTACCAACCCAGGAGGCCATTCTTTAGTTGATTGTCTGGTTTGTTTGCTTTAGTGCTTAATTTATTTTTATCATTTATTGATGAGATACCACTAGTGGTTGCGCTTTCCCTTTCTAGGTTAACTTTATTAAATTGTGCAATTTCGTCTTCGTTCATAACTGATTTGACATTAAAAGAGGAAGATTTTTCTTTTAAGCCAATTTTGATACTAGCTTATACGGTGGTCAAAAGACGTTTGGTGGTGTTATTTCACAGGACTGTAACTTGAATCAACAATGGAATTTCTATCAATACTTTGCTCAGTAGCTCAAATTGTCTTGGCTGATTAGGGAAGTCCTAGTTGGTGACTATTTTTGAAGCTTGCTTATTTCGTAAATACTCTGTAGCTTCCTCAATATTATTGCAAAACTTGCAGGAGCCTAAATAGCAACCTAAATAGCGTTGGAAGAGGCTTTTGCCTCCAGTGAGAGGGTAGGTGTGAACCGTTCCTCCTTGGGGTGTGCTGTGGACTAACTCTGGTAAGGCAGCCATTTAGTTGATTTGTTTTTCTAAAAATGCATTTTTTGTATTGAATACGCAATGGGTATTTTTTACTAACTAGCTCTTAAGATTTGGATTCTTCTTCATTTTTTAATTTTCGATTTCAAATTTTCACTGAGTCTCTAAATATTAATTTATATTTGTAAACAAAAACTATTCAAAAACTAGTTTGTGATTGACTTTTACTAGCTATCGATTTTCTGTTCATGTATTGGTGTTTTCCCTCTAGATTTTAGTATTGTTTATACCTTTAGGGTTGACTCTTCTGCTTGAGATGGTGCTTTTAGTTTCATTATTTTCTTTCTTGAATAAAAAATAATATAGAAATAATTTATTTGGTATTAAACGAATGATTAGATCTTTCCAGCTAGTATATTATAATTAAACTGTTTAAATCTTCTCTATGGTTGGGCTTCTTCATATATGCTCTTAGTGATGCTGTGAGGGCTATTTTTTTTTATAGGTTTGGCAGCATATATAACCAAAAAAACAAGAATGATTGCGATAGATAACAGTTTCACTAAGCGATGTAAAGTTTTTGGCCCACTCTGGCAACTTCTGTATATCTTAGATCGGTATTCTATTACATATTACTCGTGCAGACCTACGGAGACCCCAACGTTTCCTATGCATGGTATGCGGCAAACGCTGGAGCTGTTACTAACAAATCTGGCAGATTCATCTCATCGCATATTGCGCATACGGGCCTCATTTGCTTTGGAGCCGGTGCAAACACCCTTTTTGAATTAGCTCGTTACAACCCTGATGTGCCAATGGGCGCTCAAGGACTAGTTGTTCTTCCTCATCTTGCAGGACTTGGCTTAGGTGGCATATCTAATGGTGTTTTTACTGACACTTATCAGTTGCTTGTAGTTGGCATTCTTCATCTGATCCTTTCAGGTGTTTATGCTGGCGGCGGAATGCTTCACGCCTTTAGATACGAGGAAAAACTAGAAAGTTATCCTTCAACATCAAGAGCAAGTAAGTTTAAGTTTGATTGGAATGATCCAGACAGACTTACCTTTATTCTTGGTCACCATTTACTTTTCCTTGCAGGCGGCAACATTCAGTTCGTTGAATGGGCTAAGTGGCATGGAATTTACGATCCTGCGGCTGGAGCCGTTCGTCAGGTTGAATACAACCTTGACCTTGGCATGATTTGGAACCACCAGTTTGATTTCCTTTCTATTAGTAGCTTGGAAGACATTATGGGTGGCCATGCTTTCTTGGCATTCTTTATGGCTGCTGGTGGCATCTTCCATATCCTTACTAAGAATTATGGTGAGTACAATTCCTTTAAAGGAGCTGACATCCTTTCTGCTGAGTTCGTACTTTCTACTTCATTAGCAGGAGCTGCTTATACAGCATTTGTAGCTGCGTTATGGTGTGCATCAAACACTACCATCTATCCAGTAGATCTTTATGGTGGAATTCTTGAGTTTAAACTAGGAGTAGCACCTTACTGGGTTGATACAGATACATCTCTTGCAGCGGATGCTCACACCGGTCGAGCATGGTTGACCAATGTACACTTCTTCATTGGATTCTTCTATCTTCAAGGTCATTTCTTCCATGGCTTAAGAGCCCTTGGATTTGATTTCAAGAGCATCGGTAGATTGTTTGACAATCTTGAGTCAGAAAAAACTTCACTTAACTAGTGATTATTTATCTTTCTTAATTGCTTAATTAAAAAAAGGCTCCTATTATTAGGAGCCTTTTTTTTATTAATTTTTAAGGTCAATATTAATTTTATTAATTTCTTTTTGGTAGAGTTAAGAAAATTAAAAGACCTTGCTTGATTAATATATTTAAATCATATTGTTATTATCTACTGTATATTAGTTAAAAACATTTTATAATGTCTCTAAAAGATCAACTAGGAACAAAGGTTTTTACCAAGGAAGGCACAGACCAAGATCGTAAAGGTGAGGTGCTACCTATGAAGCCAGAAAATATTTTACCTATCTGGCAGTTACTGATTGCAGGATTAAGTGCTGTTATCTGTGTAATTCCTATTGTGATTAATATTATTAACCAGACTAAGCATTAGAAAATTTATTTTTATGTTTGATCTTCAAATTGACCACCCATTTTTTAGTAATTAACTAAATTAATTTCTATTATCCTGTTGATCATTTATCGCTTATAACTTTTAATGTCGGGTCCTTCAAGATAATTCTTGGGGGTCTTATTTTAATTAAATGGCTTTAAAAACAATTTTAATTATTTAAGGCTTTTCAATAGTGGGAAGTTTGTGAGTTAGTGCTGGCCCAATTTTAAACATTAACACCATTTCATTAATCAGGGTCAGACCAAGGTTTTTCTAAATTCGAATTATGGCAATAAAAAAAGCCAGATAAAACTGGCCTTTTTATTTGGTGGCGGGGGGGAGATTTGAACTCCCGACCTTCGGGTTATGAGCCCGACGAGCTACCAGACTGCTCTACCCCGCGACGTCCTAATTAGCATACATGTGAATGTACCAATATAAGCCCCATTTATTCATTTTTCCTGAAATCTCAACTCACCTTCTACTTCAAGTTGAACCCCAGGATTAATCATCAAGACTTTCTCTTCAAGCTCCTGAAGACTGATTGGGGTCATCCATTCTAGTTGCTTTAATAAATGTAAAGCTGCTGCATGCTTTGCTCGTTTTGAACCATCTTCAACTTTTATAGCAATTCCCATGCTTTCTCCTACTTTGCTTAGGCACTGAATACCTTCTGAGCCACCTTTGCAGATCAGTTGACCATGTGCTCGTTTTATTACTTCCGTGTCAAAGCGTCCTTCACCTCCTATTAATTCTGGTTGCCTCATCATTGCTCTACTTATTTGTTCCAGCTCACTGTGATTAGATCCGCTTAGATGAGCATAGAGAAAAGCTATTCTTGAAAGACTTAGAGAAAGTGTAGGTGAACCGCAGTCATCTCTTGCCGCAATCAAGTCATCCGCGGGAAGCTTTAGAAGTTCTGATATCCTTCGATTGATTTCTATTTGCAAAGGATGTGAACCCTGAAGATAGTTCTCTAATGGCCAATTCATTTTTTTACATGTTGCGAGGAAAGCTGCATGTTTGCCTGAACAATTATGTTCTAGTTGGCTAGTTTTGCCATTAGGTATAGGACATTGCAGGTGATCTACATCTAATTCTGAATTCCACAACAGTTTAAATGTTTCTCGCGCATGGGTTTTTGTTCCTGAATGTGAGCTACACGCGATCGCTAAAACTCTTTCATCAAACTTGACTTTTTCATAAGCCCCACTGCTTATAAATGGTATGGCTTGAAAAGGCTTCAGAGCAGACCTAATAAATGTTTGATGTTCATGATTCCCCGCCTTCATCAATACCCTTCCTTTTTTATCACATATAACTGCATGAACATTGTGTACGGATTCGATATAGGAGCCACGTTTAAGAAATACTCTTAGCATTGGAGTATGAGATTCATTTTTTTTTATAAGATCTTTACTAAAATTCATTATTTAGGAGTAAAAAATAGAAGACAAGATGTTGAGATTGATAATAGTAATAATAAACTTATCGTAATTTTGCTTATTAATGAAAGAATTGGCGAAACTTCTTGGGCTGCTATCAAATTATCTCTAATTTTCCAAAAATTAGGCTTCTCCCAGGTTTGTCCATCATGCCAATCACTTTCTTCATAGAAAATATAATTGGATCTTAATCTACTGCAGATATAATTCCATCCTAGGAACTGCCTTATAAGAATAGCAAAAGGAACTATTAAACTTGATATAAAAGAAATAATAATTATCCTAGTTATGTCCCCATGTGAAGAATAGCTTCCAGTACTAATAATTATAAATATAGGAAAGGTCAAGAGCCAAGAAATAATTAGGTTCTTAAACAAAATAAGGGTTCCTTTTCTAGGCCAGGAAAAAAAAAAGAAGAACTAAGCTCAATGAACTCATTGAGTGGAATCTGTTCCTTAGGTACTGGGGATTGTATTGAACTCTGCATTATTTTTGTAAAGTATAAAGTTCATTAGAGTAGTTGTAAGTTTTACCATTGCTCCAAAAAGATTCTAATTCATAGAAATTTCTTTCTTTTGGTTGGAAAACATTAATTATTATATCCCCATAATCTAAAAGGGCCCACTTGCCTTCATTTATACCTTCTTTTCTGAGTGGAAGCATATTAGCCTTTTCAGATACTCTATTTTCAACAGATTTGATGATTGATCTGACTTGAACATCTGATAGCCCTTCTCCAATCATTATCCAATCAGCAATGCTTGAGACCATATCAATTTGAATTATTTTTATATTCTTAGCTTTAAGATCATCGGCTGCTTTAGCTGCTATTTCAATTAAATCTTGACTATCCATATACATTCTCACTTGTTATGGATTGCCTTGAACCTTGTTGATCTGCCATCTCAGCTCTTGCCTTCTCTGCACTTTTGCGAAGAGCCTCTAATCGATCTTCAAAGAAGCTTCTCTTTTTCTTTTTTCTAGTCTTATCAATTAATTCTTTAAGTGCTCCTCCTAAACTCTTATATGCATTCGGTACGCTATAACCAAACCTGCAAGCTAAATCTATTGCTCTTTCATCAGCAGAAATAGCGTCTTGAAGTCTTTTCTCAGAATTATTTTTTAAATAAAGCCTATATCCTGCGAATCCAGAAAGGCCTAAAGCCATTAAGAGCAACAGGCCATCTTGTACCCAAAGTTCTCCAATTGCTCCTCCAAGTCCAATGGCAAGAGCTGCCATCTCCCATCCATCCCTGGGAATTGTATCGTTTTGGATTCTGCCTACTTCATGCCAGAAGAGTAAGTTGCGATGATCAAGAGCTAAGTTGTCCCATTGATCGATGTCAATTTGGATTTCCACTTCATCCCTGCCAATCTCTTCGAGGTCAATCAATGGGGGATCTATGGCTGCAGCAGCCTCAACAAAAACCCAACTTTGGTTTTCTGGTGGCAGTAGGCCTTTTAGCCTCTGTAGCTCACTCATGATTTCCGCTTTCCAATTTAGACAATTTAGCTATTATTTGAATGTTAGTAGCGACTTGGTTAACTGACCCTTATCAGTTGCGATAGAAGCGAACTGAAACTCAGAGCAAATTATTAAAACCAATGCCACGACGTAAGGACCTACGTCGCATATTAATTCTAGGATCTGGCCCGATAGTTATTGGCCAGGCCTGTGAATTTGATTATTCAGGAACACAAGCCTGTAAAGCTTTGAAGAATGAAGGATTTGAGGTCATTTTAATTAATTCAAATCCAGCGTCAATAATGACTGATCCTGAGATTGCAGACAGAACATACATAGAGCCACTAACAACTGAAGTTATTGACAAAATAATCAAGATTGAGCAGCCAGATGCATTATTACCAACTATGGGTGGACAAACCGCTCTTAATGCTGCAGTTAAGCTTGCTGAGGATGGGATACTTGCGAAATATTCTGTAGACTTGATTGGTGCAGATTTAGAATCAATTAAGAAGGCAGAAGATAGGCAACTTTTTAAGGAATGTATGGAGAAGATAGGTGTAAATGTATGTCCATCTGGTATAGCTAACAATATTGTAGAAGCTTTAAATGTTGGTTCTGAAATAGCTTCATTCCCTAGGATTATCAGACCAGCTTTCACCTTAGGTGGAAGTGGAGGAGGAATTGCTTATAATCAGGAGGAATTTTTATTGTTTTGTAAATCAGGTTTAGAAGCCAGTCCTGTATCACAAATACTTATAGAGAAATCATTACTTGGATGGAAGGAATTTGAGCTTGAAGTAATGAGAGATAATGTTGATAATGTAGTAATTATTTGCAGTATAGAAAATGTTGATCCAATGGGCATACATACAGGAGATTCAATTACAGTTGCTCCGGCACAAACATTAACAGATCGGGAATATCAACGTTTAAGAGATCAATCTATAAAAATTATTAGAGAAATTGGAGTAGAAACTGGTGGGAGCAATGTCCAATTTGCTATTAACCCTTTAGATGGAGAAGTGGTTGTTATTGAAATGAACCCTAGAGTAAGTCGATCTTCAGCATTAGCAAGTAAGGCTACTGGCTTCCCAATTGCAAAGATTGCAGCATTACTTTCAATTGGATATACATTAGATGAGATTGACAATGATATAACACGAAAGACACCATGTTGTTTTGAACCAACTATTGATTATGTAGTGACGAAAATACCAAGGTTTGCATTCGAAAAATTTACGGGCACCCCTCCAGTTCTTAGTACATCAATGAAATCAGTTGGAGAAGTAATGGCAATTGGAAGATGCTTTGAGGAGTCTTTTCAAAAAGCTCTGCGATCACTTGAGATTGGTCTCTCAGGATGGTCATATGATTGTAAAAACTTACTTTTAGATCTTACAGAGGTAGAGATTGATCGCCTTTTAAGAGAACCCTCTCCAGATAGAATGATGGCGATTAAGCTCGCAATGTATTTGGGTAAAAGTGATGATCATATTAATAAACTTTCTAATATAGACTTTTGGTTTATTTCTAAGTTACGTAATATTTTTAATGCTGAGAAAGATTTATTGGTAGGCAAGAAAATTAGTTATTTAAATAAATATGTATTATTTGAACTGAAGCAACTTGGTTTTTCAGATGAACAAATAGCAACGCATCTCTTTAAGGATCAATTTTTTATAAGGTCCTTAAGGAAGAAATATAATGTATTGCCTGTATATAAAACAGTTGATACTTGTGCTTCAGAGTTTGAATCAACAACCCCTTATCACTATTCTACATATGAGTCTAATTTTAGCTTTATACGTGATGATGGTAGTATTATAGATAAGGAACCAGAAAATGAGATTTTATTGAACAAGAATAAGAAGGTATTAATTTTAGGAGGTGGACCAAATCGTATCGGCCAAGGAATAGAGTTTGATTATTGCTGTTGTCACGCTTCTTATCAATTACAGAAGGAAGGTTATAACACTATAATGTTAAATAGCAATCCAGAAACAGTTTCGACAGATTATGATACAAGTGATTCTTTATATTTTGAACCACTTACTCTTGAAGATGTTTTAAATATATTAGAGTTTGAGCGACCTGAAGGAATTATTATTCAATTTGGTGGTCAAACGCCACTTAAACTAGCTATGTCAATTCTTAATTGGTTAAAGACAGAGGATGGTTTAAATACAGGTACTAAAGTGTTAGGAACTTCACCTATTTCAATTGATAATGCAGAGGATAGAGAGCAGTTTGATATGATTTTAGCAACCTTAAAAATACGTCAGCCATTGAACGGGATAGCAAGATCCTTGAGCGAAGCGAGACAAATAGCAGATAACATTTCGTTCCCATTAGTAGTTCGTCCTTCCTATGTTCTAGGGGGAAGAGCTATGGAAATTGTTTATGACAATAATGAACTCCAGACATATATGAAAAAAGCATTCAAGGTTGAACCAGATCATCCAGTTCTAATAGATCAATATCTTGAAAATGCAATTGAAGTAGATGTGGATGCGCTGTCAGATTCTGATGGCCAGGTTGTCATCGCAGGCCTTATGGAACACATTGAGCCAGCTGGTATTCATTCAGGAGACTCTGCATGTTGCCTTCCTTCAATATCACTCTCTCAATCCTCAATAGATACAATCACTGAATGGACAAAAGCTTTGGCGCATGCACTTAATGTAATTGGTTTAATCAACCTGCAGTTTGCTGTCCAAAGAGATAATGATGCGAATGAAAAAGTTTTTATTATTGAAGCAAACCCTCGAGCTTCTAGGACAGTTCCATTTGTCTCTAAAGCTACTGGTTTTCCTATAGCGAGAATAGCTTCAAGCTTACTTATTGGTAAGAATCTTGCGGAAGTTGGTTTTGTAAAAGAACCTATTCCACCTCTTCAAGCAATAAAAGAAGCTGTAATGCCCTTCCGCCGATTCCCGGGCTCTGACAGTGTTCTTGGACCTGAAATGCGCTCTACTGGCGAGGTTATGTCAACTGCAGCTACCTTTGGTATGGCATATGCAAAATCAGAACTTGCAGCAGGAGAGGCTCTACCAGTAGAGGGTATTGTTTTTCTTTCCACTCATGATCGAGATAAGAATTCCCTTTTGCCGATAGCAAAGGGTCTTATTGATCTCGGTTTTAAGCTCATAGCAACTTCTGGCACGGCTCAAGTCATAGCCAATTCAGGAATGAATGTTCAATCGGTTCTTAAAGTGCATGAAGGTAGGCCTAATATTGAAGACTTGATTCGTTCAGGTCAAATTCAATTGATTATTAATACCCCTATTGGTAGGCAAGCAGTCCATGATGACAAGTATTTAAGAAGAGCAGCCTTAGATTATTCAGTACCAACACTTACCACTTTGGCTGGGGCAAGAGCAGCCGTACAAGCAATTAATGCCTTGCAAAGTGAGTCGATATCAGTTGCTGCTTTGCAAGATATACATAAGAACCAATATTAGGATATATAATCTTATATTTACTCAATTGATTGGAGTAATATTTTCAAGCTTTACTTTTAGTTCTTTTGCTAAAGTCTGCCTTCCAACTGCTAATACCTTTAGAGTATCTTCATGGAGCCTTAGCTGACTATCTGCAACCTGAAGACCTTTAACTATTTCTTTTAATTCATTCGGAAAGCTGTTAATATTATATTTCTTGTTATCAAAGGTAAGTATTGGATCAGGTTGATTGTTGCTATAATCTGCCATTTAGGATTTTTTGTTGAGCATTCTTATTTTATACCTTAGTTACTAGGAAATATCTAAAGTGTTAGTGTTTTTTATTCTTTCAAGTCTCTAATAAATTGTTTTTCACAAAGCTCTCTGTATTTACCAGGTTTTTTCATAAGCTCATCATGCTTTCCTATATCGCTGATGCGACCATTCTCTAGCACAATTATTTTATCAGCTTCTTGAGTTGTTGATAATCTATGAGCAATAATTAATACTGTCCTGTTTATCATTGCTTGATTTAAACCCATTTGTACAGACCTTTCAGCCTCTGCATCTAGAGCACTAGTTGCTTCGTCTAGTAGTAATATTGATGGATTTCCAAGAACAGCTCTAGCTATAGAGATTCTTTGAAGTTGCCCACCAGATAAATTAGAGCCTCTTTCTTCAATATGTGTATTATAATCATTCGGCATTTTCATTATAAATTGGTGTGCATTAGCCGTTTTAGCTGCATTTATAACTTCTTGATAACTAGCGGACCTTCCAAATTTTATGCTATCAATAATTGAACCAGAAAGAATATTTACCTTCTGAGGAACAATAGCCATTTTATTTCTTACTTGGCTAGTAATAGTTTCTTCTAAGTTGCTCCCATTTATCAATATCCTGCCACTTTGAGGCGATAGAAATTTTAATAGTAATGAGAAGATTGTACTTTTACCAGCTCCTGATGGACCTACTAATGCAATCTTTTCTCCAGGTTCAATATTGATATTAATATTATGTAAAACTTCCTCATTACTTTGGTAGGAAAAATATACTTTTTCAAATATTATTCCAGAACTATTTTCACTCGGTACAAGTGGCAGTAATTGTTCATCAGACTCTCTTGGTTGTTTTTCTATTTCTTTTAATCTTCTAAGAGAAGCTTGGCCCTGCTGAAGTTCATTGAAATTTGTAGTTAAATGACTTATTGGATCAATTAACATTAATAAAGCTGCAAAGAAACTACTGAAACCAGCAGCATCTATTGCTCCAACATTAATTCTTAATGCTCCTATAGCAAGTACTATTAATATTCCAAATGCTTCTATAAAACCTACGACAGGATGCTGTAGGGCTACTTGTTTTATTGCCTTGTATTTTGCCTGCCGATGATAATCTACCTCTTTATTGAATTTTTCTTGAAGCCAATCTTCTGCACCATAAGCTCTAATAAGTGGAAGTACTTGAATTGATTCTGCAAGTAAGCTTGCTAGATTGCTAATTTTCTCTTGACTTTTCTCTTCTGTTAATAATACTTTTTCTCCAAGCTTGCCAACCAAAAGTGTTATAATAGGTGCTAGTAAAAGTGTTGATAAAGATAGCTTTATATCAATGTAAAACATATAGCATATTACTGCAATTAATTGTAATATGCATGGAGTTGTATCTTGAATAGTTTTATAAATTACCTCCGCAACTCGATCTGCATCTTCAGTAAGCCTGTATGTAATATCTCCAGATGAGAGTTTTTCTAATGATTGAATCTTGATTAATTGTATTTTTCTAAAAATATCTTGTCTTATTCTTTGACTTATTTTTAGTGACGGTATTGCTAAGATTGTATCTTGAATATATTGAGAGATCTTTTGAACTAGGAAGATAGTTAAAGCCAAAGCAATTATTCTTAGTACTTGTTGTAAATCACCTTCCCCTATGGCAGGTACTAATCTCCCAGCAAGCCAAGCTAATATGGGCCAGCAAATAACATATAGCAGCATAAATAGGCCACCTATGAATAATTCTCTTGAATATGGAATTAAACTTTTAACCAAAGCCTGGGAACTAAACTTAGTTTTAGGAATCATTTGACTGAGGTAGTTATTTTAATGAAATTGGATCAATTTCTAAAATGGCAAGGTTTAGTAGACACTGGTGGTCAAGCTAAGCAACTAATTCTCGCTGGAGAAATCACTGTAAATGGAAAGAGGGAGACTAGAAGAGGAAGAAAGCTAATTCATGGTGACCTGATCTGCTTAGCAAAGAAAGAGTACATCTTTTCAAATAATCAACCTTGAGGCCGTAAGTTAGACAATAGCGATTCACCCAGAAACACAGAGTGAGGAAAACTGTTATTGCTGGAAACTGGAAGATGCATATGACATGTGCATCAGCGAGAGAATTCATGGAGACGTTTCTCCCTTTGTCTAAAGAGCTTCCCTTAGATCGAAAAGTAATTATTGCACCACCTTTTACAGCTATCTCTAGCTTAGCAACGATCCTAGAGGGTACTCATGTAAGTTTGTCTAGCCAAAATGTTCACTGGGAGGATTCGGGAGCTTTTACTGCTGAAATTTCACCTTTAATGCTTCTAGAGCACAATGTTCGCTATGCAATTGTTGGTCATAGTGAGCCAAGAAAATATTTCAGTGAGAGTGATGAACAGATCAACCTAAGGGCTAAATCTGCTCAAACTCATGGATTGATTCCAATCGTTTGTGTCGGAGAGAGTCTAGAGCAAAGAGAAAAAGGTGAAGCAGAAAGAGTTATCAGAAGACAGGTAGAGCAGGGATTAGAACAAACAGATCTCTCAAACCTTGTAATTGCTTATGAACCAATTTGGGCTATAGGTACAGGTAAGACATGCGAGGCAAATGAGGCGAATCGTATTTGCGGATTAATTCGTCAATGGGCAGGTTTTAATGATCTTCTTATCCAATATGGCGGTTCTGTAAAGCCAGGCAATATTGACGAAATTATGTCAATGAGCGATATCGACGGCGTCTTGGTTGGTGGTGCTTCACTTGACCCTCAGAATTTCGCAAGAATTGCAAACTATAAATCAAGTTAATTTTCTTTTGCCTCTTATGTTGACAGATAAAACAAAAATAATGGGAGTGATTAATATTACACCTGACTCTTTTAGTGATGGAGGAATGTATTTTGATCCCGAAAAGGCATTAAAAAAGGCTTCTGATTGTATTAGGTTAGGAGCGGATATTATAGATATAGGTGGCCAAAGTACTAGGCCAGGAGCTCAGGTATTAGCGCCTGATAAAGAACTAAAACGAATAGCACCTGCTCTTAAACTAATCCGAAAAAAATATCCTAAGCAAATAATATCTGTCGACACTTTCTACTCTGAGGTTGCCAAAGAGGTTCTAAAATTAGGAGCTAATTGGATTAATGATGTTAGTGGAGGGAGGTTTGATCCCCAGATGTTTAAAGAATTAGCGGGAAAAAAAGTACCTATTGTTATTACACATAGTAGAGGAAATAGTCAAAATATGAATAATTTTTCTAGTTATAAAAATGTTGTGGCCGATGTCCAGTCTGAACTCCTTCTACAAGTAGAAAAGGCTATTTTGGCAGGAGTATCATCAGATCAAATAATTATTGATCCTGGAATTGGCTTTGCTAAAAAAACATCACATAATTTAACCCTGCTGAGGAATTTAGATGTTTTTGTTCATTCGAATTATCCAGTACTTGTTGGTCCTTCAAGAAAAAGATTTATTGGAGATGTTCTTAACGAACCTGACCCTTTGAAGCGCTTATTTGGAACTTCTGCTGTTGTTTGTAAATGTGTACAAGCAAAAGTTAACTTTATTAGACTTCATGATATATATGAGATGAAACAACTACTAACAATGGCGACTGTTTTATGGCCTTAACTTTATAGATAAAAGTTGGAGTGATTTAATCAGTCATTATCAACACCTTCAATTTTATCTTCTACTTCTTGATATAGCTCTTTAAGTTGTTCAATATTTTCCTCAGAAGTGTCCCAATAACCTCTACCATTAACCTCAAGTAGTGTCCCAACAATTCTACGAAAACTATGAGGGTTTAAATCCATTAACCTTTTCCTCATCTCAGGATCATTTATAAATGTCTCATTAGATTCTTCGTAAACGAAATTATCTACTTGTCCACTGGTCGCACTCCAACCTAATGTGTAGTTAAGACGATTAGAGACTTCCCTTACGCCTTCGTATCCCGAGTTGAGCATTCCCTCATACCATTTGGGATTTAGCAATTTTGTTCTCGAATCAAGCCTAATCGTTTCACTTAATGACCTTACTTGAGCATTTGCAGTTGTAGTATCTGCTATATAGCTATTTGGTTTTTTACCGTCATCTCTTAACTTCGAAATGAGGTTTGTTGGGTCTGAATCAAAGTAATGACTTACATCAGTAAGAGATATTTCTGATGAGTCGAGATTTTGGAATGTGACATCTGCTGTTTTCATTACAGATTCAAATACCTTTCTGTTTTGATTCATCTCCCCAGGATTATCGGCATTAAAGGCAAATGTCTTTCTTGAAAGATACATTTCTTGCAGTTCATTTTCTTCTTCCCAGGTTGAGTTCTCAACGGCAAGATTTACATTTGAACTATAACTTCCACTAGAGTTAGAGAATACCCTGGCAGAAGCCTCGCGAAGTGATATTCCCTCTGTTTTAGCCTGCTCTAATGAATGCTTCCTTACAAAATTCTTTTCGATTGGCTCATCAGCTTCAGCAGCCATTTTTACGGCTTGATCAATTAATGCCATTTGGTTGATAAATAAATCCCTGAAAACACCTGAACAATTGACTACTACATCTATTCTTGGCCTTCCAAGTTCTTCAAGCGGTATTAGTTCTAATTTATTTACTCTTCCAACAGAGTCAGGCTTTGGCTTTACTCCAACAAACCATAAGATTTGAGCAAGGGACTCACCATAAGTTTTTATATTATCTGTACCCCAGAGAACACATGCAATGGTCTCTGGCCAATCACCCTGTTCTTCTTTTTGTTTTTCTATTAATTTATCAACAACTCCTTTTGCTGAGGCAACTGCAGCAACGGTTGGTATTGATTGAGGATCTAGAGCATGTATATTCTTTCCACTTGGTAATACTGCTGGATTCCTTATTGGGTCACCCCCTGGACCTGGTAGTACGTAGTCTCCATCTAATGCTTTAAGGAGGCTATCCATTTCCTTATCAGCACATATTTGAGTAAGGCAGTAGCGAAGGTAATCAAATAATTTATCCAGCTCTTTTACATCTACATTTTTAAAATTATTCTTTATACATTTATTTAGCCAAGGTGAAGGAAACTTGAATCCAAGAGTTTTTAGAAAATCTAATATTAAAGTAGTAAAGTTCTTCTTAAGAGTAACTCTCCCACCAGAACCTGTTAAAGAAATAACAAGAGCTCTTACAGCATCTCTCGAAGTATCTGTTATCTTTTTATTTAACTCAACATAGAATAGGTCTCCTATATTATTTCCCTTGTAAACATCTTCAATATTATTATCTATTGATTCAGCTAATAATCCAGGTAATGATCTGATTCCTTCCTGTTCTCTTTCTAGAGATGCAATGCTAACTAAGCTTGCTATTGCTTCCTCTGCTGTAGGAGGCATTCCTATTGTGTGCAATCCACATGGAAGTAACCTACTTTCGATTTCCATAAGTTGGCCATAGATTGAGCCAACAATTAAGTCCCTTTCTGCCAGATCTAGATTCGAAGCATCAGTTTCTGGAAGTTTTACATCCTTATCTAAATTGCATTTCTTTGATGTTTCTATTATTGCATTAACTATTTGTATCCCTCTTCCACTTTCTCTTAATTGCTGATAAGAACCAACTAATTCACTTAGTTCTTTTAACCCTTTATAAAGACCTGCATTTTCAGCAGGTGGTGTTAAGTAACTAATAGTTGATGCATACCCTCTTCTTTTAGCAATAGTTGCTTCTGATGGATTATTTGCTGCATAGTAATAAAGGTTTGGTAATCCACCGATTAGTGAGTCTGGATAACATGTCTCACTCATCCCCATTTGCTTACCGGGCATGAACTCTAATGATCCATGAGTTCCAAAATGGAGAACAGCATCAGCCCCCCAAATTTTTTCAAGATACGTGTAATAAGCTGCAAAACCATGGTGAGGGCTAGCACTCTTGGAATAAAGCAATCTCATTGGATCGCCTTCGTATCCAAACGTTGGCTGAACCCCAACGAAAACATTCCCAAAATGACATCCATAAATTAATAAATTTTGGCCATCACTATTTAGATTTCCTGGAGGTTTACCCCAGTTCTCTTCTAATCTTGAGGAATATGGGGTTAGTTTTTCATACTCTTTAACGCTCATTTTGTGAGCAATGGATAGCTCAGGTGATCCTTCCAGAGCTTCTGGGTCATTTATTAATCTGTGCATTAATGCTTTTGGATCTTTAGGCAAATCTTGAATGTCATATCCTTTGGATTTCATTTCTTGGAGGACACGATGTATTGAACCAAAAACATTTAAATATGCTGCAGTACCAACATTTCCTTTGTCTGGCGGGAAACTGAAAACAGTAATAGCTAATTTTTTTTCTGGTCTTGTTTTAATCCGTAAGGATGACCATTTAATAGCTCTTTGTGCAATTGCATCAACTCGGTCTTGAAGCGTATGTGCTTTACCAGTTGCATCATCTCTTCCAGATAAAACTATTGGTTCAATAGCACCATCTAATTCTGGTATTGCTATTTGTAGAGCAACCTGAACTGGATGGAGGCCTAAGTCACTACCTTCCCATTCTTGAGTAGTTTGAAAAACTAATGGCAGTGCAACCATGTAAGGTCTATTAAGTTTTTTTAGTGATTCGATAGCTTTTGGATGATCCTGCCTTGCTGGTCCACCAACTAAAGCAAATCCAGTAAGCGAAACTATCCCATCAACCAATGGATTATTCTTATCAAGAGGGTCATAGAAAAATTCTTCAACTGGCTTCGAAAAATCTAGTCCTCCACAGAATATTGGGATAACTGTAGCCCCTCTAAATTCAAGTTCCTGAATAACTGCAACGTAATGAGCATCATCACCAGTGACGATATGACTTCTTTGAAGAACTAGTCCTATTAATGGTCCTTTAATAGCTTTCTCACTTAGGTCATTTCTACTTTTGCTCCAATTAAGATAGTCTTTAATATCTACAAACATTTCAGTAGCAAGGGGATGCCATATCCCTAAGTCTGGGAATACTTCGGGTTCTTTTACATTTAAATTTATATTTTCATCAATAACATCTTTATCTATTACATATTTATCAGCTAATAATAAAAAGAAATTCCTTAAGTTTTCTGGCGTACCACCTACCCAATATTGGAAACCTAGAATAAAATTTCTAGCATCTTGAGCTTTCTCAACAGGTAAATATTTAAGTATTGAAGGAAGTGTATTTAATAGCTTTAACATTGAATCCTGGAAACCAGCACCCCCGGACTCTTTCCTCTTTTTCATAAAGTCACCAATTATACTTTTGCTCTGACCAAGCTGTGCCATAGAAAATGAGCCAAGTTTGTTGAGTCTCATTACTTCTGGCATCGAAGGAAAAACTACAGCTGCCTTTAATCTGTCTCGATAGGGTTGTACTGCTTCAACAACTTTCTGAGCTAAGTCTTCTATGAAAATGAGTGATCCAATAAAAACATCTGCTTGAGAAATATCTGACTTGAAATCCGAGAAGTTTGTTGAATCTCTTAATTCTTCAATGAGGTAACCATTTAAATCAATTCCAATAGGACCATTTAGTTTATTAAGTGACTTGGCGGCTTCTGTTAAAGCATTTTGGTATTGGGGTTCTAATACTAGATAAACTACTTTCATGACAAACTTATGATCTTGGCCTTCTACAGGGGATACTCTGCGATTGGAAGAGCGAACCTGTGTAAACATCTCTTTATGATTAGGTATTTTATCCAAGCCTACTTTTATTAGTGTCTTTCCTGTGGCTTTTAGCTAATGGCTGTTACATCTAAATCTTTTTAGTTCTTATGATTTAACCAATATCTTTTTTGAAATGAATTCAAGTACCAACAAAAAAATACCTGTTTTAGTTGCCGGTGCTTTAGGCAAAATGGGTTCCCAAGTTGTTAAAGCAGTTTGCAAATCACCTGATTGTGAGTTAGTAGGGGCTATTGATACTTCACCTCAGAAGGAAGGCCTTGATGTTGGGATTGAATTAGGCCTGGGAGCGTTGAATATTGCAGTTACTTCGGATTTTGAAGGAAGTCTTTGTTCAATAAGTCAATCATTTCGTGATGCTGGCCCGAGTGGAGGGGCTGTATTAGTTGATTTCACTCATCCTGAAGCGGTCTATGAGCATACAAGAACCTCGATTGCTTATGGTGTAAACCCTGTCATTGGCACAACAGGGATCACACCTATACAATTAAAAGAATTAGCCGATTTTGCAGATAAAGCATCCGTAGGTACCGCTGTAATACCAAATTTCTCAGTGGGAATGGTTCTCTTACAACAGGCCGCCGCCGCCGCCGCAAATTTTTATGATCATGTTGAGTTAACGGAATCTCACCATAATCAGAAAGCTGATGCACCAAGTGGAACTTGTATTAAAACAGCAGAATTAATTGAAGATCTGGGGAAGAAATTTAATCATCAATATGTACAAGAGCAAGAGTCACTTCCTTCTTGTAGAGGGGGATTAAGAGAGAGTGGTTTGAGAATCCATTCCATTCGACTACCAGGTATTGTGGCTCAGCAACAAGTATTGTTTGGATCTCCAGGTGAGACATATTTGCTGAGTCATAACACTATTGAGAGATCTGCTTATATGCCTGGTGTTTTGCTTACAATAAATAAAGTGAGAAAACTAAACACACTTGTCTATGGCTTGGAAAAATTTTTATAGAGAAAATAGAACCAATTAGTAGTTATGTTGATTCCATTACGTCAAAATGAACTTGATAAGCTGATACCTTCTGTTGCTACAAGTAACCAATTTACTTCAGCATTAGGAAATCCTAGGAAAATACTCCAAAGAATAATAATATCTTCAATTGGAGGGGTTGTAACTCTTTTAATTAGTCAAAGTCAAGTTACTAGTCAATTTTACTCTATGTGGCTAATACTTGGGGTGGTATTTTTACTTTATCTTTTATGGGGTCCTATATTAGAGGCAAGTAGAAAAAATGCAAAACTCAAGAAATATTCTTTTGCTGCAATTTTTGAGGCAGAAATAATTGATATATACACCCATGAGAGAGTAGAGGATAGCCAAGAACAAGCTAATAAAATGGGCCAACTTGAATTAGTAGAAAATAGAAGAAGATGGCTAGTTCTTGAAATAGGAGATGAGGATGGCTATTTATCTAGAATTGAATTTCCTCTTGAAAATAAACATCAACAAATATCTCAAGGTTCATTGATTAGAGGGCTTATTTTTAGCAATAATAAGGATTTTTCTAATATATTGAATATGAGTGATGCATGGTTACCTAGAAAACGGCTATGGGTAGGAGAATACCCATTCTTATTAAAGCCAGCATTTGAAGAGTTATGCTCTTTAAGAATTAATAGATAGACCATCATGTCATTAATAAGCAAATATTCTGCAAGGTTAATAAAATAAACTATGAAAGAACTAATTATTAAGGTATTAGGTGCTGGACCTTCTGGTGCTCTTCTTGCAATAGCTCTAGCTAATATTAATACGGAAGTTTATTTGTTTGATATACTAGATATGGAAAAATTATTATCTAGAGATCGAAGTTATGCAATTACTCACTCTACAAGAAGGTTGTTAGAAAAACTGGGAATTTGGAGCGAGCTTAATAATAAAGCTATCCCTTTCAAGGAATTATCTATTATTGACTCTGTTATAAATAAAAATATAATTCTTTCAACTAAAGACCTTGAAGAAAATAATTATAAATCAAAAGCAGTTGGTTGGACTATAGACCACAAAATCTTAATGGAAGTCTTATTTGAAAAGCTAAGTAAAAATAATAAGATTAATTTACAATTAAATTGTTTACAAATTAAAGATAATAGAGACTATGACTACTATTTTGCAGCTGATGGAATCTCTTCTAAATCTAGAAATAAATGGAATATAGGGACTTATTCTTATAGATATAGACAGAAGTGTATTACATTTAAAGCTCTTTTAAGAGTCAACCATTCGAACAGAGCATATGAAGTTTTTAGGCAAGATGGCCCTATGGCAATTCTTCCTATGGGTCATGACCTTTACCAAGTAATAATAAGCACTACTTCTTCAATTTGTGAGAATCTTATAACATTACCAACCTCTTTATTCCTAGACAAAGTATCAACTATGCTTCCTAGTGGATTAGAAATAGACTCCTTATATAATAATCCAGAAGTCTTTCCTTTATCTCTTAGTGTTTCCAAAAAATTAATTGTAGCTAATAAGTTTCTAGTTGGAGAGTCAGCACATTCTTTGCATCCTGTTGGTGGACAAGGTTTAAATCTTTCTATTAGAGATATCAATGCACTAACATTATTGTTAAATGATCGCAAAAATAGAAATTATAATGGTCTTATTTCTAAACGATCTAAATCCTTTTTCATATTGAACAGATATATAGACATACTAAGCACATCCTTTTTAACTCATACATTGATTCTAATCTTCTCAAATAGTTTTACAGTATTAAGATTTATCAGGTATTTTACCTTTAGTCTTTTAAGAAAAGCTCCTTATTTAAGAAGATTGCTTCTTTCTTTGTTTACAGACGGCTTTTCTTTCCTATTTGCTAAACGTTTAGATTGCTAATATTTTAATTCTATATAATGAATAATACTAATAATCAATCATTACCATCTAAGAATTTACTAATATTCCTTAAAGAGGAATTTTCTTTAAATGATCAGGCGATTACACTAGCTATAAAACATAGTAATTTAGAATCAGCCCCATTCCCGATTGTTTTGTGGAATTTTGGTTTAATTACTATTGAACAATATCAAGTATTATTAGATTGGATTATAGATAATGAGTATATTTGATTGTTGTTAGCTATAATCTGCTTGTATTTACTTATATACTCGCTAGGTAACTAGTTGCTATTTTCTCTCATTCCTCTTTTAAGTGCTCCTTCTTCCACTAGAAACCATCAAGACATCCAAGAAAATTAAATCTGAGTATTTTCGCAATAAAAGCAAGTGATGGCAAAAAAACAATCTTCTATTGATTTCAACTCTGCATCAAAACGATTGAATATTATCAACCCCAACCTCCTGTTTGGAATGCAGACTACTAAATGGAGAAGGTCGATAGAGAAAATCGATCTCCTTTTTTTAACCCTAGAAGCACTTGACGTCAATACATCTCAGTCATTCGAGCTTATTGCTAGAGATCTAGAGATTAGTCATGTCTTTCCTAATTATGTAGCCATTTGGAAATCTAGATGTCATAACCCTTTGAGGAGGTCATCAAGTAACTCCACATTATCTATTGAATCTTTTGAGGGATTGATAAAAATACTTTCGTCAATGTCCAACCAATTTTATCCTAGAATTAGAGAACTATTAACTTCTAAAGGTTCTATCCAATACAGATCTGAGAGATGGAATAAGTTTTGTTTGAGATTGGAAGAATTAATAACTGAAAGAATGAATGTTAGGCGAGGATTAGTAAAAAAATATCTAATCAAGACTTCAAACTCTGATAGTTTCCACAAACAGTTGCTACTTATATTAGCGTTATCCTCTGGCCCAGGAGGTCTAAAGCGTCTATCTTCAAGTATTTTTGAACCCTTATTATAATTAATTAGATCATGAAGACTAGTAGATCCTACAAAGAAGGTATTGCAGTATTAGAGGTTGATGGAATCCCTGACAAGTCATTAGGTCACGGCTCAGATACTATTGGTATTTTGCTTTCATGGAAACTTACTTTAATTGGATTAACAGTCCTAGAAGGTAAAAAAGAGCACCTAATAAACCTTGTATATGTAATCCTTTCATACTCAAGGAGCTGTATCTCTGGACTTCCTGATTCTATTTCTGATATGGCTAACTCTATTGAGATTTCAGGTGTAAAAGGAGGTCATGAATTAAAACTTGTGAGTAACAAAAGGGATGTTGAACCACTCACTATAATTTTAGATGATGCTGAATTAACAGATTTAACGAGGTGCTTAGACAAAATTTTAGTTGATAGCTATATAGCTATTAATTGGCTGGTGCCTCTATCAAAGCCAGCTACAACTAGAAAATTTTACAAGAATTCATTTCATTTCAATCAGATAATAAATGCAATAGCTGGTATAAGTTGCATATGTATTACTGCTTTTCTGTATCTAAATTTACCTTCCCTTCGACCCCCAACTGCTCCGGGCGAAGAAATTATAGAAAAAGATACCTATTCAAAAGATATTAACAAGTAAATCTTGACTAATACAATTTCCAGGTCAGAATTAAGAAAAGAATTTAGATAATAAAAGATGAATACAAACAATTTAAAAAGAAGGACTAGCTCTAAAAGGTCTTATTTATTTAAAAGTAAGGCTACTAAAAGCAAAAGAAGGCAATTTTGGGAAGCTATTGTTATGCTTATAATAGGATGTAACTTAGTAGGATTTCTAAATACATTACCTAGGACATTCATAACATCGCGCCTATCTAAGGAAACATTATTACAACTATCATCATCATTCATCAATATAGTCAACTCAATAGCCACCATAGGATCCGCTCTGGTAGTTATCATCCTTCTAATTGTTAGCCTTATCCTAATTATTGGCGCCTTATATAGAATTTTAATATTAATAAAACGGAATCGATCATCATGAATGTTTAATAAAATAAATAACGGATAACATTAATTTCAACTAAAATAACAAGTTTATATATGAAGTCGAAAGAAAAAAGGTTCTCTGGACAAACCTATATTTTAAGTTTATTCTTTTCTTTTGTACATTTAATTGATTTGTATCTTCTTAATTCAATTTTTTGGATAATAATTGGTTTCTCAATGATTTTATCATTCGTATTATTTATCTTTGATGATATATCATTAGCTAAAGTATTTAGGCTAATAGATATATCTTACAAACCTCATATATATATTCTTGTACTTCTCGTTTATCTCTATTCATCAGTTACCGGCCTTACCATATTATTAACAAGGATCCCTCATCTACAAATTAATTACATAGTGATTCCTATTCTTGTAACAGGAGTAATTTTTTTAGGGACTATTGTAGGCATGTTCCAAAAATTAATAGATTCAATTTAATCTAGTTAAATTATCATTTGTTTAAGAATCTAAATATATTATCAATAATATGATATAAATATATTTACTGCATAATCTTAATGGATTCAATAATTAAGTTTAGCTCTGAAGACTGCGGGACTTGCCATCGGATGAGTCATTATGACGCAAGTGTCTCAAAAGAACTAAACCTTGAATTTATCGATGTATCTATGCAGGATACAAATACCTATAGAAAATACCGGAAAATATTGCTTGCTCAATATCCAAATAAGGAAGGTATGGGATGGCCCACTTATTTGATAGTAAGAGAGCCAAACGATGATTTTAGAATTTTAGGCGAGGTTAAGGGTGGCATGTCCAAGGGAGATTTTCGCAAAAAACTTATTGAATTAACGGAAAAATGATAACTTCAATTAAAACAATGCTAACTAAATTAGCCTAGTGCTCCTCATCACTTAAGTTTTTTGGATATAGCTTAGAAAGCTTATCCTGCCTAGCTGCTTCTTTTCTCTTGAGATATATAAACTCGCTTCTCCTTCTTACGATAATTCCAGGAAGATACCATAAAACCCCGAAGAATATAAGCATAAAAACAGGGTTCTTCCATGTCATATAAGCAATTTGATCCAACATGAAAATCTTCCTACTTCCTTTATATTATTACATGTATATGTATTTAATTTATTGAAATAAATTGAGTGTGAGTTTTGTATATATTATTGTAAGTACTTATAATCGATACAATTTCCTAAC
This sequence comes from Prochlorococcus sp. AG-402-G10, assembly GCA_003279445.1. GTDB lineage: Bacteria > Cyanobacteriota > Cyanobacteriia > PCC-6307 > Cyanobiaceae > Prochlorococcus_E. The sequence continues at coordinate 101,378 of QCHT01000006.1, forward strand.
TAATGTTACCTAGTTGGAGGCTATCAGTACTAAGAAGGTTGTACTCATACCAATAGCTCCTAATGCTGCCATTGCAGTCAAAAGAGAAATGCTCATAAACTTGATTCAACCATTGTTAAATTAAGGCTTATGCATCCCATGAAATTTAAAGTTAATATTCTTTCATTATTTCTTAAGAATTGACGTTTTAAGATACGTTGCAGCCAAAATTTGAAAATCACAAAGGATAAATACTGAATACGCACTTGCTTACGTGTTGAGGAATATACTCGCTATTGATAAATAGCTAACAAATATATTTAATTATCCTTTGAATCGGCGCTAGTTTTTGTCAGTACGTAAGTTGTTTTTGTACCCATGATGTCAGGAACAGTAATACTACATCCTTTATCTCGTTTCAAATTACACTTAGGAGTTGATTTCTGTGTTTTCCATGTGCAAGGTACTTCCGTTACTGAGCTGGACTGAATTTTCCATCCTTTTTCTAAGTACTCATTGATACTTTCCTTGTTACATACTATTGAAATTTCAAGAGACTCAATAATTTCAATATTGTTGTCCCTGTTTAAATTAGATGAATCTTCCTTATCAGAAGAAAAGTATGTACAAGAAGACAGTACTAATGGGAAAATAAGATAAAGGAGATACCTCATGGTTAGCTTTTTTATCACAGAATGGTTTTATTTAAATAAATTATTTTTTATTTTTTTTACCCTTAGCATCTATTACAGATAGCAATTGCTCCATGTCATTCATGAGATCTTTTATATTATTAGCTTCTGGAAGTTTCAATTCCTCCGTCACAGCTAAATGAATAGTTCTAAGTTCTGCTCTTAATTTCTTAAGGTGTACTTTCACTTCTTCTTTTTTTTCTTTTGCTGTTGGCATTTTGTTCTGTTACAATTTGATATCACTACTATTCTATAACTTTTTCTAACTTCTTGTTATGCAAGTAGCTTTTATTCATCTAAAAAGTAAATAATGTTCCATTGGTTTATTGTTTAAATATTTATATAAGATTCTCTATGTTTTTTAAAGTGTTGAATCAAGTTTACAAGAGCGTATGGGTCCCTATCTTTGGGAGAGCCCTTTATCGGTTCGTATATTTCATTGAACGTAAGCCTCCTAATGAAAAACCTACCTTCAAAATTAAGGACAGTGTTGATACTGATATTGATGCTCAGTCGAAAATTAAGTAGCTACCCCCATTACAATAGTTAACTGAAACTACTTTCTTGCTAACTGGTGTCCCTACCTTATCTATCTCCTTCTTAGATAGATAATCAAGTGTTTCCCTTACACAACGGTTATTATTACTTGTATATTTTATTATGGGGTATGTATATATAAAAGTAGCAATTGCAATAGCAGATAAGTAATATTTTTTCCTATTGTTATTGTAATGTTTAAAAGACTTATTTTTTAATTTTAAAATTTCACGAAGAAGGCTTTCTGGTAATCCTATCTGTACAAATAAAATTTCTACCCACCAAGGGAGCTTTGACTTAGAGTTTCTCATATCAGTATTATGCTTTTTTGGCTTTGGCTCTTCTGGATTTGACATCCCCTTGAGAACTTCGTATGGTTTCGCCATTGAGGAAATGGATTTAATAAATATATCTTAAAATGAGACAAAAATTACGTTTTTTGCGAATGATTTAATGTTTATAACACATGTTTTAATTGATAATTTCTGACTCATCTCCCATTTGACTTTATACTATACTTAAGCTCTCCTTTTGACATAACCTCAAATGCCTAAGAAACGACGAAAGTTGTCTAAAGAACACGAGAAGAATATATCTATTGCTTTAAAGGAGATTGAATTAATACTCGCTAAGATTAATGATATTAGTGATGATGATATTAGAGGTGAGTATGCCATTTCATTTGCTCCAGTTAAACTTTCATTGGATAAAATAAGCATGGATTACACTAATGTCGGTTTTAATGAAGATTCTGTTAAGATGTACTCTAGCTATTTATCCTTATTAGCTAAGTTTAAGGATGAGTATGAGATATAATATATGGTTTTTACACTATTATTTACCTACTATTTCTAATACAAATATTCTATCTTTCAATATAAGGTATTATCTTGATAGGCACAGGACCATTTATAACAGTGTATTTATCCTTCTTATTGTTATATTTCCCTTTTGATAAATCTTTCATGCACCTTGAGTAATTTGGAGCTTTTCTACAGATCTTTTTCATATCTTTGGGACTTATTGAATATCCTGGGTAGCATAGGCAGAATAGTAAAATTAGGTATGAAAAATATCTTAAGTTCATATGCATAGTGGTTTTAGCGTTATTCAATTATATAGGGCTATGATAGATGTCTTGTTTCCATTGTTTTTTATCTGATGCTCGAAAATTTAGTTACGGTAATAATTGTAAATTTTTGCTATATAAGCTCAGTCATTAGATGCAGTTATAAGTGAGCTCGAGGAAGAGCTCCTCATATATATTTTTAGTCTTCTTACACTTTCTCTTGAAATACTAATAATTCAACTATTTTTAATATAACTTTCTTCAATCCTTTCTCTTAACTCCTCTCGG
>QCHT01000007.1 GCA_003279445.1 Prochlorococcus sp. AG-402-G10
CCAAGCCGGAGGATTAACCTTTTTCACTCCTAGTGAAGAAAGAATGGAGTCTGGTCTGTATTCAAGGTCTTATCTTCAAAATCAAATGGCAGTTGCACTTGGAGGCCGCGTGGCAGAAGAAATAGTTTATGGAGAAGACGAAGTGACCACTGGGGCTTCTAATGATCTAAAGCAAGTTGCTCAGGTCGCAAGGCAAATGGTTACGCGCTTTGGCATGAGCGAGAAACTTGGCCCAGTAGCCTTAGGACGCTCACAAGGAGGAATGTTCCTAGGTAGAGATATTGCTGCTGAACGAGACTTTTCTGAAGATACAGCTGCCACAATTGATGAAGAGGTGTCCTACTTAGTTGACATAGCTTATAAAAGAGCCACTAAGGCCCTAGAGGACAATAGATCTGTTCTTAATGAACTTGCAGAGATGCTTATTGAAAAAGAAACAGTTGATTCGGAGGACCTACAAGAACTACTAATCAAAAGAGAAGTAAAAGTTGCTGAATATATCTAAATCAAATTCATTTAATGTATGGAAAGAAAAGCAGGATTTCTTGATCTCTTCGCTTATTTCTCAGCCATTAATTATAGTATTGAGAATATCTCAAGACAATCTTGATAACTTATATTTCGACGACATCATTTGTTTAATAAATAGCCTCATTAGTTCTGATATTAAAAATATAGAAATTGCATGGTCTTCACATAATAATTGGGTTCCTTTTATAAAAGAACTTAAAAAGCAATTCCCCAACATCTCTTTTGGAGCAGCTTCCTTAACCGAACCAAGATCCTTAGAAGTAATTGCAGAACTTGACTTTAAGTTTTCAATGTCTCCATTCTGGGACCTTAAACTACAATTAAGAGCTCGAGAATTAGGACAATTAGTTATACCCGGTGTGTTCTCCCCTTCAGAGATTCAACAAGCTATTAATTTTGGATATCGAGCCATCAAACTCTTCCCAGCATCAATACTAGGAATAAGCTACATAAACCAAATAAAAGCTTCCTTTAAACCTATACCTTTTTTCATTGCTGCAGGTGGCATGAAGATCAAAGATATCAATTCATGGCTTTCAAATGGTTGTGGGGCAATCATTCTTGGGAGAGAACTAATAAAAGATTATCAAATAGATCCAGACCTTGAGAAATGGCTCAAGGAAAAATAAGTTTTATATTATTGGTCTCTTGATCAGAAGAATGAGAAGCTATAAATAACTTCTATTGTTCAAAATTCTATCTCTAAAGTAAAAAATAAATTATAAGAATATCAACTACCAAAGACTGCATTGACCTTTTTGTCTTAAAAGATGATCTACCAAAACTATTGCAACCATTGCTTCAACCATAGGGACCGCTCTAGGGAGGACGCATGGATCATGCCTCCCTTTTGCAGCAAGGACAGTTTGGTTACCTGCTGAATCAATGGTTTTCTGCTCCTTACGAATAGTTGCTGTTGGCTTAAATCCAACTCTAAGAATTATTGGCTCACCATTACTAATTCCTCCTTGAATCCCTCCGGAGTTATTTGAAGCAGTTCGCAATCTATTTTCATCTGAAGCCAAAAACTCATCATTATGATCGCTTCCTCGCAAGTATGTTCCTCTAAAACCTGATCCAACTTCAAAACCCTTGCTTGCAGGCAATGACATTAAAGCCTTTGCAAAATCTGCCTCTAATTTGTCAAAAACAGGCATTCCAAGTCCACCTGGAGCATCACGAACAATGCATTCAATAACGCCTCCACATGAATCTCCGTCTCGACTAATCTCCTCAATTCGTTTAATCATCAAATTGGCATTTTCTTGGTCTGGACATCTAACAATATTTGATTCAATATCCTCAAGGCAGACCTTATTCATATCTATTTGGGCATCGATATCATGAATACGTTTTACCCAAGCAAGAACTTCAGTCCCATAAGCTTTCTTAAGTATTTGCTTTGCAATAGATCCAGCTGCAACCCTTCCAATTGTTTCTCTTGCAGAAGCTCTACCACCCCCACTTTGGGCCTGAATTCCATACTTCAAGTGATATGTACCATCGGCATGAGAAGGTCGAAATACATTTTTCATTCCACCATAATCACTTGGTCTTTGGTCCTTATTCCTAACCATCATGGCTATTGGTGTGCCAAGAGTTTTCTTATCAACTATTCCACTCAAAATCTCGACGTGATCTAATTCTTTTCTTGGAGTAGTGATTTTGCTTTGACCAGGTCTTCGTCTATCAAGCTCTTCTTGTATTTTCAAAATATCTAATTCAAGCCTAGGAGGGCAACCATCTACCACAACACCTACGCCCCCTCCATGAGATTCCCCAAATGTGGTGACCCGAAAGAAATCTCCAAAACTACTACCCATGAATTTCTTATTTTGCGGAGATACCAAGAAAGTTGATTTCAGCAAAAGCCTAATCAATCATTGGCCATTTAGCAGAAATTAAAAATTTTTCTAAAAAAAAGCCCCTCTTAAATAAGAGGGGCTCAAAAGCAAACAAAAGAGTTTATTCGTTCTTATAAGAAACAAATATCAACCAATTGCAGGAGCAACTAATGCCACAGAAGTGGATTCAGCAGCTGCCAAGTCAAGAGGGAAGTTATGAGCATTACGCTCATGCATAACTTCCATACCTAGGTTTGCACGGTTTAGTACATCGCCCCAAGTTGGAACAACCTTACCATTTGAATCAACCACAGACTGGTTGAAGTTGAATCCATTGAGGTTGAATGCCATGGTGCAAATGCCCATAGAAGTCAGCCAAATACAAACAACTGGGAAGATTGCCAAGAAGAAGTGAAGACTACGACTGTTATTGAAGCTTGCATATTGGAAGATCAAACGACCGAAGTAGCCATGAGCTGCAACGATATTGTATGTTTCTTCCTCTTGTCCAAACTTATAGCCATAGTTCTGAGACTCAGTCTCGGTGGTTTCACGAATAAGTGAAGAAGTCACCAATGAACCATGCATAGCTGAGAACAAACTTCCGCCAAACATTCCTGCAACACCAGCCATGTGGAATGGGTGCATAAGAATGTTGTGCTCAGCCTGGAACACAAACATAAAGTTAAATGTTCCTGAAATTCCTAAAGGCATTCCATCAGAGAAAGATCCCTGACCAAATGGGTAAACAAGGAAAACAGCAAAAGCCGCTGAAACTGGTGCTGAGTAAGCAACACAGATCCATGGGCGCATACCTAAACGGTATGAAAGTTCCCACTGACGGCCCATCCAACCGCAAATACCGATGAGGAAGTGGAAAATAACAAGCTGGTAAGGACCGCCGTTATAAAGCCACTCATCAAGAGTTGCAGCTTCCCAAATTGGGTAAAAGTGAAGACCGATTGCATTACTAGAAGGAACTACAGCACCAGAAATGATGTTGTTTCCATAAAGGAAAGATCCTGCAACAGGCTCACGGATGCCATCAATGTCAACTGGAGGTGCTGCTATAAAAGCAACTACAAAGCAGATTGCTGCCGCTAAAAGGCAAGGGATCATCAATACACCGAACCAACCGACGTAAATACGGTTGTCAGTAGATGTGACCCACTCACAGAATTGCGGCCAACCGCCGAGCAACGCAGAGCGCTGCTTTCTAATGGTGGTCATGAGGACGTGAATTCAAATCCCAAAAGGGATATCTATGTAAGAACGAGGACGAAGCCCCGCCAGGAGGAGTTTATAGGAAAATCTGCAATTACGCGAGCTAAAGAGAAAGGTTTCTTATAAAGAAAATATATATATATCCATTCAACATCGCATTTAGAGAATTTTCGATAAAAAAAGGATGCTTCTTCGTTATAAAATCAGCAGTTCCAATGCCTAAGATTACAACATCTAAAAGATTGGCAGAAATCAAAGAAATGTTTTGATTGCATTAAATTCTTGAAAAATAAATTTTCTTCATAAGAAAGTCCAAAGAAGGCTACATTAAGAAATAATTTATACCTAATCAATTAAAAAAGAGTTTATTCTCTTTATAAAAATCCAAATATTTGCTTTCTATGAATTAATTAATCTATAAAATGCATCTTTCCAACAATCATCAAATCTCCAAACTTCCTTTTTAGTAAAGGACATCGCAATATTTTTTTCAGCATATGCTGCCTCATTAATAAAAACTGGGAACACTACATCTGAAAAAGAATTATCAGAAAGTCTGACTTTTTCTCCGCTTATATACTCAAATAATGGATATCCATTTCTAATTGGCTGCCAATCTCTACCTTCGAGATCACCATGAATATATGCAATAGGTTCTCCAGAAGAATCTCTAGGATAATCAATACTTTTTAAATGTCTATGCACAATTAATTTATCCGGAAAACAACTTTGAGAGTGAATAGATTTAGATATCTCCTCTAAGCAAATCTTTAGGGCCTGAAACGTTTGCTGAATAATTCTGCTATTGAGAGATCCCTGAGGAACAGGTCCTATTTCCACAACAAATCCGCAAGGCCAAGCTTCTACTAAAAACCCTTTTTGCGATGGGTTCCCCTCATGCAAATATACTGGCAAGCCTATGCGGTTCTGAATCAAAGAGACTATTGCCAAGTCGACAGGACGTCTTCCATAAATAACAAGGCTTGAACCCATGCAAGCAGTAGTGCTATGAAAATCAATTGCTATTTGAGAAGCATTTTGACCATTAGGTCCATAAAGAGCAAGCAACTGCCTTGCACGAGAAACCTCTAAATCATTATGATTTTCAGAATTAAGTAAATCTTTAGAGAAGCTTCTGTTTAAATCTCTATGCAAATATCTTTTTCCCTGTTCAAAAGCCAAAGGGTTTCCTATTACTGAAACAACTTTTAAGCCACACTTATCTATAAGATCTTCTTTTTGTTTCCACTGATCAAAAACCCAAGGGGCATTGATTTCATTTCCATGGGTACCTGCCACCAAAAGTACCTGAAGATTTGACATCAAAGATTATTAAATTGTTTCCTATTTCTGAAAATATCTACAAAATAATTTGCATGTCAATACCTCCAACAATTGTTTCATCCGCCCGAACGGGTTGGAAATGGCAATGGAATCAATTAATGAATGGCCTTGCTCCTGCTGACAAATCAGGGAATTATTGCCGCAAACCCAGCCAAGCACAGAATGCAATTCTTCCGAATCCAGCCGATCTCTTAAATCGATCAATCGAAGAATTTCCTATTCTCGTAATTGGTCGAAGCTGTCCTTGGGCCCATCGAACATGGCTGATGTATGAACTCAGAAATTTAAGTAGTTCATTAAATCTTTTAATAGCTCACCCTGACTACAAAGGAGGACAATGGAAAATATCTCCTAGTTGGAAGGGTTGTCAATCTCTTCTAGAGCTTTATAAATTCTTTAATTCTCCTCCAACTCATAGAGCAACCGTTCCTGCACTCTTTGATCCAAAACAAACTATCAAAGACAAACCTAAATTACTAGGCAATGAGAGTGCCCAATTAATAGAAATTCTAAATCAGTGGCCTGCTCAAGATGATGTTTCAGATTTTTGTCCCAAAGAACTCCAACAAGATATAGATGCATGGCAAAGATTAATACAAGAGTCAGTCAATAATGGAGTATATAAATGTGGTTTTGCTAGAAACCAAGAAGCTTATAACAATGCCAGCGAAGAACTTTTTCATTCATTAAAGGCTATAGAAGAAAGTCTTTCTCTTAAGGGGCCTTGGCTCTGTGGAGACAAGCTCACACTGGCAGACATAAGACTTTTCCCAACCATCATTCGATGGGAATCTGTCTATGCTCCTTTATTTGGATGCTCGAAGGAATCTTTATCATCTTTTCCAGCAATTCTTAGTTGGCGTAAGAAGTTTTTTCATCTCCCCAAAGTTTCAAATACATGTAATGCGACAAATTGGAGAAATGACTACTACGGAGCCTTATTTCCCCTAAATCCAAGCAATATAATCCCAAAAGGGCCTAATGTGAATCAAATAGTTAATACCTATTGAACTAACTTTGTTTACTCTAAATTCATGGAAAATGCTCTTGAAATTGAATTTGAAGGAGTTTATGGAAAGTACAAAATTACACAAGAAGATAAAACAGAAGTAAGAAACTATCGTTTAGCTCTTTTGACTTGTGGGATCTCATTTACGGCTGGCATCTCTCAGTGGTTATTAATTAGTGATTCTTTTGCCTGGGTGTGGCTTATCCCAATGTGTATTTCATTAGGCCTTGCCTTAAAATGGATACATATATATGTTCAAATCCTTCACCGGACTCTTCAGCTTTTATGGGCTATAGGGGCCTTAGGAATTATTGCTCTAATTTTGAAGGGCAATTCACAAGAGCTAATTTCTGATCTTGTATCTAGGCCAATTCTAATATTAATAATTGGCCCTTACTTTGCAGCAATGGCTGGCTTAGGATTCAAAGAGTTTTTCTGTTTTCAGCGTCCTGAAGCTATTGGTGTAACACTTTTGCTACCAATTAGTCTTGGTAGTCACTTGCTGGGAATACTGCCTCAGGCAATAGAAATGATCTTACTATGTTTAGCAGCTGTACTTTTTTTAATCCTTGCAGTGCGAAAATTTGGAATGGACGCAGCCTCTGATATTGGAGATAAAAGTGTTTTTCAATACCTCAGTAGCAAAAATGAGACAGCAAAAACCTGAACTCAAAAAAACGAAAACTAAAAGACGTTTTCCAAAAATCTAATTGATCATCAAAACCAGACATTTCAACTCTAGATTGTATATATAGTTAGTTTCTAGAGAAAAAGGTGTTGTAAACCAAACCAACTTTTAGTGGCAGAAATGAGTAATCTATTTATTGTAAGAAAGTTGAAAGCTAAGGCTTAAAGCAACTAACCAATGAAATCAATCGACGAACACATTCAGAAAGATCAAAGCGAGATTCTTTCTGCCAAAGCAGAAGGCAATGTTCCAAAGGCAAGGCATCTTGAAGAAGAGCTTCACTCGCTTGAGGAATATAAAGAGCATCATCCAGAGGATAAGCACGATCCAAATGCATTGGAATTATTCTGTGATGCAAATCCAGATGAACCAGAGTGCCTTGTATATGATGATTAAAAAAGTGGGCCTTGGCCCACTTTTTTAATGCAAAGTACTTCAAAGTTTTCTTCAATAATCCATATTAAAATCTGATGGACTGCCTGTAAGAGAACAAACTACAGATTCTTCATTTCTCATTTTTCTAACTTCTTTTATAGGTCGTCCCATTCGCCGCAGGACTTCAATATCTTGAGAAGTTTGACATCTTGCGATGACACTGCCCTGGTCATCAAAACATGTGTAAAAAGTCATAAGAAAGATACCCTTAACCTATTTATGACCAATTCTTCTACTCTCGACAAGTATTAATTTGCTCTAAAACATGGAAAGAATATTAAGCCTCTAATTTTTGCCAAATTTTTGTTAAAAGAATATCCAGGCCTTCATTCATCGCAGCAGATATAAACAATACATTACTACCTATTTCTTTCTTGAAATTTTCAACTAATTCCCCAAGAGTTTTCTCATCTATAAGCTCTTTCTTGTTCAAAACCAAAATTCGCGGCCGATCGACAAGTCCATGTTGATAAGCTAAAAGTTCTTTCTCAACCACTTGAGCATCTCTTAAAGGATCTGAAGAAGAGGCGTCAACAACATGAATCAACAATTTTGTTCTTTCTATATGTCTTAAAAACTCATGCCCCAAGCCAATTCCTTGGGCTGCACCAGCTATGAGACCTGGAATGTCAGCAAAGAGAGTGCCATCACCACTGGGTTTACGTACCACCCCAAGGTTAGGAATCAATGTAGTAAAAGGATAATCAGCAATTTTCGGCTTAGCAGAGGAGAGAACCGATATCAATGTACTTTTACCAGCATTTGGTAACCCAATAATCCCTACTTCTGCCAATAATTTCAATTCTAAATTCAATAGCCATTCTTCCCCATCTTTCCCTTCTGTGAACTTTTCAGGTGCACGATTTCTATTACTTAAATAATGAGCATTTCCTAAACCTCCAATTCCTCCAAATGCAACTACAAGAGTTTCGCCATCAACTGTTAGATCTCCAAAAATTATGCCTGTGTCCACATCTTTAACTTCAGTGCCACAGGGAACTTTTAATACAAGATCATTACCACAAGCTCCACTACATTTATTTGGTCCTCCTCTTCGACCATCTTCCGCAGAAATTAATTGCTTAAATTTAAAATCAAGCAAAGTCTGAAGATTTGAATCAGCTTGAAAAATCACCTTTCCACCATTACCCCCATCACCCCCAGAAGGTCCACCTGCAGGGACATACTTCTCTCTTCGAAAAGATACAATTCCATCACCGCCTCGTCCAGCTCTAACTTTTATAATTGCTTGGTCAATAAATTGCATTGTGAGTTTTTGCTGCAGTTGGTTTAAAGAATGAAAGTCGAGCTAAAACTCATCTATTAGCGCATATCATGAGGCAATAAAGAGAAAATAGTACTTAAAAGCAGGGTAAAATCCTACTTAAAACATTCACTATATTTATCAAGAGCACTATTAGATACAGGTTTTTCTAATGCAAGTATATCAACACTGACAAGAATGAACATTAAAGGTACAGCATATTCATTGGAGTAAAGTTAGTCTGAATAGAATATTTGAACCCGAAATTTATAAAAGATAACAGACGACAACATATTCTCAGGAGAGCAAAGAATCAATCACTTCAACCAAATAACAGTACAACCTGCTCCTCCATCTTTCTGCTCAGCACTAATAATTTTTTCCACATAATCTAGATTTTGCAACCACTCCAACAACCCCCTCTTCAAGCGTCCTGTCCCAATTCCATGAACAATCCAAAGTGGGCCTAATGAATTACGCAATTTCTCTTCAACAGCAGCCTCTGCTTCATGAACTCTTAACCCTCTAACATCAATTGTATTTTTTTTAGTACGAATCTTAGATTGATTAGTCAAAGAAACTCTTGATTTGATTGTTACGACTGAATCCTTTGCTGGATGAATAGGTTTCTTTCCATCCAGACTTTCAACTGCATTCAAATCAACTGTACTTCTAAAAACTCCGCACAAAACTGTTAATTGAGAGCCATCTTCAGATACTTCAATAACTTCACCCGATTTACCAATGGCACTAATTCTAACGCGATCACCTTTTTTAGGAAGCCAACTTTGATGATAATTTTTGATTTTTTCTTGACTATAAGTCAATTCCATTTGCCGTAACCTTTGTCCAGTTTTTCTAGCCATTTCACCATCAGCCGACCCATCACGTAATCGGCGAATTAAGTCCCTAACCTCTACTTGCCCCCGACGAATAGAGCCTTCTAATTTCTTACGACCTCTTTCCTCAAAATCCTTTGATTGACGACATTGTCTCTCCCATTGATTAATTAACTCTTCATGAAGCAGTTCAGTACGGGCCAACAAAGAAGCAGCATCCTCTGCTGCTTCTTGTTGTTGACGCCTTTGCTCCTCCAGACCTTCAATAACATTATTCACATTATCTATGCCATTCCTCTGCATAAGTTGCTGAGCCTTATCTATCACGGCCTCATCCAGTCCTAATCTGCGCGCAATTGCTAATGCATTGCTTCGTCCCGGAATGCCCCATTGCAAATGATATGTAGGTTCTATCGTTTCACTATTAAAGCCAACAGATGCATTTTCAAAACGAGAATCACTATATTTCAAAGCCTTGAGTTCACCAAAATGTGTAGTAGCAACTGTCAAACGAGCTCTATCTGCTAATAACATTAACAATGCAGTAGCCAAAGAAGTCCCTTCGGTTGGATCAGTCCCAGCACCTAATTCATCAAGTAAAACTATTGATACTCCAGGGTTTTTGGAGATTGAATCTAAAATCTTACTAATTCGAACAATATGTCCACTAAAGGTTGATAAATTTTGTTCAAGAGATTGCTCATCACCAATATCTGCCAACACTTGATTACACCAAGGTAAGGATGGCTCTCCTGCGCAAGGTAATAGCAACCCAAGCTTTGACATAAGAATTGCTAAGCCAAGACTTTTTAATGCAACTGTCTTACCACCTGTATTTGGTCCAGTAATTGCAAGTACTTTCAAAGTCGAAGATACTCTAAAACTAATAGGTACAACTGCAGAGCCTTTATGATAATGCTCTTGCCAAACAAGTAACGGGTGTCGGAAATCTTGAATGAGAAATGGAGCATCCAATTCTTCTTTAAGCTCAGGTGCTACTCCTCCTAGCCAATGACCATAACGCGCCCTTGCTAAAGCAAAGTCCAACTCCAAAAGAATCTGATAGAGATGGTTCAGAGAAAGAGAATTATCACTAATTTGACTACTCCAATACGCTAATAATCTCTGTTCTTCTACATAGATCTTGGCATCTAATTTAGCAATCTCATTCCCCAAGGGAATAACCACCTTCGGTTCAATAAAAATTGTATTACCTGAAGACGATGTATCGTGAATAGTTCCTAAGACATGATCTACTGCTCCAGTTTTTAATGCCAGCACGGGTCTTTCATAACGTTCAGAAATAACAGTGTCCTGCAAGACAGAATGAAATCTTCTAATGAGATCCTTTAACAGATCTTTTCTCTCTATCCTCATAACTTGGACTTGTCGACGCAAATCAGCCAACTTCTCGCTAGCACGATCTGCAATACGTCCCCCTTCTTCGATTCCAAATTGAAGCAGTTTCTGTAACTCTGGCAAAGTAGACACATTAGAAAATAGTTCTGAAATTATTGGTCGTGTAATTGAATCTTCAATCTGACGGCGCAAACGACGCGCAGTTCTCAATGTTTCTACAACTTCTAATAGTTCAGGAGCAGAAGCAACACCTCCTTTAGAACATCTTAGTATAATCTTTTCTATATCATGAACTCCCGAAAGACTGAGTTCCTCTTCTAAATCTATGGCTCCTATTTCTAGTGTCTCAGCAAGATATCTACGGCTATGAATTAACTTATTAGGAATAGAGCAAGCTATACATCTTCGCCTACCTTGAGCAGTGCTAGCAAATAATGAAAGTTGTTCACAAAGCTTGTTCCACTCCAACAGTTGAAGTGTTTCTTCAAAGGCAGAGTTAGCAATAGATAATTGAAGTTCCTTGTGTTGAGAACTCATTCAAAGACCTCACTAGCTCATTGATTGGACGGGATCCCTGCTGGAGGATGGTAAAGCATTTCCAACCAATTGCCGTCAGGATCTCGTAGATAAAAAGAAGCAGTTCCATCACGATGATCATGCAAAGATCCAACTTGGGTGCCATTTGCCCGCAATTGTGAGTGCAAATGTTCTATTTCACCTTTATCAGTAAAGTGAAAAGCAAAATGAGGCCCAGCTGCTTTATATCCTGGTCCCAATAAAGCAAGTCCATCATGTTGAGGTCCTGCTTCTAAATAGCACCAATCAGGATCATCCCAGATAAGTTTCATTCCCAAGCCCAGGTAAAAATTCTTTGCCCTATCGACATCATGAACACGTATAGCTACATGTCCAAGCCTTCTGACATTTACAAAGCTGTTTTCTAAATTCTGCTCGGCCATCATAGAAAATTTACATAACTTGAATAAAGATAATTAGCATCGATTTTGCCAGCTCTCATTAAACTTTCTTCAGCCATGCTGCAGCATCACATGCGTGGTAGGTCAAAATAAGATCAGCTCCTGCTCTCTTAAAGCTCAACAAAGTTTCTAAAACTACAGATCTTTCATCTAACCAACCCTTTTCTGCAGCTGCTTTAATCATTGAATACTCCCCACTGACGTTATAGGCAGCAATAGGCAATTCAGATTCCTGCCTGAGCCTATAGATAATATCCAGATAAGCAAGTCCTGGCTTAACCATAAGAATGTCAGAACCTTCTTGCTCATCTAATTGAGCTTCAGTAATAGCTTCCCTTGCATTAGCAGGATCCATTTGATAAGTACTTTTATCCTTCGGTATTGGCTTTTCATTCAGAGATCTTGGTGCAGAATCAAGAGCTTCTCTGAATGGACCATAATAGGCAGATGAATATTTAGCTGTATAACTAATAATTCCCACATTCTCAAAACCTTCATCATCCAAAGATTCCCGTATCGCTCCAACACGTCCATCCATCATGTCACTAGGTCCAATCAAATCAGCTCCTGCCTCAGCTTGAACAATTGCTTGCTTACAAAGGCTGTCAATTGTCTCATCATTTAAAACAATTCCCTCGGCACTGACTATCCCATCATGGCCATCTATTGAGTAAGGGTCTAACGCAACGTCAGTCATAATTGTCATTTCTGGCAATTCTTTCTTCAAACGTCTAATAGCCCTTGGAATTAAACCATTCTCGTTAAAACACTCTTCGCCTCCCTCAGTTTTAAGAGAATCATCAACCTTAGGGAATAAGACAACACATCTAACACCTAAATTCCATCCCCTTATAACTTCTTCGACCAAGCCATCCAGGGTCCACCGGTTTACACCAGGCATGGCAACAATCTGTTCAATGTCATTTCCCTCATGAACAAATAAAGGATAAATAAAATCCGACGCAGTTAAGCTGTTTTCTCTAACCATGCTTCGTAAAGCAGGGGTTCGACGAAGTCGACGAGGACGATAAGTTAGTTCCATATGGTCAAAAACAAATTAATTACTCATGATCGTAAAGCCTTTTATAAACGAGCAGAATTAATCCAATCCTTTCGAGGATTAGAAATCCTGAGCTCTCGTAATTGATTGCATAGGTCAATCTCTTTAGAAGATAAACAAGAGGGGAAGCACAGTGCAAGAGTGAGAATCAAGTCTCCACGGCCATTATTGATTGGCCAACCCTTGTCTTTCAATCGTAAGCTTGAACCTGGCAAAGTCCTAGCTGGAATAGTTAATTGAGTTTCTCCATCTGGTGTCATAGCTGTAACAATTGAACCTAAAAGTAGCTCATCATAAGAAACCGGTAATTCTGCTTTGAGCTGATCTCCATCTAATTGCCATACCTTATGGTTTTCTACCTGGAGATTGATCAAGATGTTCCCTCTTCGTCCAGTGCCAGGCTGCAAATTACCTTTTCCTTTTACTCTGAGATGAGTACCATTAACAACTCCTCCAGGAATTCTGACTTCAACTGGCTCCTCATTTACGGATAGGGTTCGCTGGGTCCCCCAAAAAGCCTCTGAAAAAGTTATTTTCAATATAATCTGCACATCAAGATTGACTGGTTTTCGATATTCACCAGAAAACGGATTGTACGACTTAGGAAATCCTTCCATTCCTCTTCCACCAACAAACCTTCCCAGAAGATCATTAACAAAATCGTCAAAATTGCTGTAACTTCCAAAATCAACATTAAGACCATCTATCCCTGAACCAATACCTGAAGATTGATTCCAAAATTGTCCAAATTGTTCATATTTTCTTTTCTTCTGAGGGTCAGATAGAACTTCATAAGCCTCATTGATTTCTTTAAACTTTCCCTCTGCCTGCTTGTCACCTGGATTTACATCAGGGTGAAACTTCCTCGCAAGCCTGCGGAAAGCACTTTTTATTTCATTCAAGTTTGCATCCCTATTAACACCTAGGATCTTGAAATAATCGCGATAACTATCAGTATTCATCAATGTTTTTAATCAACAATATTTTGATGGAAATTGACTAAGACTACTAAAGATTGCAAAGAAAACATCTCTTAAAACAGCTTTTTAACCAAAAAAAGTCGCAACTAGCCACCTTGACAAGATAAACTTCTAAAAAATAAGTGATTGAAGGAGTCAAAGAAGTGGCCTTAATTCATGGATTTCACCTGAAAAATGTTAGGGGTGATGTTTTAGGTGGACTTACGGCAGCAGTTGTTGCACTTCCTCTAGCCCTGGCTTTTGGCAATGCTGCGCTTGGTCCAGGAGGAGCTATATACGGATTATATGGAGCTGTTGTTGTTGGTTTCCTAGCTGCTTTATTTGGAGGGACACCTGCCCAAGTAAGCGGTCCGACAGGACCAATGAGCGTAACGGTTGCAAGTGTTGTGGCAACCCTTGCAGCAGCAGGAGTGTCTGACAACCTCTCTGCAGGGGAAATCATACCGCTTGTAATGGCAGCTGTTGTTCTCGGCGGTTTATTTCAAATTATTTTTGGAATTTTAAAGCTTGGCAAATACATAACACTTGTTCCCTACTCGGTTGTATCAGGTTTTATGTCAGGTATAGGTGTCATAATCATTTGTCTTCAAATTGGACCTCTTCTTGGAATCAGCACTAAAGGTGGAGTATTAGCATCCCTTTCCACTGTTTTAAATGGGTTTGAGCCTAATGGTGCAGCAATAGGCGTAGCAATAATGACTCTTGGAATCGTATTTTTAACTCCTAGGAAAATCAGCCAATGGGTGCCATCTCCGCTTCTAGCATTATTAATAGTTACACCTCTTTCTCTTTTTCTTGGAGTAGATGCAATAGATCGAATTGGTTCGGCTGGTCCTATCCCAGAGGGACTACCTTCGTTAACTATTCCTAGCTTCAATCAATATGGTGGAATTATTTTAAAAGCAGGACTTGTTCTTGCTGCATTAGGAGCAATTGACTCGTTACTTACTTCTCTAGTTGCAGACAATATTTCTCAAACTCGACATAACTCAGATAGAGAATTAATAGGACAAGGCATCGGAAACGCTGTTGCAGGTTTATTTTCCGGTTTACCTGGTGCTGGGGCAACAATGCGAACTGTGATCAATGTCAAATCTGGAGGATCTACACCTTTATCTGGAATGGTTCATTCAATAGTACTTTTACTAGTTCTATTAGGAGCAGGACCTCTTGCCGAGCAGATTCCAGAAGCACTTCTTGCAGGAATATTAATAAAAGTTGGACTGGATATTATTGATTGGGGATTCTTACTTAGAGCTCATAAGCTATCTCTTAAGACTGCCACCGTTATGTATGGCGTTCTTTTAATGACGGTTTTTTGGGATCTGATTTCAGCCGTTTTAGTAGGGGTTTTTGTAGCAAATATGCTCACAATTGACTCAATCACTCAAACTCAATTAGAAGGAATGGAAGCAGATAATCCTATTCAAGCAAGAGATGAAGGTCTAAAATCATTACCTAATGACGAACAAAGTTTACTGGACAGTTGCTCAGGTGAAGTAATGCTTTTCAGGCTAAAAGGTCCTCTTAGTTTTGGAGCAGCGAAAGGAATAACTGAAAGAATGATGCTTGTAAGAAATTACAAGGTTTTAATATTAGATATAACAGATGTGCCTCGCCTTGGTGTAACTGCAACTTTAGCTTTAGAAGAGATGATTCAAGAAGCAAAACTTAATTCAAGGAAGGCTTATGTTGCTGGAGCTACAGGCAGAGTAAAAGAGAGACTTTCTAAGTTTGGAGTCGAAGGTTTAATAGGTACTAGAAAAGAAGCACTAGAGCTAGCAGTAAATGAAGTCAAAAACTGATACTAAGACTTTCATCAAAAGTAAACCTTACCTCCTGATAACGAACTTTATCTAAAAGAAAAATTATGGGGACTAATCTTGTACTTCAAAATGTCTTAACACCACCGGTACTTTTCTTCTTTCTTGGGATTATCGCAGTAATTGCTCGCTCGGATCTTGAAATACCTGCACCTTTACCTAAATTATTTTCTCTATACCTTTTATTAGCTATTGGCTTTAAAGGTGGCTTAGAACTTGAAAAAAGTGGATTTGGGGGTCAAGTGTTGCCTACTGTTATGGCTGCAATAGTCATGTCATTGTTCATCCCACTTATATGTTTTGTAATCTTACGTTTAAAACTTGATGTTTTTAATTCAGCTGCCATTGCAGCTGCATATGGGTCAATAAGTGCAGTGACATTTATTACAGCTGAAAGCTTTCTCGCAAGTATGAAAATTCCATTTGATGGTTTCATGGTTGCTGCTTTAGCATTAATGGAATCACCTGCAATTATTGTTGGGCTACTACTTGTAAAGCTAGGAGCTCCATCAAATCGTCCAAATGGAAGAGTAATGAAATGGAGATCAATATTGCATGAATCTATGCTAAATGGATCTGTTTATTTACTTTTAGGAAGTCTTGTAATTGGATTCTTAACTGCTGCTAACAACCCTATAGGGGTAGAAAAAATGAATCCTTTTACAGATAAATTGTTCTATGGTGCTGAATGCTTCTTTCTATTAGATATGGGAATAGTGGCAGCGCAAAGGCTGCCTGGATTAAAGAAAGCAGGTTCGTTTTTAATTATGTTCGCAATACTTATCCCTCTAATAAATGCATTCATAGGGATTTTAGTTGCAAAATTATTATCACTTCAACCAGGAAATGCATTATTATTTGCAGTACTTTGCGCCAGTGCTTCATACCTTGCTGTACCAGCTGCAATGCGTATGACAGTACCAGAAGCAAAAGCAAGCTATTACATTTCAACTACTCTTGGGCTAACCTTTCCTTTTAACATTGTTTTTGGAATACCACTCTATATGAGTTTGGTTAACAAATTCATTCCTTCCATTTGATAAATAAATGAAACGGTTAGATCTAATTTTTAGCGAAAGAGAGCTAGATGCAATTCTTGCAGCCCTTGAAGCCGCTGATGTGCCTGGCTATACAGTGCTGAAGCATGCAACTGGGAAAGGCCCTCAAACAATTTGTTCAGAAGATATGGAATTCACTGGTCTTGGAACTAATGCTCATGTAATAGTTTTTTGCGAACTAGAAATGATAGATAAATTCAGAGAAAATATTAGATCTCTTCTTAATTACTATGGGGGAGTGGCTTATATATCCGAAGCAACTGAAATGTGAGAACTAATAATTTATGAATGGACCCAATCGACTCTAATAGATTTACGACTATTTAAGAATCTATCTATTGCCATTGCTGCAATACACCCATCTGAAGCAGCAACAACTGCCTGTTTAAATGGAGTGTTCCTAATATCTCCTATAGCCCATACTCCTTCGGAGGTTGTTGACATGAAATCATCAACAACTACTCCACCATCTTCTTTTAATGCAATTTGATCTCCCAAAAAATCAGTAATAGGTTTTGAACCACTCATATATACAAATACCCCTTCTACTTCTAACAATTCAGTCTCTTCTTTAGATCGAGTCTTCAAAGTAACTCCAGTTACACCTGCATCAGTTCCCTCAATCTTCATCAATCTCGTCTTACTCCAATGCTTGACATTCTCTTGATTAATCAAGTCCATCGCTTCGTGATCTTCTTCTTTCGGATCATTTGATGTAATCCAATGTACGGTTGAGGCAAATTTTGTAAGTACTTGAGCTTCCTCTATAGCCTCTTTATTAACACCAACAACAGCAACCTCTCTTGATTTATAAAAAGCTCCATCGCAAGTTGCACAATAACTAACTCCTCTGCCAAGAAACTCAGCTTCACCCTTAAAGGAAGCTGGCCTACCCATTGCACCACTAGCAACAACTAGAGCACGACATTTAAATGTACCTTCAGGAGTAAAAACTGTCTTCCAATCACCACTGGTGTCTATGCCAAAAACCTGAGCTCGTCGATAGTCTGTACCGTATTGAACAGCCTGGTCTCTCATTAATTCTAGCAAGTCCTCACCACTAATATCTGTAGGCACACCAGGATAATTAGCAATTTGATGAGTAATTGCAAGGGCCCCTACTGAGGGGTTTTTATCGAGAATAACTGTTTTTAAATCTGCTCTGGATGTGTAGAGAGCGCAACTGCAACCAGCAGGTCCACCTCCAATTATCACCACATCGGTTTCAATTGTTTCCAAAATTTTTAACGCTCCTGAAAAATTGTTTTTTGCTTAGATCAGCATAGAAGACTAAGAAAGGGAAAAGGTGTGCAAGTTTAGAGTAATCATCAATCCTCACATCCCATTTAAGTCAATTTGACACTGTCTTAATTCATTATGGTGGCCTATCTGAACAAGAACCAGATATCTAAATAGAATTAGAAAAACTCAACAGGGCACAGTTTTCCACATCCAACTTAAAGAGATCCTTTCTAGCAATTAACATTCCTCATATCCCCAACATGAGCAAAGCGAGAAACAACTTTCAAACCGCAATCAATCTTTGGCTTCTACCATTTTTAATTGGTGGGTCACTAGCAATAGGATATGAAATTACCAGTAAAACCTTGTTTAGACTTGAGAGTAAAAACAAACATAGCCATAGGCTCCTTAAAAAAGAAATTGTTCTAACTGCCAACGTAAGCAATACGAACAAGATTACTTTCTAAAAAATTATCAAATCATTTAAGACCTCTTAACTAATGGTTTTCTTGAAAGTCAATTCTTTAATAGAATTTAGCTCTCCAGCAATAGTCTTAAATCACTTTGGATTTCTCTGCTCAAAGCAGAGAAATCCACTTATGAAAGTCATTAGTCATCCAAAATCTTCTAAAATTTGGTTCTAAGTACAGTGGTTTAATGACACCCTCTGAAACTTTACTCAAAGCTATTTTTAACCGCCTTAAGGTTCGCTTAGATAATAATGTTGCATCTTCAGTCTCCGAAGCATCAGGCTTTATAAAAGTTGCACCTAGTCGCATCAAGAAGGAATGGGATCTCTTTAAAGAAGAAATTATTGAGGAAGCTGGTCGAATTAATGAAATAGAGGATGAAGCCAAAAATCTAAAGAAGGAACCTTTCCAAAAAGACTCTTATCACACTCTTCAAGATAAAATAAATAAAATAAGAGATGAAATTGGAACACTGTCAGATCAAATTGAGGAAATAAATTGATACTTCCAAACTCAATAATCAAATTCTTCCGTCAATTTTTCCGTGCTATAAGAATTTGGAGATCTGTAATCATATTATTATTTTTTTTGTGGCTCGACTCTCAAAAATGGACTTATGCAGGTGGCTTCTCCCACCAAAAAGAAACTATTAGGCAACAAGATAGAGCAAAGTGGCTTACAACAGAATTGCTTAAACTAGGCTCGGCTTTCATAAAGCTTGGCCAACTAATATCAGCCAGGCCTGATGTTTTGCCAAGAAGCTGGATAATAGAATTAGCAGGGTTACAAGATCAAGTACCAGCATTTAGCTTTGGGAAAGTTCAAGAAATTCTTGAGAAAGAGCTTGGAGAGCGATGCAAAGAGATTATCGACCTTGATGAGAAACCTATTGCTGCCGCCTCAATCGCACAAGTTCATAGAGCATGCCTAAGTAGCGGAAGGAAAGTAGTTTTAAAAATTCAGCGTCCTGGTTTAGAAACGTTCTTCAGAGTAGATCTAGAGATAATGCAACAAGTTGCTTCGGTACTGCAAAAAAAGCAATCTTTAAGTAAAGGGCGTGACTGGGTTGCAATGGCTAGAGAATGCAAAAGGGTGTTGCTAAGAGAGCTAGATTTCAAAGTGGAAGCTCAATATGCTGCAAGATTTCGCCAGCAGTTCCTTGATGAACCAAAGATCAAAGTTCCTAGCGTTATATGGGAACTAAGCACGGAAAAAGTTCTTTGCTTGGATTATCTACCTGGTATCAAAATAAATGATCAATCAGAAATTATAAAAAACGGGATTAATCCTTCCTCAATTGTAGAACTAGGAGCCTCTAGCTATTTAAAGCAACTTATTGAATTCGGCTTCTTTCATGCAGATCCTCATCCTGGGAACCTAGCAGTTTCTGTAGATGGTTCCCTTATTTTCTACGACTTTGGAATGATGGGAATGATTTCAGATCGTTTAAAAAATGAACTTGGTAGCATGGTCAAGGCAGCTGCTCTTGGTGATGCCACTGAGCTTGTGAAAAAGTTACAAGCAGCGGGATTACTTGCAAAAGGAATCGATTTAGGTCCTGTTAGACGATTAATAAGGATCATGCTAAAAGAAAGACTTACTCCACCATTTGACACAGATACAATAGAAAAATTATCTGTAGATCTTTATGAGTTAGTTTATGGGCAACCATTTAGGCTTCCTGTTGAGCTGATTTTTGTAATGCGAGCTCTATCTACTTTTGAAGGTGTAGGTAGAAGTCTTGATTCAAGCTTTAATCTAATCGCAATAACAAAGCCATACCTAATTGAACTGATGACATCTAGTAATTCTAATCCAAATGATTTGATCAACGAAATAGGACGCCAATTCGGCGAACTAGGAAGTAAAGCAGTAGGGCTACCAAAGCGTCTAGATGAAAACTTAGAACGACTAGAGCAAGGAGACCTCCAACTACAAATCAGACTTGGAGAGTCTGACAGGCAGCTGCGCAGAATGATAAATGCTCAGCAATCAATGGGGCAATCAATATTATTAGGCTGCCTTGGTATTTCAGCAGCTCTTCTAGCTTCTAGCAACAAAGCAATTTTCTCTTTATTACCAATGGGCATAGCCTTACCTATTTCCCTCAAATGGCTAAAACTACAAATGAAAATCAGAAGAGACGAAAAGCTTGAGCAGCTCCAAAGAAAAACTGAATCAACTACTAATTAAAGAACAAGATTGATTGAAAATCATTTAACAACCTTCCCTCTAGGTCCTAAACCTATTGAGCCTGCATAGATTGCTTGATCCCCTAATTCATCTTCGATTCGAAGAAGTTGATTATATTTCGCTACTCTTTCACTCCTACTTAAAGATCCAGTTTTTATCTGTCCTGACCTAGTCGCAACAGCAAGATCTGCAATTGTAGTATCTTCTGTTTCTCCACTTCTATGGCTAATAACGCTAGTATATCCAGATCTTGTGGCAAGTTCTATTGCTTCCAAAGTCTCAGTTAAAGAGCCAATTTGGTTAACTTTAATTAAGATAGAATTAGCTATATTCTGGTCAATCCCTTTCTGCAATCGATTTGTATTAGTTACAAATAAATCATCTCCAACTAGTTGTACTTTACTTCCCAATTCATTAGTTAATGTTTGCCAACCTTTCCAGTCATCTTCAGCTAAACCATCTTCAATTGAAATAATTGGATAGGAGCTAACTAATTTTTGTAATTCATCTATCATTTGCTCGCTTGAGAATCTTTCATTACCAAAAGAATAAAACCCATCCTTAAAAAACTCAGTGCTTGCAACATCTAAAGCTAATGAAATCTGTTCCCCTGGAATGAATCCTGCCTTTTCAATTGCTGTAACAAGTAAATCTCCAGCTGCATTATTGCTTGATAAATTAGGCGCGAACCCGCCCTCATCACCCACTGCAGTCGACAAGCCCTTTGCCGAAAGCAAGTTTTTAAGAGTATGAAAAACTTCAGCACCCATTCTAAGAGCTTCTCGAAAATCAGTAGCCCCGTGAGGGACTAGCATAAATTCCTGAAAGTCAAGATTATTAGCAGCGTGTGCACCACCATTAATCACATTCATTAATGGCACAGGTAATAATGAAGACATTGGATTACCTAAATATCTATACAGAGGCATTCCAAGTGCATTTGCCGCAGACCTTGCAGTAGCAATACTTACTGCCAAAATGGCATTAGCCCCAAGATTAGACTTATTTTCCGTTCCATCTAATTCATTCATAATTCGATCAACAGTAACTTGATCTGAAGCAGACAAGCCACACAATGAAGGAGCAATTCTTTCTTCTATATTCTCAACAACCTTCCGAACACCCTTACCCATATAACGAGATTCGCCATCACGTAATTCATGCGCCTCATAAGCCCCTGTACTAGCACCACTAGGAACAATCGCTCTCCCCTTTGCGCCTCCTTCAAGCAAAACCTCAGCTTCTACTGTAGGGTTCCCCCTTGAATCAAGAACCTCTCTTGCAAAGATGGTATCAATAACTAAATCAAGGGAATCAATCACGTTGAAAATTACGCTTTATTAGATCTTATGAGCTCTCGGGCCCATTTACTTAGACTTTTTTAGGGTTTTGGCATTTGCCTGGCTTTTTCAAAAATGAAAACTCCAGGCAGAATGGAGATAACTTCAAATTAAAGAGTTCCTGCAACATGCGAATCCTTCATACCATGCTTCGTGTTACTGATTTAGAAAAATCAATTTGGTTTTACTGCAAAATATTAGGTATGAAACTCTTAAGACAAAAAGATTACCCTACAGGACGTTTTACACTTGCATTTCTTGGTTATGGGCCCGAAGAAGAGTCTTCTGTTCTTGAGTTAACTCATAATTGGGATACTAAAGATTATGATATAGGAAATGGTTTTGGTCATATTGCCCTAGGTGTTCAAAATATTTATAAAACCTGTGCATCAATTGAAAAAAATGGCTACAAAATTCATCGAAAGCCAGGGCCAATGAAGCATGGTAAAACAATTATTGCTTTCATTGAAGACCCAGATTCCTACAAAATTGAATTAATTGATCTTTCATCTAGAGAACAAAATAGTTAACTCAAATGCCATATCAGACAACCCAATCACTATCAATGTCCGTGAGCCTAACTTCTACTCCTGATCGTTTTAGTGATGAAGCTTGGAATCTCTTGCTTAGTGGTGAACAAGAAGCACGTAGATGGAAGCATGAATATTTCGATGTAGAGCATCTTCTACAAGTTCTATTTAATAATGATGATTATCGTGATCTAGTTCAAGCGCTTCCAGTTAACGACTTAGAACTACTAGACAAATTAGAAGAATTTCTTGCAAATATTCAATCTTGCAATTCATTGGAATTATTTATTGGTGAAGACCTAGAGATACTTCTCGATAAGGCAGATACATTTCGAGGAAGTTGGGGATCAAGGTTTATTGAAATATCACACATACTTTTTGCAATTTGTAGGGACAAGCGAATTGGTTCCGAACTTTTTAACGAGCTTGGTTTAACAAGTGAAATCTTAGAAGGAAAATTGAAAAGTCTTCCAAAACCAATTGTCCAAAGAACATCAAAGGAACCTGTATTTAAATCTCAAAACAACTCAATTATTTCCAATAATCATGAAACAAAGGAAAATAAAATTACTATAGATACTAAGAAGACAACAGAAAACACTCAGCTACAGTTAGAACATGAATCTAATCCACTAGAGTTATATGGGAAAGATCTTACTCTTGCCGCAGCAAATGGTGAGCTTGATCCAGTAATTGGCAGGGACCAAGAAATTCAACTGACCATAAAAGTATTATCTAGAAGAGGTAAAAATAACCCAGTGCTAATTGGCTCGTCTGGTGTAGGTAAAACAGCAATCGCTGAATTGTTAGCTCAAAGGATTATTAAGGGAGATATCCCTGATTCAGTAAAGGGTTTAAAGATCATTTTGCTAGATATAGGCGCCTTAATAGCTGGGACAAAATTCCGTGGACAATTCGAAGAGCGCTTTAGATCAGTTCTTAAAGAAGCAAGCAATCCTAATGCAGGCGTTGTTTTATTTATTGACGATTTGCATACAATTATAAGTAGTGAAAGATCCAGTACTGATGCAGGAAGTTTATTAAAACCTGTCCTAGCAAACGGGGACATAAGATGTATTGGAGCTACAACACCTGAAAGTTATAGAAAAACCATCGAGAAAGATCAAGCTCTCAACAGAAGGTTTCAACAAGTTCATATTAAAGAACCATCTCTTGAATTAAGCATAGAAATACTAAGAGGAATTAAAGAACGTTATGAAAAACATCATGAAGTAATTATTACTGATGAATCTTTAATAACAGCAACTCGTCTTGCTGATAGATATATAAGTGATCGTTGTCTCCCAGATAAAGCAATTGATCTTATTGATGAAGCTGCAGCTCAAATTAGAATGGAGTCAACAACTAAGCCTAAACTTATTCAGGAAACAGAGTTAAGTCTTAACAAGATAGAATCTATTTTATTAAATAATGATGAGGAAGCACTGAATCAAAATAAAGAAGAATATCTGAAGGAGAAATATCTTTTAGAGCATAAGTTAAATGATCTAAACGAAAGATGGAATAATGAAAAAGAGATCTTAGCTGAACTAAAGGAACTTTCTTTTCAAGAAAAGGATATTAATCTATCTATTGCGGACGCTGAGCTAAGTGGCCAACTAGAGGAAGCTGCAAGGCTTCAATATAATGAACTACATCATTTACAGAAAAGAATAAATTTAATCTCTAGCGAAAGGGAAATCTTGAAGCGTGATGGGAAATCAATAATTAAAGAACATGTTGAATCAGAAGATATTGCAGATATTGTTGCTCGGTGGACAGGTATACCAGTTAATAAAGTACTTGCTGAAGAAAGACAAAAACTATTAAATCTTGAGAAAGACTTGTCTAGTAAAGTCATTGGTCAACAAGAGGCTGTTAAAGCTGTTGCTGCCGCAATCAAGAGAGCGCGTGCTGGCATGAAAGATAGTCGAAGACCTATAGGGTCTTTTATGTTTCTTGGACCAACAGGTGTTGGTAAAACAGAACTTGCCAAAACACTTGCTGCATCACTATTTGATGAATCAGAAGCTTTGGTCAGGCTAGATATGAGTGAATTCATGGAAAGAAATGCTGTGGCCCGGCTAATTGGCGCTCCTCCTGGATATGTTGGATATGAGCAAGGAGGACAACTCACCGAAGAAATTCGTAGCAGGCCATATGCGGTCTTATTACTAGATGAAATAGAAAAAGCTCATCCAGATGTATTCAATATACTTTTACAAGTTTTAGACGATGGTCGTTTAACCGATTCTCAAGGCAGATCAATCGATTTTCGCCACACTGTAGTTGTCATGACCAGCAATCTTGCAAGCAGAGAAATTCTAGAAAATGCAAAATTATCCCAGGTTCAAACAGAAAATCAAGTTCAACTAAAAGTAAAATTGGACAATAGTATTAATGATGCATTAAGCAAAAATTTTCGTCCTGAATTCTTAAATCGAGTTGATGAGGTTATTCGTTTTAACCCGCTCACCCAAAATAATCTTAAAAAAATAATCAAGCTCCAATTAAATGAATTAACAGATTTATTAGGAGAACAAAACTTAGAGCTTCGCGTAGACGAGTCGACAATTGAAAGTCTTGCATTAGAAGCCTATGAGCCTGAATATGGTGCCAGACCTTTAAGGCGTATTCTTAGAAGGCGTATAGAAAATCCCTTAGCAACTAAATTATTAGAAAACCAGTTTATAGGAGCAAAGGCAGTAAGAGTAACCACTTCTAAAGAGAGGTCCAAATCATTAGAGTTTTGTGCAGAAAACTAACAATTTGCCTAGCTACTAACCTATTATTTATGAACAGCCATTGTATTCGCTAGGCATCATTAACCTCAGGCTGATATATCGTGACAAGCTCAACTCCTCAAGAAACCCCCAATTCCCTCTCCCCACCTGAGAAAGAGAAGGCCTCTCCTAAGAAAGGCTTTCTTGGCTCAACTGTTGATGAATTGAAACTAGTTGTTTGGCCAAGTCGGCAACAACTCTTTAGCGAGTCGGTAGCAGTGATTTTAATGGTTACACTATCAGCAGCATTAATAGCCTCAGTGAGCCGTTTTTTTGGCTGGGGGGCATCACACATCTTCCCTTGAATCAAAACAGTTCAACATCTTCTTTACAACTCACTTAAATTCCAATCTCAAACGTGTCAGAAATTGATCCCATACTCCAAGATTCTAGTCAGGTAATGGATATAACACCTCCCTCAAATCCAGAGGACAGCGTTTTTACTGGAAAAACAACTATTGCTCGCTGGTATGCAATTCAAGTTGCTTCAAGTTGTGAAAAGAAAGTCAAAGCCACTCTTGAGCAAAGAGCTGTCACATTAGGTGTTAGCAATAGAATCCTAGAGATAGAAATCCCTCAAACGCCTGCTGTAAAAGTAAAAAAAGATGGAAGCAGGCAATCTACCGAAGAGAAAGTCTTCCCTGGATACGTGCTTGTGCGAATGGTGCTTGATGAAGACACAATGATGGCTGTTCGAAGTACACCAAATGTCATCAACTTTGTTGGAGCTGAAGATCGGAGGGCAACTGGTAGAGGAAGAGGTCATATAAAGCCAAGGCCACTAAGTAGGCAAGAAGTTAATAGGATTTTTAAACGGGCAGCAGAAAAGAAAACAGTTGTAAAACTCGATTTAGCCGAAGGAGATCAGATTCTTGTCACGGCAGGGCCATTTAAAGATTTCCAAGGAGAAGTAATTGAGGTCTCTGGGGAGCGAAACAAGCTGAAAGCTCTTCTTTCAATTTTTGGAAGAGAGACGCCAGTAGAGCTAGAATTCTCTCAAATCAATAAACAGAGCTAACTCATTAATTGCTCATTAATTAATTAGTGGGCATGCAAATGAAGTAGGTTTGCCATAACCTTTTCAAATTTTTCCTTTTACAAGGTAATCCGTAATTAATCATTTCCTCAATTAAAGATGGCAAAGAAAGTTGTAGCTGTGATCAAATTGGCCCTTCAGGCCGGCAAAGCAAACCCTGCTCCTCCAGTTGGTCCGGCTCTAGGTCAGCATGGAGTCAACATTATGGCTTTTTGCAAGGAATACAATGCCAGAACCCAAGAGAAAGCAGGCTTAGTGATCCCTGTTGAGATTTCTGTTTTTGAAGACAGAAGTTTCACTTTTATAACTAAAACCCCTCCAGCCTCAGTACTAATTACAAAAGCTGCAGGAATAGCTAAAGGTTCTGGAGAGTCAGCAAAAGGTCAAGCAGGTAGTATTAACCGTGCACAACTAGAAGAAATTGCAAAAACCAAATTGCCCGATCTCAACTGTAATAATGTTGAATCTGCTATGAAGGTAATTGAAGGAACTGCTCGCAATATGGGCGTTTCTGTAAGTGATTAATTCTCTTATCAATTTTCTTACAAGTAACTTTACCCACCATTAAAGGGGGAGACAAACCAGTCGATTGAACCCCAGAAATATCATGACAAAAACTTCAAAAAGAATGGTCGCCCTATCCTCCAAAGTCGAGGAAAGGTTATATCTGCCTTTAGAAGCAATCCAATTAGTTAAAGACAATGCCACTGCGAAATTCGATGAAACAATTGAAGCTCACATTCGTCTAGGTATTGATCCCAAATACACTGACCAGCAATTGAGAACAACAGTTGCACTACCAAAAGGGACTGGTCAAAAAGTACGAATTGCAGTTATAGCAAAAGGTGAAAAGGTTGCTGAGGCCAGTAAATCAGGTGCAGATCTAGCCGGAGAAGAAGATTTAATAGAAAAAATAAACAAAGGGGAAATCAACTTTGATCTGCTCATATCCACACCAGATATGATGCCCAAAGTTGCAAAACTAGGGAGAGTACTGGGTCCTAGAGGGCTAATGCCAAATCCTAAAGCTGGCACTGTAACTACAGATCTAAATGGAGCTATACAAGAATTCAAAGCTGGAAAACTTGAATTCAGAGCAGATAAAGCTGGAATTGTTCATGTTCGTTTTGGAAAAGCCAGTTTTTCTGCAGAGGACCTTCTAGAGAATCTTCAAGTCTTATTTGAGACTATTGATAAAAATAAGCCAAGTGGCGCAAAAGGACGTTACTGGAAAAGCTTTTATATAACTTCGACGATGGGAGCTTCTGTTGAAGTAGATTTTGCTTCTTTGCAAGACAAAAAAGAAGATTAGGAACCTCTTTGTTGTATCGTTAGTAGATTGGTTAATTCCAAACGGGCATGCGCTCGGCCAAAGACAGCAGGTTGCAATTAATCTGAATTAATTTTCAGGTTGATTAATATAAAATCCTGCCGAGGTAAACGCAAAGATTTTCCAAAAATGGATTGAATCAATAGCGGCCTCGTCTCTTAAGAAAGTAGAGATTAAACGGCCGTGTGTCCGGCTTCTTCCCCCGATTCGATCCAATCCCTATGGGCCGCACGCTGGAGAGCAAAAAACAAATTGTCGAAGAGATTAAAGGCCTCCTCGATGAAGCCGAAATGGCTTTAGTTCTTGATTACAAGGGCTTATCCATTAAAGAGATGTCTGATTTGCGTACTCGTCTAGAGCCAAGCAAAGGCATCTGCAAGGTGACTAAAAACACCTTGATGCGTAAAGCGATTAATGGAGATGCTTCTTGGAACGGCCTTGAATCTTTATTAACTGGCACCAATGCATTTGTTCTTGTAAAAGGCGATGTAGGAAGTGCTCTTAAGGCAGTCCAATCATTCCAAAAGGAAACCAACAAATCCGAGACAAAAGGAGGGCTTTTTGAAGGCAAACTTCTTTCTCAGGATGAAATAAAAGCAATTGCTGCTCTACCTTCTAGAGAAGCACTCATGGCACAAATTGCTGGCGCATTAAATTCCATCACTACAAAAATTGCTGTTGGTATTAATGAGGTTCCCTCCGGTATAGCAAGATCGCTTAAGCAACATGCTGAAAGTAGCGAAAGCTAACTAGCAAAATCTTCGACTAAAACTTTTTCTCCCAAATACTTGTTGTATTCCAATCATGTCTTCAAAAACAGACGAGATTTTAGAGTCCCTTAAAACTCTTTCCCTGCTAGAAGCCTCAGAGCTTGTAAAACAAATAGAAGAGGCCTTTGGTGTCTCTGCCGCTGCTTCTGCTGGAGTTGTTATGGCAGCACCAGGAGCTGCCGGTGGTGGTGAAGCTGCCGCTGAAGAAAAAACTGAGTTTGATGTTGTGCTTGAAAGCTTCGATGCTTCAGCCAAAATCAAAGTGCTTAAAGAAGTAAGAAACGCTACTGGCCTAGGCTTAGGTGATGCAAAAGCAATGGTAGAGGCAGCTCCTAAAACCATAAAAGAAGGCATTGCCAAAGAGGAAGCTGAAGCACTGAAAAAAGCAATAGAAGACGTTGGCGGGAAAGTAACTCTTAAGTAATTCCTAGCTATTATTTGAGAATAAGGTCTATCATCTGTTCTCTATCGCCGGTCATCTATGACCGGCTATTTTTTTCAATGATCAAAGAACATGGTCGAGTAATAGCAGCAGCCACTGATGGAGCTTGTAGCGGGAATCCTGGCCCAGGTGGTTGGGGAGCACTCATACGTTTCGAAGATGGAGCCGTTCAAGAATTTGGTGGCTATGAAGCTCAAACAACAAATAACCGCATGGAACTTCAAGCTGCACTAGAGATTTTCAAGCAGTTAAAAATACTTGATAGGCACCCAACGCTTTCAGTCCGAACAGATAGCAAGTATCTTATTGATGGTTTTAATACTTGGATCAAAGGATGGAAAAGGAAGGGGTGGAAAACTGCCTCAGGAAAGGAAGTCCTCAATCAAGATTTATGGAAAGCATTAGACAACTCTCGTTTATCTAATGTGACTCTCCAATATGTCAAAGGTCATAGTGGTGATCCTGATAATGAACGAGTAGATGATATAGCGGTAAGCTTTTCAAAAAAAATTGCGATAAAACTGCAAGGTGATTATTAGAAGCAAGAATGAAAAATAAATCAGAAGCCAGGTTTTTTTCAAGTGATTTTGTTTTTAAGCAATTCTTTGGACACATCCTAGAAAAGGATGATGGAATTGATGCGGAGAAACTTACTCAACTTACTCTGAATAGTTTAGAGAAAGCCTCGCTTTATAGAAAATGGCCAGGCATATCAAACCTATTAGATGAATTAGCAAAGGATCTACAAAGAAAGGATGCCAAATTAGAGCAAACTTTATTCGGATGTAACTTTAATAATCCCTTAGGTCTAGCTGCAGGGTTTGACAAAAATGGAATTGCAGCTTCTATCTGGAACAACTTTGGTTTTGGCTTTGTTGAACTTGGTACGGTCACTTGGCATGCTCAATCAGGCAATGCCAAGCCAAGACTTTTTCGACTCTCAAAAGAAAAGGCTGCTTTAAATCGAATGGGGTTTAACAATAATGGAGCAGAGAAAATGAAAGAAACTCTTGAGAAGCAAAAGGTGCCCCCACCAGGGAACAGGCCATCAATTATTGGGCTCAACTTAGGGAAGTCAAAAACAACTTCTCTGGAACATGCACCTGATGATTACGCTTCTTCTCTTGAAATGCTGGGATCACTAGCTGACTATGCAGTTATTAATGTCAGTTCGCCTAATACACCAGGTCTACGTCAATTACAAGACTCAAAACAGCTGAGAAGATTAATTAAGAAACTTCGACGCTTGCCCTCTTGTCCACCACTCCTTGTAAAGATTGCTCCGGATTTAGACAATAGAGAGATTGATGGACTCGCCCAAGTAGCCTATCAAGAAGGATTAGCGGGAATAATAGCCGTTAATACTAGTTTAAATAGATTAGGATTAGAGGAACGCATTATTTTGCAAACGGGAAACCCTCTCCGTATTGAAAAAGGCGGACTTAGTGGGAAGCCACTACGTCCAAGAGCCATAGAAGTCATTAAAAGGTTGAGAAAAAATGCTGGGGAAGATTTACCATTAATAGGTGTTGGAGGCATTGACTCTCCAGAGAGTGCTTGGGAGCGTATTGCCGCCGGCGCCTCTCTTATCCAAGTATATACAGGGTGGATTTTCCAAGGGCCTATTCTCGTTCCTAATATACTTGAAGGTCTAGTCTCTCAACTAAACCGACATGGCTGCAATAATATCTCAGAAGTGGTAGGCAGTGAGCTGCCATGGATTTAACAAATAATTTTTCTCAGCATAATGAAAGGCTGATGCTTAAGCATGGTGGGAATCTAGAACAAGAAGCAAAAAGACTAGGGGTACATATAAATTCCCTCATTGATGCCAGTGCATCTTTAGTTCCATTTGCCCTCCCGACTCCTCTGCAAAATTGCCTTACCCAACAGATCAATGGAAATGCTCTAAAAATCTATCCTGACCGCAGTTATTTAACACTAAGAGAAGCAATTAGTAAATTTCATAAGATCCACTCTTCTATGGTCTTACCAGGCAATGGTGCTTCTGAGATAATCACCTGGGCGGCAAGAGATGCTGCTAATCATGGAATGAGTTTTTTACCATCACCGGGATTCTTTGATTACAAAAGAGCACTTAGATGTTGGGACGGAAAATTCATAACTTCTCCCCTCCCCTTGAAATGGAACTCTACTTTCCCTCAGGTCTTCCCATTAGAGCCACATAGGCAAGTTGCATGGATTACAAACCCACACAATCCCACAGGGCAATGTTGGGGGCGCGACTCTTTAGAAGACTTACTTAACTCACAAAACCTAGTGATATGCGATGAAGCTTTTCTACCATTAGTTCCTGATGGCGAGAAAGAATCACTTATTCCATTGGTAGCTAATCACCCCAATCTAATTGTTATTAGAAGTCTCACAAAACTTTTTTCCATTGCGGGATTAAGGCTAGGCTATGCCATAAGCTCTCCCATGAGACTTCAACAATGGCAAGAATGGAGAGACCCTTGGCCAGTTAATGGTTTAGCTGTCATGTTAGGGATAAAGCTTATGAGCGAGGAGCACCTCTTAGAGAAACAAATCGAAAAAGTTCAAAATTGGGTCAAAGAAGAAGGGAGATGGCTCCAAACAAACTTGCAAAAATTGCCAAGTATCACAGCACATCCATCAGCTGCTAATTTTCAACTAATAGAAAGTAATGCTTCCCTGAAAAGTTTCCGGGAAGCACTTGCTCACAAAAAAATCTTACTCCGAGATTGTAGTTCTTTTGAGGAATTGGGAGAAAACTGGTTACGAGTTAGCCTCCAAGGAAGGTCCAATAATCGAAGAATTATTAAAGCTATGCAACAAGTCCTTAGATATACTTCCGGATAATATCAACTAAACATAGATGTGCGTCCGGAACGGCAATAGTACCCATTCCTTTACTCATTTCCTGTAACAAGTTGTTCCTTTGACTATTAACAGTGCCATAAGTATCTAGCAATCGTACTATTGCCTTAAGCAAAGGTTGATCGGCAGAAACATTTTCATGAAGTATCAATGCTCCCCCAAACTGAGCTACATAAGCAGCATTGACATCCTGGTGATTGTCTGCTGCATAGGGGTATGGAATAAGAATTGCAGGGGTTTTGCAAACTGCTAGTTCACTTAAGGCTCCAGCGCCTGATCTACTAATGACAAGATCTGCATGATGCAACAATCCAGCAACTTCCTCAGTAAAAGTCTTTTCTACAAGGTTCGGGTTATTAATACCTGATAGGTTGTCATTTGTTCCAATGATATGAACTATTCTATATCCTTTCTTTAATAAAGAAGGTAAAATATTTCTCACCATTTTATTTAATCCAATTGCACCTTGACTACCTCCCAGTACAACAATCAAAGGACTAATGCCAGTAGGTATCCAAGAGGGCAAAGGATTGGGGTGTAAAAATTCAGATCTCACAGGCGTTCCCGTAAAAGTTAGATTGCAGTTTTTTAAATGCTCTTTCGCGATAGGTACACCCAGAGCAACCTGATCACAAAACCTGCCTAATAAGCGTGTGACTTTCCCTGGGAAAGCATTAGACTCATGCAATATAATAGGAACTCGGCACAACTTAGAAGCAATAATTGTAGGTGCGGCGATATAGCCTCCTGTGGTAAGAACAACTTCAATCTTTTTTCTTAGGAGTAATCGAACAACAAAAACAATTGAAAAACATAGTTTAATCCGCTGTAGGAATCCTCTAATTCCTCTAGCTTGTAAGGCCTGCACAGGAATCGTAATCAGTTCAAATTCTTTAGGTAAAACAGCTTGCTCTAGACGGTCATCAACTCCCAACCAACAGACATCCCAAGAGTCAGGCAATGCTTCTACAACTGAGAGAGCAGGGTAAATATGACCACCTGTTCCACTAGCAGCAATTAGAAGCTTAGTCATAAAAAGTTCATCAATATGCCTACAATTAAGATATAGATAACTCAAGGAAATCTGTGGTCAAGAAATCGCTAAAGCCTATTTTGACTTCTGGGTTATTTATTCTCTTAAGTTTTTGCTCTGGTAATTTTTCACAAGCTAGAGACATTGTGGTTCTAACGCAAGGACTCGAGAAAACGTTTAACACTAATAACAAATCAGAATTATTCAATCTTTTCTCAGAAGAAATCGCTCGAGGTCTAAGACAAGAATATGATGCCTTTCTAAAAGATTTTCCTAATGCAACATGGAATATAAAGTTTCTAAAGGAGTTGCCTGATCAGCGTAAATTACTTGAAATAATTGTCCAAGGTACAAAAGATGGGAATGGTCAAAATTACAATCTTATATCAAAGCAACAAATAGTTGTTTCAATCAGTAATGGGAAAGTGGTAAAAAAAGAAACTTTCAGTGACTACTCCATTCTTAAAAGTGGCAATAAAATGCTCAATGTGACTGTTCAGATACCAGATAGAGTTCTTACTGGATCTATCTATGACATAGATATCATTCTAGAAGAACCTCTTGAAGATTCAATCATTGCTGGTGGTTTAATAGCTATTAATGATAGTAAGTTAAGAACAAATAACTCACACAAGGATATAGAGTTAATACAACTGGGATCAGGAGGAATATTTAAATCTGCGCGTGCACCATTGAATCCAGGTGAACAGAGATGGGCTGCTTTAATAGCTCATCCAGAAGGACTTATATCTGTAACAAAAAAAATTAAAATAGTATCTTCATCTAGTGAGTTAAGGCCTTAAATATTTTTAATTTAAAGTTGATCGTCTAATGCAGATACACCTGGAAGGATTTTTCCTTCAAGCAATTCTAAGCTTGCACCACCACCTGTAGAAATATGAGACATCTTTGATGCTAAACCGGCCTTTTCAACTGCTGCAACTGAATCACCGCCGCCAATGATTGTGCAACAACCTTTTGAACTCAAATCAGCCAATGTTGTAGCAATAGCATTAGTACCTTTTGCAAATTTTTCAAATTCAAACACACCCATTGGTCCATTCCAAATTACTGTTTTGCAATCTGCTAAAGCATCTTGAAATAATTTTATGGAATCAGGGCCGATATCTAAACCCATCCAACCTTCAGGTATGGAACTTATTTGAGCCAATTGACTATTAGCATCAGGAGCAAAATCATCAGCCAAAAGAACGTCGTGAGGTAAAAGTAACTCAACACCCTTAAGCTTAGCTTTTGCCTCTAGAGATTTAGCAAGTTCAAGCTTATCCTCTTCGACTAAGCTTTTCCCAACAGATAAACCTCTTGCCTTGTAAAAAGTAAAAATCATACCCCCACCAATCAAAACCTTGTCACATTTATCAATTAAAGATTCCAAAACTCCAATTTTACTGCTGACCTTGGAACCACCAACAATTGCAACTAAAGGTCTTTTAGGTGCATCAACAGCACCTTGCAGATATTGAAGTTCTTTTTCCATCAAGTAACCAGCTACGCTCGTATTCAAAAGCTTTGCAACTCCTTCAGTAGATGCATGGGCTCTATGAGCTGCTCCAAAAGCATCATTAACATAGACTTCTGCTAAAGCAGATAGTTTCTTTGCAAAATCTGGATCATTCTTTTCTTCCTCGGCATAAAAACGTACATTCTCTAAAAGAACAACATCTCCTTTGCTCATTGCATTAACCTTAGATTCCGCATCAGGTCCAATGCAACTTTTAGTCTTAACAACATTTATACCTAATAGTTCGCTTAATCTTTTGCAAACAGGAGTAAGGCGCAAACCTTCATTCACTTTGCCTTTCGGCCTCCCAAAGTGTGCTGCAAGAATAATTTTTGCTTGATTCTCTATTAAATGTTGAATTGTTGGAAGAGCCGCACGAATTCGTGTGTCATCAGTTATTGAACCTTCTTCATTCAAAGGGACATTAAAATCAACGCGAACCAGAACTCTCTTGCCGCATAGGTCCTCTACGCCGAGACTTGAAAGAGAACGCTTTGCCATGAATAGCCTTTTACTATGAAAAACTCGGTGAGGCTAACCCAAGAATGGTGCAAATAATTCCACTGTGGCCAGAGAATTCACCTGACCATAGTACTAAAAGCTGAAAAGCATTGATATAACAAGAACTTAATTTCTCTCAATATAGAAACAGTAACCCTTTTTCGAAATGAATTTCAAAAACTGGTCGCAATCTCTAAGAAAAAGCAAAATTATTTTGAATAAGCCTGGTGATATAAAAAAGAGGACCTCTAAAAATACTGATTTTACTCCCACAGCTCTAGAAAGTATTAGTCTAGAGAAAAGTAATTGAAGCTAGTTGACCTAATTTAGTAATTACTCTTGTCCCTTTATTGAATAACCGTTGTGCCGTGAGCACCCAAATTATCCAGTGGTATCCTGGCCACATAGCCAAAGCAGAAAAACAACTTACTCTCAGTCTTGCCAAAGTAGACCTTGTTATTGAAGTTAGAGATGCTCGTATCCCAAGGTCCACTTCCCACCCATGTCTTCAAAAATGGATCAAGAACAAAAAACATTTATTAGTAGTTAATCGTAGAGATATGATCACTCCAGAGTCATTAGCAGCGTGGAATACTTGGTTTAAGCAGCAAGGGCAAACAGCACTATGGTGCAATGCAAAAGATGGGACGGGTACTAAGAAAATCAAAGAAGCCGCAATACAACTAGGGCAAGAGTTGAATACTCGTCGTAAATCAAGAGGAATGCAACAGAGAGCAGTTAGAGCACTTACTCTTGGTTTCCCTAATGTGGGGAAATCAGCTCTAATAAATAGGTTAGTAAATAGAAAAGTCGTACAAAGTTCTAGACGTGCAGGTGTGACGAAGTCTTTGAGATGGGTACGTGTTGGACAACAACTGGACTTACTTGATGCACCTGGCGTACTTCCAAGTCGGCTAGAAAATCAAGAAGCAGCATTAAAACTTGCTTTCTGCGATGACATTGGGCAGGCGTCATACGACGTAGAGTCTGTTGCAATACGATTTCTAGGAATAATAGAGCAATGTGAAAAAACAAGTTTCTCTAGTAAGCCTGTCAATGTTCTTGAAGAACGATATGGGGTCAAACTAGGAAAAGCACACCTATGGTTAGAAAGCGCAGCTGAGCATCATACGTCGGGGAATACAAATCGTATGGCTCAACGTTTATTAGATGATTTCCGGAAAAACTTAATTGGCCCTATTGCTTTAGAGCTTCCTTAATGCCTGAGAATCAAACACAAGACTTCGGTGTAGGGGATGGAGAGCTTGTAACGCTCCACTATCCAAGACCGTTGCCAATGCGCTTAGACCGTTGGCTAGTGAGCCAGAGGCCAGAGCAAAGTAGAGCAAGAATTCAAAAGTTCATTGAAAATGGCTTAGTACTCGTTAATGGGAAACAAGGCAAAGCCAAAACTCCTCTGAGAAAAAATGATGAGATTAAAGTATGGGTCCTTCCGCCTGAACCACTGCCCTATCTTAAACCAGAAAAAATAGATTTGAATATCCTTTATGAAGATGAGCATCTAATAATTATTAATAAGCAAGCCGGCTTAACGGTTCACCCAGCACCAGGTAATAAAAATGGGACATTAGTTAATGGTTTACTACATCACTGTACAGATCTTCCTGGAATCAACGGTAAGCTTAGGCCTGGTATAGTGCACAGACTTGATAAAGACACTACGGGCTGCATTGCCGTAGCCAAAAGCCAAGAAGCATTAGTAAGTCTACAAATACAAATCCAGAAAAGAATCGCTTCTCGTCAATACCTAGCCTTAGTGCATGGAGTGCTAGATGGCGAAAAAGGGATGATCATAGGTGCTATTGGTCGCCATCCAGTTCATAGAAAGAAATATGCAGTAGTTAATGATGAGTCTGGACGATATGCTTGTACACATTGGGAGCTAAAAGAAAGATTAGGTGA
Organism: Prochlorococcus sp. AG-402-G10; assembly: GCA_003279445.1. GTDB lineage: Bacteria > Cyanobacteriota > Cyanobacteriia > PCC-6307 > Cyanobiaceae > Prochlorococcus_E. The sequence goes on from QCHT01000007.1 coordinate 36,410, forward strand.
TTACTCTCTTCTCAGATTCAAGCTGGATACTGGTCGTACACATCAGATTCGTGTGCATTCCGCGCATATCGGCCACCCAATAGTTGGAGATGCGACTTATAGTCGTTGCAAAAAATTACCAACAAATCTTGAAGGTCAAGTCTTACATGCCGTGCATCTTGGTATAAAACATCCGATTTCAAATAAAGAGATGCTTTTCGAAGCTCCCTTGCCAGATGACTTCCTGAAAATTCTTTCTATTTTGCGCAAATAAGATATCGCTTAAATAGGTGAAATCATTGTTGGTGAAGAACGAACTAATTCCTTTGTAAGTGAAGACTGAGGAGCTTGGAATATTTGCTCAGCAGGACCTTCTTCCGTAATTCTTCCTCGATCAAGAACAATTACTCTATGGCAAAAAGAGCTGGCCACAGATAAATCATGAGTAATAAAAATAATGGCTAATCCAAGTTTCTTCTGTAGAAAACGAAGTAAGTTCAGAATATCTGCTTGAATTTCCAGATCCAACATACTGATACTTTCATCACAAACAAGAACCTTAGGAGATAAGGCTAATGATCGGGCAATAGCGACTCTCTGTTGCTGACCTCCGGAGAGATGGCTTGGTAGGCGATTAATAAAATCATCTACTGGAGTTAGACCAACCTGTTGTAATAATGATCGAACTTTTTCTTTTGCGCTGGTTTTTGTTGCCAAGCCATGAAGCAAAAGAGGATCCGAGACCGCTTCTAAAACAGTCATTTTAGGATTCAACGAAGCAAAGGGATCCTGGAAAATCATCTGCAAAGATTGTCTGGCAACCTTTAAATCACCTCTCTTTAATTTTGCCAAATTTATTCCTAGTAATTTAACTTCCCCTCCTCTAATTGGGATTAGACCTAAAAGAGCTCGACATAATGTACTTTTACCACAACCAGATAATCCTACTACCCCTAAAGTTTCTCCTATACGTAACGAAAAGCTTACTTCATCAATTGCCCTAACCCAATTTGGTTTCCAAGGTGTTCCTCCCAATGCATGCCAACAACGTAATCTATCGACTTGTAAAACAACTCTCTCCACTGGCTTTACTAGAGGAGTTGATTCCTCACGTGTTCTTGCTGCACTAACTAATCTCTTGGCGACAGAAGAAGTAGGTGAATTTATCAGTTTATGAGTAGGGCAATCTTCTACAATCTTACCTTGATCAAGGATTGCCATTCTTGAACACCATCTCGAGGCGAGTGCAAGATCATGAGTAATTAACAAAAGAGAGCTTCCAAGCTCGTCACAAAGAAAACTTAATTCACTCATAATTTGACTAGCAATTGACACATCAAGGCTAGAAGTTGGTTCATCCGCAATTATCAAAGGTGGGTTCAAAGCAATGGCCAAAGCAATGGCCACTCGTTGACGCATACCACCACTAAACTCATGGGGATACGAATTGAAACGTTGTGGATTGATCCCAACTTTATTCAGCAATTCTTCAGCTCTAATTCTTCTTAACAGCGATGATTGGTCTGGCCGATGAGCATGCAAAGTATCAATCAGATGTTCTCCAATGGTCATTAATGGATTGAGACGAGTTCCAGGATCCTGAAAAACTAAGCCAATTAATTCACCTCGCAATTTATGCAAAGCCTCATTGGATTCTTTCAATAAGTTGTGACCACTCAACAACATTTCCCCTTTGCAAATACTCCCCGAGGGAATTATTTGCAACAAAGCCTTAGCTACAGTACTTTTACCAGAACCTGAACTCCCTAGCAATGCAAGGCGTTCTCCACACCCCAGAGTCAAATTCACCCCGTCTAAGACCCACTTCTTACTATGTGGATAAGAGACACTCAGATCTTTAATATTTAAGACATCCTTTTGAGAACAATTCATAAATTTCAGCAAGGCTGCTTAAGCCTTAATAAGATGAGTTAACCCACTGGGTCAAATGTTAAACGCCTCTTCTGCGTCTAATACATCACAGACCACATTGGCCTGGGATTTAACCATGTCTGATGAACCTTTGCTGAGAGAAGATCTCATTAGAAGTTCTGATGACTATGGCATCCCACTACCAGAATGGTTGAGAAGTTGCATCAAGCAAGTCCCAACTCCTATAGGAGAATGCTGCCCAACTGACTCAGAAGCATTACTAGCCTCAGCTTTTGATTTGGCATTTCGACTACATAAAGGTCAATTTAGAGTAAGTGGTGACCCATATATAATTCACCCTGTTGCAGTGGCCAACCTCCTAAAAGAAATTGGAGCCAGTCCGAAAGTCATAGCAGCCGGCTTCCTTCATGATGTTGTTGAAGATACAAATATTTCTCTTGATCAATTAGAAGAATATTTCGGGATTGAAGTTAGAGGCTTAGTTGAAGGCGTTACCAAGTTAGGAGGTATTCATTTCCCTAATAGAACAGAAGCTCAAGCTGAAAACCTTCGCAAAATGTTTCTCGCAATGGCTAATGATATACGTGTGGTTCTTGTAAAGCTGGCAGATAGATTGCATAACATGAGAACCATAGATGCCTTGCAACGTGACAAGCAAGAGCGAATTGCTCTTGAAACACGCGAAATTTATGCGCCCTTAGCCAATCGACTGGGGATAGGTCGCTTTAAATGGGAATTAGAAGACCTTGCATTTAAACTGCTTGAGCCAGGTGCTTACAAGCAAATACAACAAGAAGTGGTGACAAAACGCAGTGAAAGAGAAAAGCGCTTAGAAAAAACAGTTGAATCACTAAGAACCCGCTTAATTAAGTCAGGTCTAAGCAATTGTGAAATCACTGGGCGTCCAAAACACTTATTTGGAATATGGAGTAAAATGCAACGTCAAGATAAAGAGTTTCATGAGATTTACGACGTTGCAGCACTTCGAATTATTGTTCCTAATTTAGAGACATGCTATAGAGCCTTAGCTGTTGTTCACGATACATTCAGGCCTATACCAGGTCGTTTTAAAGATTACATAGGACTACCAAAGCCAAATGGCTATCAATCACTTCATACAGCTGTAATTGGTACACATAGACCAATTGAAGTACAAATAAGAACACCTGAGATGCATCAGGTTGCTGAGTTTGGAATTGCCGCACACTGGAAATATAAAGAAGGTGGTTCTCCAGCTGCAGGCAATACAGAACGGTTTAACTGGCTTCGGCAACTTGTTGACTGGCAACAAGAGGAAGGGAGCTCTGATCATAATGACTACCTTTCATCTATCAAAGAAGATTTATTTGATGAAGAAGTGTTTGTCTTCACCCCTAAGGGAGATGTTGTGGGCCTCAGAAAAGGCTCAACTGCAATAGATTTTGCTTATCGAATTCACTCTGAGATTGGGAATCATTGTCATGGTACACGTATTAATGACAAGTTGTGTGCATTGACTACTCCATTAAGCAATGGAGATTTTGTTGAGATAATCACAAGTAAGACAGCTCACCCAAGTCTTGATTGGTTGAACTATGTAGCCACTCCTACAGCAAGAAACCGCATAAGACAATGGTATAAGATTAGTCATAGGGATGAAACAATTCAAAGAGGCAAGGATCTATTAGAAAGGCATCTAGGTAGAAAAGGGTTTGATACATTGCTCAATGGTGCAGCAATGAAAAGAGTAGTGGAGAGATGTAATCTAAAATCAACCGATGATCTACTTGCAGCCCTTGGTTTTGGTGCAATCACACTTCATCAACTACTCAATCGTCTAAGAGAGGAAATACGTCTTCAAAATATGACTACTCTATCTGCAGAAAAGAAAAATGAAGTTGTTGACAATATAACAAGTCATAAAGACACATTTACGCCTAGTAAATCTTCACTAAAGAACTCGCCAATTCTGGGGTTGGAAGGACTTGAATATCGACTAGGTGGTTGTTGTAGTCCTCTCCCAGGAGAAGATATCTTGGGTACTGTTGCTTTAGGGAATCATGGTATCACCATACATCGACAGGATTGTATCAATGTAGAATCAGTGCCAAGTGCAAGAAGGTTACCTGTTAGCTGGAATAATAGTGAGATTAGTCAAAATAATAAATTCTCTACACAAATAAGAATTGAAGTAATTGATAGAGTCGGTGTTCTAAAAGACATCTTGATGCGTCTTTCAGATAATGGGATCAATGTGAGTGATGCACGTGTACAAACGTCTTCTGGAAGACCAGCCTGTATTGACCTCAAAATCGAGTTAAGAAATTCGGAGCAACTTCTGCTAACCATAAATAAAATTCGTTCTATGGCAGATGTTCTGGATATTGCTCGCACGGGCCAGAGTTAATTTCTAGGGACTGTAAAATCTATAAAAACTTTAGAAGAGATAGAACGCCTCTTTGATAAATGAATTTCTATCTCTTAGTTTCGAGTCTGTTGCAAAAAATCTAGAGAACAGTATTTTCGAAAATTGTCGAAACAGCCATATTCTCAAACATGCATAACATTTTCAAATTAACTATTGTTTGAAACACTTAGGAGTGATCCCAACAATGATTTTATCTGTGCCTACGGGGAATTTGAAGCGTACTTTTCTTAGAAGAGGATTTAAATAACATATACGAAATAAGACCAAAAATTAAGCCAAAGAATAATCCCACAAGTATTGAACCAAAGAAAATCCTACTACTAATTATCCAACCCTGATTCCACATCTGCCGCTGGGTTAATCCACTCAAGTTATTTAATTCTCTTTCACTACCCAAAATGAAGGATCCAATCTTATAGTTAAACAAATAAAGAGGAATATATGTTAGAGGGTTACTAATCCATGTCCCAATAACAGCAAGCAAATGATTACCTTTAAACAAGCTCGCCAGGCAAGCCCCCATCAGGGATTGCAATCCAAAGAAAGGGAAACAACCACTAAAAACACCAACAGCTATTCCACGTGCTCTTTTAGCAGGTGTTCCTTCAAGATCCCAAAGCAAACGCAAGGAGTGTTGGAATTTATTAAACCACTTAAGGAGGGATCTAATCATTTCAAACCCTTAAATATGGTACTGCAAAGTATGAATGTAATCGTAGAGAAAAATCGAATAATAAGTTTATGACTCTGACAAATCCTACAGAAGAAACAATCGCTGCTATAGCTTCAGCAGTCTCACCAGGAGAAGGGGCAATTGCAATTGTCAAAGTATCTGGGCCTTTAGCAAAGAAAGTTGTATCAACTATTGTTCGAATCCCAGGAAAACAAGAATGGAAAAGCCACTCTATTCTTTATGGATATGTCATCGATCAAAAAACAACTAAAAAGATTGATGAAGTTTTAATATTAATAATGGATGGTCCAAGGAGTTTTACAGGGGAAGATGTAGTAGAGATTCATTGCCATGGAGGATTGATAGCAGTTCAAGCAACACTTGAACAAGTGTTAATTCAACCCAATACAAGAAGGGCCTTTCCTGGAGAGTTCAGTCAACGTGCAGTCTTAAATGGAAGACTTGATATTACCCAAGCAGAAGCTATTCAAGAATTGATCAGTGCTCGAACTCAAAAAGCTGCTCAATTAGCCATGGCAGGAATGGATGGTGATATTAGCAATGCCATAAAGAAGATAAAGAACCAACTGATTGATCAGCTTAGTGAAATTGAAGCACGAATTGACTTTGAGGAAGATCTGCCAGCACTAAATTCAAAGACGCTCTTTGCTGATTTAATGCTAATCCGCGATCAGTTAAATCAACTTATTTCTGATGCAAAGCAAGGCTGCTTAATTCGTAATGGTTTAAAAGTTGCACTTATTGGATCACCAAATGTAGGGAAAAGTTCTCTGCTCAATTTTTTCAGTAAAAAAGAAAAGGCGATCGTCACAAGCATGCCAGGAACTACAAGAGATCTGTTAGAAAGTGACGTTATTTTAAAGGGAATTCCGATCACACTTCTTGACACTGCTGGTATTCGGGAAACAAATGATGCAATAGAAAAAATAGGGGTCTCACGAAGCCATAAAGCCTTATTAACTGCAGATGTGGTAGTACTAATTTTTGATGTTAGTCAAGGTTGGACAACTAATGACCAAAAACTTCTGAAGCAAATTCCAACAGACACACCTAAGCTGATCGTTGGTAACAAGTCTGATCTACCAAGCCAGGATTCAGGCTCCATAGCAAATGCGACTATGAGCGCATTAACTGGAGAAGGAGAAAATGAAGTGATTATGAAATTGTTAAAAATATGTGGAGCCAACACAACATCAGGAGTAGAAATTGCACTTAACCAAAGGCAACTTGATCTTGTAAATGATGCTGTAAATGCCATTGATCAAATAGCGGAGGTTGCCGCACAGCATTTACCATGGGACTTCTGGACCATTGACCTAAGAGAAGCTATCTACAAATTAAATGAAGTGACTGGAGAAGAACTAACGGAAGTATTGCTAGATCGAATATTTGCAAGATTTTGTATCGGCAAGTAAAACAACTTATTATTAAACAATGAAGTCTTACTCTCCTAGAAAATCACCAATTCATCACTCTCCTAAATCCCATCTACTCAAATCTTTTTTCTATCTACCGGAATCTTGAATATAATTACACCAACAATTAAAAATATGTTAGATACATGGCTTGATGAAGATTTAGGCCGAGGAGATCTAACCCAATCAGGTATTCATAGTAGCAAGATTGTAAATGCTCATTGGGAATGCAAACAAAAGGGCATTTTCTGTGGAGGAGGACTTGTCAAATCTCTATATAGTCATCTAGATCCATCAGTCTCCATATTGTTAAAAAAAGCTGATGGCGAAAGTTTCACGCATGGCGAAAGAATAATGAAATTAAATGGACCAGTCTCTTCGCTTTTAGCTGGGGAGCGAACCGCTCTCAACTTAGCTATGCATCTCTCTGGGATAGCTACAGCAACTGAAAAGCTAGTTTCAGAGATTCAAAATACAGGAGTTCTTCTAGCAGACACACGTAAAACGACACCAGGGCTTCGACAATTAGAAAAATATGCAGTGAGATGTGGAGGAGGAGTTAATCATCGATTAGGCCTCGATGATGCTGCGATGTTAAAAGAGAACCACATAGCATGGAGTAATGGGATAGAGAGTTCTATCAAGAATCTAAGGAAAAGCATCCCATGGACAAGCAAAATCATTGTAGAAGCCGAAACAGATCAACAAGCCAAAGAAGCTGTGTTAGCTGGAGCTGATGGGGTTCTTCTTGATGAGATGTCAGTGGATTCCATACATAAGTTAGTTCCTCAATTACGAACACTGGCAAATCAGGCCTCTAGAGAAATCATGATCGAGGCTTCAGGCATCGATCCTACAGAAATTAAAAGCTATGCATCTACTGGGGTTGACATTATTTCAAGCAGTGCACCAGTTACTAAAAGTAATTGGATTGATTTCAGCATGAGATTTAGTGAGAAAGGAGAAAACGAATAATGTATCAAATCTATCAAGAAATAAATAAGCAACTTAACAAGGCCTTGAATACTGCTTTTGCTAAAGAAGCATTAGCTGCTAAAAAGGCCGGCGAATCACTAAATCCACAATTAATGCCAGCTTCAAAACCAGATTTTGGAGACTTTCAAGTAAATGGGGCATTAACTTTAGCTAAAAAAATTAAACAGCCTCCAAGACAAATAGCTGAGCTAATAGTCATACAACTTCAAAAGAATAAAGAATTCAACAATCTATGTTATCCACCCACAATAGCCGGTCCTGGTTTTATCAATATAACGATAAAGAATGACTGTCTTTGTCAAGAGTTATTAAGAAGGCTGAATGATAAGCAACTTGGAGTTCCACTTGTAAAAAGTAATGATCAAACAAAGGAGTTAAAACCAATTATTGTTGATTTCTCTAGTCCCAACATTGCCAAAGAAATGCATGTGGGACATTTAAGGTCAACTATTATTGGTGATTCAATTGCACGAGTTTTAAGTTTCCGTGGTTATCAGGTCCTACGCCTAAATCATGTAGGAGACTGGGGTACACAATTTGGGATGTTAATCACATACCTTAAATTAGTTATTCCAGAAGCATTAACAACTCCTAATCTAATAAATATTGGGGACTTAGTTGATTTTTATCGAAAAGCAAAGAAACGATTTGACGAGGACGAATACTTCCAAAAATGCTCCCGAGAAGAGGTTGTCAATCTTCAACAAGGTAAGCAAGAAAGTCTTAAAGCTTGGAAACTATTATGTGAACAATCTCGTCAAGAGTTTCAAAAAATCTATGATCGTCTTGATATTGAACTTTGTGAGAGAGGTGAATCTTTTTACAATCCTTTCTTGAGGAATGTGGTTAAAGATCTCGAAAAATTAGGGCTATTAGTTGAAGACGAAGGGGCTAAATGCGTTTTTCTAGAAAACATAAGAGGAAAAGAAGGGAAGCCTTTCCCTTTAATCATTCAAAAGTCAGATGGAGGATTTAATTATGCAACAACTGACTTAGCCGCAATTCGATATAGGTTGCAGTGTCATCCAAATGGTGATGGGGCCGAACGGATCATCTACGTCACTGACTCTGGGCAGTCAAATCATTTCTCAAGTGTCTTTCAAGTTGCAAAACGAGCACAATGGATTCCCAAAGAATGCAAGGTTGAACATGTCCCCTTTGGACTTGTACAAGGTGAAGATGGCAAAAAACTAAAGACACGCTCAGGAGAGACAGTACGTCTCAAAGAATTACTTGATGAAGCAGTAGAAAGAGCCAAAATAGACATAGAAAAACGGCTTCATGAAGAAAGCCGTGAAGAAACGGAAGACTTTATTCATAACGTCTCAACTACAATTGGCATTGGAGCTGTGAAATATGCAGACCTTAGTCAAAACAGAACTACAAATTATCAATTTAGTTTTGATCGAATGCTCTCATTACAAGGCAATACAGCACCATACCTATTATATGCTCTAGTTCGTATTGCTGGAATTAATCGCAAAGGTGGAAATTTAGGCACCACAGAAAAGTCCCTAAAATATAACCAGCCTGGAGAATGGAGATTAATTCGAGAACTATTGAAATTTGATGAAGTCATTTTAGCTGTCGAAGAAGAATTATTGCCTAATCGATTATGTAGTTATTTATTTGAATTAAGTCAAGAGTTTAATCGATTTTACGATCAAATACCTGTTTTAAAAGCAAAGGAACCAGAAAGATCCTCTCGGCTAGTTCTATGCCAACTAACAAGAGATATTCTAAAAAAAGGATTAAGCCTCTTAGGTATTTCAACATTGGAGAGAATGTGATGATATCTGTTAACCCATGTTCCCCAGAGATTCCTAAAGCTCGTTTGGAGATAGAGGGAATGAATGCATACTCAGCACCTTTAGAAGGCCGCAGAAAGCTTCTGCGGCTGGATTTTAATGAAAATACGATTGGTCCTAGTCCAAAAGTAATAGAAGCTATTCGTAATATTACCTCAGAAGAAATCGCTGTATATCCTGAATACAAAGGATTAAGGAAGGCATTTGCCAACAATCTAAATGCCTCCTTGAGTTTAGGTTCTATTGTTCCTAATCAAATAGCTATCTTTAATGGTGTAGATGCGGCAATACATTCTATTTTTTATGCCTATGGCGACCGTGGAAAAATATTCTTAACAACAACTCCTACCTTTGGTTACTATAATCCATGTGCAAATATGCAAGGGATGAAAATAATTGAAATTCCATACGAAGGTAGAAGCTTTAATTTTCCTTTAAACCAAATTTCCCTATCTCTAAGAAACCTAAAGCCAAAAATTTTAATCATATGTAATCCGAATAACCCAACAGGAACCAGTTTAGAGGCAAGGAAGATTATTCAATTAGCACAAGAGTCACCACAAACACTAATAGTAATTGACGAGCTTTACGAGGCATTTTTAGGAGATAGCATTATTCCAATAGTTAATTTTGACCAAACACCTAACCTTATTGTGCTGAGATCTCTTTCTAAGACCTCAGGCCTAGCAGGACTACGTATAGGCTTTGCAATAGGTCATCCGGAAGTAATTGATCGTATCAATCGAGTAACTGGTCCATATGACATTAACAGCTTTGCAGTAACAGCTGCTTTTGCAGCACTTGGGGATCAAGTCTATATCGATAATTATGTAGCCGAGGTCTTAAAAGCTAGATCATGGATAAAAAAAGAATTATCAAAAGAGAAAATACATCATCATCTAAATTCTGGTAATTACTTTTTACTCTGGCCGGATCAAAACCCAATAGCAATAGAAGAGCATCTTAAGACTTCAGGTATTCTCGTTAGAAATATGAAGAACAAACATTTAATAGATGGCTCATTAAGAGTCAGTATTGGTACAACTGATCAAATGAAATTATTTTTAGATATGTATAAAAAAGCAGCTAAGTTACTTCATTAAATTAATGATTGTCCTCTCAGGTAGTTTGCTTGGGAGTCGATAGTTTGTACCTGATTTTATCGTTTCAAGGTTCTTCATTACATCTAAAAAAGGCTGAATATCTGTCTGATCACAATTAGAAGGCTTTTTTCTACGGATATATTGCACCGGAATCACAATTCTAGGGTTCAATTCCTCAACTATTTTGGCAGCCTTTTTAGCTGTAAACACCTTTGCACCTCCTCCAACACCTATAAACAAGACATCAGGCCGACCTAAAAGCAATTTATCTTGAGGCTCTAAAGAACCTGCAATACCTCCTAGGTGAGCAAAGTTTATGCCTCCCTGTGTCCATTGCCAAAATGTTCCATAGCCAAATCTTCTCCCTCCTACATGGTCATGTGCAGTAGAAAAACCTTCCAAGCTTAAGCCTCGAATCCGATATGAACCAGGTTTAACAAAAAAAACACCTTCCTTTCTCCAGTAACCTTCATCAGCCAACTCAGAGCTTGCAAGAACAATGTCTGGAATAACATTGGGTTCTCTCAATCCCTTTGCACATCCGACTGCCTTAAAAGGATTTAACAAAACCGAATGACCTCCACCTCTAATTAAAAAAGAACTATGGCCAAAACTCTTAATCTCTAATACCTCAGCAAAACCTTGTGCACTTAAACTAAACACCATTGCAAAAGACATGGATACTTGCTGGAAAATCGATTGAAATCGCAAAAATTTAGTGATCATACAAAACAAGAATAGTTAGGCCTCAGCCAATCCTAAAAAGTTACCGAGCAAGTGATGTCCAGATTCAGTCAGTACGCTTTCAGGGTGAAACTGTACTCCATACAAATTTTGGAAGTCTTTATGGCGTAGTCCCATTATTGTGCCATCTTTTAGCCAAGCAGTAACTTCCAAAGACTTAGGCAAAGAGGCTCTATCAGCAATTAAGCTATGATATCTAGTCGCAACAAGAGGGTCTGACAATCCTGAAAAGATACCCGTGCCATGATGAAAAACCTTAGATGTTTTTCCATGCATGAGTTCCTTAGCTCTAATGATTTTGCCTCCAAAAGTTTGAGCAATTGCCTGATGGCCTAAACAAACCCCAAGAATAGGTTGATTGCTAGATAATTCATTTAAAATATCTAAGCACACTCCAGATTGATCAGGGTCTCCTGGTCCAGGAGAAAGAACTATTGCAGCAGGTTTGAGAGCCTTTATTTGAGAAATGGAAATCTCATCATTGCGTCTTACTAAAATCTCTTTTGCTAAGGGATATGTTCCAGAGAGCTCACCAAAGTACTGCACAAGGTTAAAGGTAAAGCTGTCATAATTGTCAATAACTAAAAGCATGGGGTTACAATTTCTATGCCCCAAATTTGTCTAAAATTGAGGGAACTATCAAGAGAATAGCAATAATTAATGCAGTCATTGATCCAATTAATACAGAGGCTGCCGCACAATCCTTAGCAATTCTCGCCAAAGGATGAAAACGCCTACCAATAGATAGATCAACCACTGCTTCAATAGATGTATTAATTAATTCCAATATCAAAACAACACCAATAGTATTAGCAATGATTGCAAGATGAATCAAGGGTAGCTCTAACCAGATAGCAAAAGATGCAACTATTAAACCAATGAAAATATGAATACGAAAGTTTCTTTGACTCTTAAATGCATATCCAATACCTTTCGCAGCAAATTGAAAACTTGAAGGCAAATCTTTTGAGATTTTCCAGGAAATTCTCCTAGAAGAGTTATTTATATGGTCAGATAAATCTGGAACTTGCTCAATATTCTTTTTTTGATTATAAAGTTTCATCTATTAATCAAGTTTAACAGATTTATTAGACGGCATTTGATCTTTTATTTTGATTAGCTCTTCTTGCAAAGTCAACATATTGCTACGACTTTCTGCACAAGGATGATCCCACCCAAGCAAATGCAAAATCCCATGACTGACCAACCATCTGAGTTCCTGTCCTAATGATTGATTATAAAAACTTGCTTGACGAACAGCAGTCTCCACTGAAACAAAAATATCCCCTAACTCTAAAGCAGCACTTGAAGGTGGAAAGAAGTCTCCTTCAAGTGCTGCGAATGAAAGCACATCTGTTGGCGTATTTTTCTTTCTCCATGTCTTATTTAATTCTGCAATCGCTGAATCATCAGTAAATACTAACCCTAGACTTAAAGAGTTGTTTGTCCGGACAAGTTCTGGACAAGTTAATTGAGGATTCTCTCTTACAAAATAAATCCATTTTGTCAAAGTAAATTGCCAAGTATTTAAATCTGTTAGAAGGCTTCTGCTCTCTTCATCAATATGATCTTTAACTGTAAAAGGGATACAGCTGCTGAAAGCAAGATCAAGACTTAAAGCCTCGGAACTTAAAGGCTGCTCTATCTTCATAATCAATGAGGAACAGATGGTCTAACAAAAAATGCAAGTAGCAAAATGAAGCCAAGAAACCCTACAGCAGTCAAAGAAAAGTGAAACAAACTTTGATTGCCTTTGCGGACCATATTCTTCATAGCTAATTTCACAAAGCTTGATGAAGGGGCTTTCTTATCGGAAGTTTTGGTCGAAATGAGATTTTTGTTCATTAATCTTCACTCTCAAATTGATGATCTTGTTTGTCAATTCCTTTTAATAGGAGAGCTTGAATAAATAAATCTAAATCACCATTCATAACTCCCTCAACATCAGTAGATTCTTTCTCAGTACGCAAGTCTTTCACCATCTGATAAGGGTGGAAAACATAATTTCTAATCTGGTTTCCCCAAGCGGCCTCAACCATGTCACCACGAATATCTGCAATCTCTGCAGCACGTTGTTCTTGAGCAATTACCATCAATTTTGCTTTTAAAAGCGCCATAGCCTTCTCTTTATTTTGAAGCTGAGAACGTTCCTGAGTACAACGAACTGCTAAACCTGTTGGTATATGAAGAATGCGGACCGCAGTTTCAACTTTATTAACATTTTGCCCTCCTGCCCCACCAGATCGACTTGTAGTTATCTCTAAATCTTTTTCAGGAACCTCTAGTTGAACATCCTCATCAAGTTGAGGCATGACCTCTACTCCTGCAAAACTAGTCTGACGTTTCCCGTTGGCATTAAAAGGCGAGATTCTCACTAAGCGATGAGTGCCTTTCTCATGTTGTAAATACCCATATGCATAGCGTCCCTCTATCTCAATAGACGCACTTTTGATTCCTGCTTCTTCACCTTCAGAAAGTTCATTTAGCTTAACTTTCATACCATGTGCCTCGGCCCATCGTGTATACATTCTCAAAAGCATCTGCGCCCAATCTTGTGCATCTGTCCCTCCAGCCCCAGCATTTATTGCCAAGACTGCTCCATCCTTGTCATAAGGACCACTCAAAAGCCTTTCTAGTTCCCACAGATCCAGTTCTGCTTCTAATTTATTCAAACCATTTTGAGCCTCTGTAAGTAATTCATCATCTTGCTCAAAATCATTTAGTTCTAAGACAGCGTTAGCATCTTGGAGAATGTTCTGCCATTCTATTAATTTATTTAATTGATGCCTAACCTCATCTAATAGGCGCATTTGTTTTTTAGCTTTCTGTTGATCGTTCCAAAAGTCAGCTTGAGCTGCAATCTGCTCAAGATCCAACTTCCTTGCATTTAAGGCCGGTACGTCAAAGACAGTCCTGAGCATTGCTCAGGCGATCACTCAGTAAAGAAATAGACCTTTTAAAGTCAATCAGATCATGCACAACGTAAACCTCTAAAACTACTAAAAAATCCCAGCATAACAATCATAGTTAAGATAATCAGCAAGTAAGCATTGAGTTCATGGCAAAAGTTGAGATTTACACATGGCAATACTGCCCTTTTTGCATTAGAGCAAAAGCATTATTCGATCAAAAAGGAATAAATTATCAAGAGTACTCAATCGATGGTGACCAAGAAAAACGATCAATAATGGTCGACAGAGCAAATGGTCGTAAGACCGTTCCACAAATTTTTATTAACGATGAAGGTATTGGAGGCTGCGACGAACTTTATTCATTGGAAAGTACCGGTCAATTAGACAAACTGATTAAACAAGGCAAATAAAAGCATGAAGCAGTTATTTGTCCTTGACCCAATCGAGCTAATTAATCCTGTTAAAGATTCTTCAGCAGCCTTAATAGAAGCTTGTTATCGTGCATCTATTGAAAGCTGGGTTTGCACTCCTTCAGATCTTCAAGCAAAAGGTGCTAAAGCAGGTGTAGTAGCTAAAACTATAATTCCGGAGCCTTGGTTAACACTTGGTGAACCACGCAATCTTTCCCTCAATGAATTTCATTGTATTTGGATGCGTAAAGATCCTCCAGTAGATGAAGCCTTTTTATACGCAACCCATTTATTGGAAGTTGCAGAGCGCAATGGAGTTCTTGTTCTAAATAAACCATCATCTCTAAGAGCATGGAACGAAAAACTTGGTGCACTCAGGTTTAGTAACCTAATGGCACCTACACTTGTTGCTAGTAGAGTTAATGAATTAAAAGAATTTGCTCATGAGCAAGGAGAGGTCGTTTTAAAACCGCTTGGTGGAAAAGGAGGGCAAGGGGTAATTCGAATAGGAGATGCAGCGGCAGGACTTGATGCATTGTTGGAATTGGTTACATCACAAGAGCAAATGCCTGTAATGATGCAGAAGTTTCTGCCAAAGGTAATTGAAGGAGACAAGCGAATTTTATTAGTCAATGGAGATCCTTTAGGCGCCATTAATCGTAAGCCCAAAGAAGGAGATTTCCGAAGTAATCTAGCTCTAGGTGGTCAAGCTGAAGCCACAACACTTTCAATTAGAGAGCAAGAAATTTGTGAAGAATTAGGAGCTTCATTAAAAAGCGAAGGTCTCTTCTTTGTAGGCATTGATGTAATTGGAGGAATGTTAAGTGAAATCAATGTCACCAGTCCTACAGGCATTAGAGAAGTAGAGCGTTTAGCATGTGTTCCACTTGCAGATCAAGTAATAGAACGTCTACTAAGAGATTTCCCTTGAGGAGAGGAATTAAGCTCTAACTGATCAGCCAAAACAGCCAATTTCAATTCAACTTCATGTAACTCACTCTCTAACAATGATCCTTTAACCAATCCTGCTCCAGCCATTAAGAACAAATGACTACCTTTCGTATATCCGCATCGAATAGCAACTCTAAAGTCGGCATTACCAAGATTATCTACCCATCCAATAGGGGCAGCATAAGATTCACGATCAAAAGGTTCCAAAGTTCTTAACCATTTCATTGCTTTACTTCTTGGCAAGCCAGCAACCGCAGGGGTGGGGTGTAATGTTTCGACCAATTCAAGAGCAGAAAGGCCTTTTGAGGAAGCTTTTAATGGCGTATGTAAGTGAATGAGATGGCCGTGCCTTGCTAATCGAGGAGGTCTAAGACGGATTGGATCTAAGCCTTTCTCAATCAATTGATTAGTTATGGATGAAACAACTAATTCATGCTCTCTTAAGTTTTTATCAGACCTAAGCAAATCCCACCCTTCATCATGACAACCTGCTGTACCTGCAAGAGCATCAGTTTGCAAAATAGTTTTCTTGATACTTAACAATCGTTCGGGCGAAGCTCCAAAGAATGATTCATCATGAGAACGCTTCCAAAGAAAACGGCAACTTCCCTTTTGATATCTTCTCAAACTAGTAAGTAATGCAAGATGATCTAAAGGCTTATTAAGCAAGACCAACTGTCGAACTGCAAGAACCAATTTATTCAATTCACCAGAATTAACTAAATCAATACCTTTTTCAAGTGCTAATCGATAACTTTTCTGCCAGGTCTGAGAGACTGGTAACGTTAAATCTATTTTCATTAGCTTGGGAACCTTGTCGAAAGCTGATATTGATCCATTAACCTTTTGACGCATCAACCATAATTGCTCTACAAAATCTCTTACATCAGTTTCATTAGCAACTACAGCATTCAATCTTAACCAGCAACTCCCAGCTTGACGGGCCAATTGCCAGCGAGGGAGTACTGCCTGAACGCCAGGAGTACTTTTAACCACCTTTTTATTATGAGCAGCTTGCTCAAAGAAAGTAAATTTGAATAAAACCCTAGGCTTCGCATGATTAGGAGACTCAGGGGATAAATCAATCAACCTTTCAAGAGTCTCATCACTGAACCTTTGTGCTAATTCAAATCTCCGAGGACCAATTAAATCAAAATTTTGGCATTGACCTGAAGCAGCCATAGAAAGACCAGGCAACTGATCCCAAAGAAAGCTAAATTGCAACTGATCAGCAATTACAGTTAAGGAATTAACTGGATCAACAGTATTTATTGGTAATGCCAGACTTAAGACACACTCATCAGATCGCCTTAAAGCCCAGTTTCTTAAAGAAACTTGAAGAATTTCACTGAAAGTGAGACTAGTCTTCATGGCTGATTTGGGCAATGATGAAAGAGACTAATCAAATAGATAAATCGTAATTCAGACTAGGAGCGGGAGCTCAAAATCCTATGAAAGACAAAAATGCTGTTGCATCACTTCATTCTTCAAGAAACAGCAGAAAGAAATTATGGAAAAAAGCAATTAAATGGCCACTCTATTCAGTCGCAATTATGCCAATAATATTGGCCGCAGGCTGGAAGCATGGAACAGGCGAAATTATTCGCATCGATCACCTTCTAGGTTTTCTGCTTGCATCTATTTTGCTTTTAATTTGGGAGAACCTAACAAACGATCTTTTTGACGCATCGACAGGGATAGATGAATTCAAGCTTCATTCAGTTGTAGCACTAACTGGCAAACGCAAGCTTATTCGCAATCTCGCTTATTGCATGCTTGCCTTAGGTCTTGCATTAATTCTAATGCTCGCATTAAAAAGTCACTTTGCAGTTTTCCTCTTAGTAATAGGCAGCTGTTGCCTAGGCTATTTATATCAAGGTCCTCCATTTCGACTTGGCTACCAAGGGTGGGGGGAACCGTTATGCTGGATTGCATTTGGCCCTTTAGCAACAGCTGCAGCCCTCTTAGTCCTTGCACCTTACTCAAGCAATGTAAATTCAATCCCTTGGGGAACAGCCACGTTGCTTGGTGCAGGTCCTGCAGTAGCAACATCATTAGTTCTGTTTTGCGCCAATTTCCATCAAGTCAGAGAAGATTCAGCTCACGGGAAAAAAACATTATTAGTTCGTATAGGTACACAAAAAGCAGCTGAACTTATTCCATGGTTTATTGGGCTAAGTCTTAGCCTTGAATGGATTCCAATATTTTTAGGCAAATGGCCAATTACTGCCTTCCTAGGGATAATTGGAGTACCTCCTGCGATAACACTCATACATCTACTTAAGAAACACCACAATCAACCCACATTGATTAGTGGAAGTAAATTTATGGCTTTACGTTTTCAAGCTCTAAATGGCATTGGTTTGAGCGTGGGTTTAGCCCTAGGTAAGTATTTAAATACATTCTGAGGAACTGACATAATTTATGGAACTAAGATTAGAAATCAAACCTTTTTCGTTTCATCTGCTGAAACCTATCCAAACATCTCAGCAAATTATTACCAGAAAAGAAGGATGGCTCATAAAACTTCAAGATCAAGACAATCGAGTTGGATGGGGAGAAATTTCTCCACTAAATTCTTCAGAAGTAAATCAATGCAAAAAGATACTTGCAAAGCTTGGTAGCTCACCAACCAAAGAGAGTTTAGAGAGTCAAATTAAAACATGGCCAGGTCCCATAGGATTTGCATTTGGAGCGGCGCTCGCTGAAATGAACTGTCTAATTGGGGATGGTACAAAACAAAAATGGCTGCCAGTTTCTTCATCAGCAGTTTTATTGCCCAGCAATGAATTAGAATTGCTCAGGTGCCTGGATTACACTCTTGAAAATCAATATGATAATTGCACAAAAGCACTAACTTTTAAGTGGAAGGTTGCTAATTACTCAAATGAAGTTGAATCAGTTCTCCTCCAAAAAATCTTGAAAAAATTACCAAATGACGCACTTTTAAGAATTGACGCAAATTGTGGTTGGAATCGAAATCAAGCTAAAGAATGGGCCCAAGAATTGCATCAAGAGCCAAGGCTAGAATGGCTAGAGCAACCTCTTCCTGTAGGAGATATTGAAGGCTTAGAAGAGCTCGCCCAATACATTCCTGTAGCTCTTGATGAATCCCTAATCAAAACGCCATCTTTGCGCAAGACCTGGAAAAGCTGGCAGATTCGTAGGCCAGTATTAGAAGGAGATCCTAGGATTTTACTGAAAGAATTAACTAATAAAACAGGTTATCGAGTTATAAGCACTTCTTTTGAAACAGGAATCGGTCGACGATGGGTCGAACATCTAGCAGCATTGCAACAAGAAAGTTCTACGCCTACTCAACCTGGGCTTGCCCCAGGTTGGTTACCAAGTAGTCCTCTATTTAACAAAAACCCAAGGACAGTTTGGGAAGCAGCATGAAAAAAGTTACGGCAATCTTCTGCGATCGTAATAAGCTAGAAGAATGCTCCCAGAAGCTTAAGTATAACCTAAATGCTGGAAAGTGGGTTCAATTACTAGCTGATGGAGATGAAAACGAAAAGCTTATAACAAAGGATATTCTAGCTAAAGAAACTGGGGTAATTGTTAGGAGTGGAGGAAGTCTGAATGGACATAAGCAATGTCTACACCCTTGTAGCAATCTAAATATGTCTGCGTTCGCAACAGCCCAGTGGCTAAGAGCTCAAGGAATAGAGCCTAGACAGTGCAATATCGTAAACACGTTACCCCTTCACCATGTAAGTGGATTACTACCTTGGTGGAGGAGCCTTTGCTGGGGGGCAGAGCATCTTTGGATCAAGCCAAGCATGATGCATCTTCCAAGACAACTAGAAATGGCAATCCATAGCATGATTTCTATGAATACAGGACCGCTGCTTACATCGTTAGTGCCAACTCAACTCTCTCGCCTCATTGATGACTCTTCAGGGGTTAAATGTTTACAATTATTCTCTGTTATATGGATCGGGGGTGCTTCTATTTCAGACAACCTAGCCGCAAAAGCAAGGAGTCTAAGAATTCGTTTAGCACCATGCTATGGAGCAACTGAAACTGCGGCAATGGTAACAGCCCAAAACCCAAATGATTTTTTATTAGGCATAGACTCCGTAGGAGAGGCATTAGAGGATATTGAATTAAAACTTGAACAATCAAATGCGTTGCATGTTCGTACAAAAAGACTAGCCAACCTACTCAATGCAGATGGAAGCCTTCAATCAATTGCAAATAAAGATGGTTGGTGGGAATCAGGAGATGCCGCACAACTAACTATTCGTGATCATATCCAACAATTAAAAATTGTCGGAAGAAGAGATACTGCCATAAATTCTGGAGGAGAGACTATTTTTCCTGAACAACTTCAAACTCTTCTGCTGAATGATGCTAAAAAGAGAGGTCTTCCTATAGACAATATTTTACTCGTACCTAAAAAGAATGAGGAGTGGGGAGAAAGATTAGAGGCACTTGTAAAGTTTCAAACTTCACAAGAGAAAATTAATTCATTCGAGCTATTCCATCAACTAAAGGAAATTGTTGCAAATTGGTCTTCTGTTGAAAGACCAATTGCATGGCACAACTGTCCTGAACTATCAACTAATCCCTTAGGCAAATGGGAAATAAAGAAATGGCAGTCTTGGTTAAACACTAAAGAGATCTAATCCCTCTCCTTCAGGAGGATGCTTCTAACCAACGATCAATTGGCTCAGGTAAGTCACAAGGGTGGCGTAACTCAGTATGAATTGCACGATGTCTGATTAAAGAATGTGCGACTATATTTTTACCTTTTTTAAAACCATATTTAACTTGAAAACAACCAGTATCTAATCTCAACGGGGATAATTCAATGTCTAAGTGATCTTCTATCCGAATAGGAGCCATAAAATCTGCCTCACAATGCACAATTGGTAAAGCAATAGGAATCAAAGACTTTATATCTACTAGAGAAGGAAAAATATCTATTGCCTTGAGTCCAAAAACCTGCAAACTTTCTTCCCAAGCCTCATGGGACCAGCTTAATAAATGATAAAAGTGAATAACACCTGCAGCATCAGTATCCCCAAAGCGAGCAATGCGTTCTAAAAATAGCCAATCTTTAGGATTAGTAGATGACAACATAATTATCGATCTACTGAACCCATAATAACGTCTATCGAGCCAAGAATGGCCATAATATCCGCTACTTTCGCACCTTTTAAAATATGAGGGAGAATTTGTAGGTTATTTAAATCAGCAGCACGTATTTTAAATCTCCAAGGTGTGACATCATTATTCCCTTGAATAAAAACACCTATTTCTCCCTTGCCTGATTCTAAGCGTGTATACAGCTCACCATTGGGGATCTTAAAAGTTGGTGCAACCTTCTTAGCAACGTACTGATAGTCAAATCCTACAAAAGGACTATTTTTTCCCTCTGCCTGTCGAGAAGCCTCAAGATTCTCGGTAGGTCCACCAGGGATAGAGTCACATGCCTGACGTAAAATCTTTAAAGATTGGCGCATCTCCTCAATTCTTACTCTGTACCTAGCAAAACAATCACCCTCCTGTTCACATGCAACATTCCAATCAAAATCGTCATAACATTCATATTGATCAACCTTCCTCAAGTCCCAAGGGACACCTGATGCTCGTAACATTGGCCCAGACAAGCTCCAATTAAGTGCTTGTTCTTTAGAGATTGCCCCCAACCCTTCAATACGGCGTCTGAAAATTGGGTTATTAGTAATAAGTTTTTCATATTCATCAATCTTTGGGGCAAACCAATTACAAAAATCCCTACACTTCTCAAGCCACCCCCATGGCAAATCACAAGCAACTCCTCCTATTCTAAAGAAGTTATTGTTGATTAACCTTTGGCCAGTTGCTGCCTCCCAAAGGTCATAAATCATTTCACGCTCTCTAAAAATATAGAAAAAGGGAGTTTGAGCGCCGACATCTGCTAAAAATGGTCCTAACCAAAGAAGGTGATTAGCGATCCGATTTAATTCCAACATCAAGACACGAATATAACTTGCACGCTTAGGTATAGAGATATTTGCTAAACGTTCAGGCGCATTGACAACAATTGCCTCATAAAACATTCCTGCCGCATAGTCCATACGACTTACATAAGGAACAAACATCACATTTGTTCTATTTTCAGCAATTTTCTCCATGCCACGATGTAGATATCCAATTACTGGCTCACAATCAATTACATCTTCTCCATCAAGTGTGACTACTAAACGCAGAACACCATGCATTGAAGGATGATGAGGGCCAAAATTGACCACCATTGGCTCCGTTCGAGTTTCCAGCTGCGTCATGGGGCCAAACATTTACAGAGACACTTAGATATTAGGAACTACTTATGAAAGAAGAATCAAGGATTGTCACATCTAAGTTCAAACACACACCTGTTCTCTCTCGAGAAGTAATAGATGCAATTAGCCAACTTCCAGCAACCTTACTGACAAAAGGGAAGCTAATTGATGCAACTATTGGCGGAGGGGGACATGCATCATTAGTCCTCGAAACCTATCCAAATCTTCACATAATTGGCTTAGATCAAGACCCAACAGCTATCAGTGCAGCCACAGATCGACTAGAAAATTATGGTTCAAGAGTCAAAATTCTTGCATCAAATTTTGCTGACTTTGTTCCAGAAGAAAAAGTTTCATTTGTTTTTGCTGATCTAGGGGTCAGTAGTCCACAAATTGATGAAGCAAAAAGGGGGTTTAGTTTCCGTTTAGATGGACCATTAGATATGCGAATGAACCCTCAAAAAGATCTTACAGCTGCAAAATTAATACAAGAAACTGATGAAAAAGCTCTCGCTGATTTAATCTATAAATTTGGTGAAGAGAGATTCTCAAGACGTATAGCAAGACGCATAAAACAAGATTTTTTGGCCAATAACCCTTATGCAGGGACAGCTTCTCTTGCTTCCACAATCGCAAGTTGCTATCCAGCAAAGTTTCGCAATAGACGCATTCATCCTGCGACTAAAACTTTTCAGGCTTTACGAATAGCTATTAACAATGAACTAGAAGCTTTAGAAAAGCTGTTGGTAGAAGCACCAAATTGGCTGTTGCCAGGAGGTTTTATAGGAATAATTAGTTTTCATTCTCTTGAAGATAGATTAGTCAAACATTCGTTTATGAAGGATGAACGTTTAGAGAGAATCACTCGTAAACCAATTGTTGCAAGCGCTGAAGAGAAATTATTGAATATTCGTAGCAGAAGTGCCAAATTTCGAATAGCAATGAAAGCTTAAGATGTCTATTATCCACGTAATTTTCGCACCACATTTGAAATAGCTTGTACAGCTATATCGACATCCTTTAATGTTGTTGAGCGACCGACACTAAGACGCAATGATGCCTCAGCCTGCTGAATTGTCCTTCCAAGAGAAATAAGCACATGGGAAGGAGATCCATTACTGCATGCAGAACCACTACTACAAGAGATGAGGGGTCTTAATTGTTTATGTAAAAGAGAGCCAATGACCCCACCTACCGTGAAATTTAAATTATTAGGCAATCTCCTTTCCAACGAACCATTAATGATCAGATCAGGAATTTCATTATTTAAACCTTGCCAAAGTTGATCTCGAAGATCTTTAAGATATTTGTAATGAACATCTAAGTGTTCAATTGCAAGTTCTGCGGCCTTCACAAATCCAACCACTAAAGGTACGGGAAGAGTTCCAGCCCTAATTCCATTCTCTTGATTACCTCCCCATTGTAAAGGCATGAGACTACAAGTTTCATTAGCAATTAATAGTCCAATACCTTTGGGACCATAGAGTTTATGACCACTAATGCTTGCAAAATCAATGCCTATCTTCTTAAAATCAATTGGAACATTTCCAAAGCCTTGTGCAACATCTGAATGGAAAGTAATTCCACGAGATTTACATAAAGAAGCAATTTCGGGAATAGGTTGAAGCACTCCAATTTCATTATTAGCAACCATTGCACTCACCAAAAAAGTATCCTCTGAAAACACATTCTTCAAACTATCTAAAGTAATCATTCCATCGGAATTAGGAGTTAACTCCGTAACACGAAAACCTTCTTTTTGCAATTGTCTCAACGGCTGAATTACAGCGTGATGCTCCGTAGATATTGTGATCAAATGACCAGGTCTCCCATATTCCAAAGCTTTGGCCCTTGCATGACCAAGCAAGGCCAAATTATTGGCTTCAGTAGCACCGCTGGTAAAAATTAGTTGCTTAGAGGGAACATCCAGCAGAGCTGCTAATTTATCTCTTGCAACAGTTATAGCTGCTGACGCATTAAGGCCGAGGCGATTCTGTTTACTTGAAGGATTTCCCCAAACCTCAGTCCAGTAAGGGGACATGGCCTTCAACACCTCTTCAGAGCAAGGTGTAGTTGATTGATAATCAAAAGCTAGTGGCGTAGTCTTCATTAACTCATTCGTGAAAGTCAACCAAACATCAATATCCTGGATGATATTGCTTTACAAGTCTCAAAGCCTCAATACTAAATTTAATGGAAGAACTACTAGCTCAAAATCCAGAAAATCAAGAAAAAGCTCGTATCTTACTAGTAGATGATGAGCCTGGTATTAGAACAGCTGTACAAGCCTACTTAAAAGATGAAGGCTTTGATGTTACGACTGCAATTGATGGAGAAGATGGCTTGCAAAAAGCAACTCAAATGATGCCCGATGTTGTAATTACTGACGTAATGATGCCTCGATGTGATGGATTCGAGCTCCTAAAAAAACTTCGTTCAGACGAACGTCTTGGCGGAACACCTGTGATTTTTCTAACTGCAAAGGGGATGACATTAGACCGAACTCAGGGCTATGAAGCGGGAGTTGATGATTACATTTCGAAACCATTCAATCCTGATGAGTTAGTTGCAAGAGTCAAGAATGTAGTAAGGCGGCAAGAACGTTTACTAGCAGAAGCCGCACGTTTTGCAGATACAGATGTTGGTCAAATGGCTAAACAAATTACAGAGATCAAATCGATGCTGACTCAGAACGATACAAATTCAGCAAGAAAAGATCTAATTCTTCCAAGCTTTACTCCTAGAGAGGCAAGTGTTCTTCAACTTGTTGCAGAAGGACTTATGAATAAGGAAATAGCAAGGCAATTAGAAACATCTATTAGGAATGTAGAGAAGTACGTCAGTCGACTATTCATAAAAACAGGAACTTCAAGTAGAACAGAATTAGTAAGATATGCACTTGAGAATCACCTTGTAACTTAAAAACTATTTTATTTTTTCAAATTCAACTAATTGCGAAAAATAAAAAGGTGCTTGATTAAGTTTTCTTTGTTTAACTCTAAAGCCACATTGAAATGCTGCATTCACTATTCCTTTTTCTCTAAGAATATAAGCTCTTGTAGTTTTGCTTGGGCCAGGGAAAAATTGACCAATTGTCTTTAACAAAGCTAGCAATGGAGTATATGGTGCAAAACTTACTATTAGCCTATTCTCAGTTAAATTACATAAATGTCGCACCATTTCTTCAGCTGCTTTCTGTGGGTAATGAATAAATACATCCAGGCAAATTACAGTATGAAACAAACCATTCAAACTCTCTAAATCAGAAGTTGTAAAAATCACTCGAGTTAAATCCAACCCAGCTAATTTTGCTCTTCGCTTAGTCTCTGCAACCATTGCGTCTGAAATATCACTTGCTGCAACAGAAGCAGCTCCCAATGATAAAAGAGGCAAAGAAAGGCTCCCGACACCACATCCTGCATCGCAAAATGATTGTTCACTTATTCCACCAGCTTCTTTAATCCAAGAAAGCACATCATCAACAGTTTTTTGGTGCCCTATTCGAATATTCCGTTGCACCTTATTAACATCATCACTATTGCTATAAATTCTATTCCACCTTTCAAAACCAGTCCCATTAAAATAAGTCAAGACTTCAGCCTTCTCAGACTGCTTTTGTTCTTGTAAACCTTCCTCTTTCATTGAAAAAAAGATTGATAGACGACGATACTACTCAGCTGGCTTCCAATTGAGTAAATTAGATTCCAAATGAAACTGCCATCTCAATAATTCCTTTAAAGAACGTCCAATAAAGAATTCCTGAATTTTTTTCCCTTTTTGAAATAACAGTCTAGGAGAAACTGTTGCTGCCCAGATAGCGGAAGAAGGGTTTCCAGTCCATTTGGCAAGTTTTATGCAGCCGTTCAACAAAGGACAAGTTGTTCCAGCCAAAGTGCCATCTCCCAATCTACATGAACCCTCTTCAATGTATAAAAACCTTTGATCCCATTTAAAACATTTATCTTGCAAGCCATAAGGAGCCAAAGCATCACTAACTAAAAATAGTCGATTAGCAGCCAACTTATGCAGGATCAACGCCACATTAGGGTGCACATGGACGCCATCCGCTATTAATCCCAACGCAATTTCATCTTGCAAAAGGGCAACGCCAACAGGGCCGGGCTCTCTGTGATTTATTTCAGGCATTGCATTGAAGCAATGGGTAATCATGCTGACACCTAAATCAAAAGCAGCTTTGCATTGTTCAGTATTTGCTGCGGAATGCCCCAATGAAACAAGAATTCCCAGTTCATTTAATTTTCGTATAACTTCTGTAGAGCCTTCTAACTCAGGAGCCAGAGTAACTAGAGCGATTTCCTCTTCAAACCCTCTAATTCTTTCATTTAAAGCATGCAAGCTTGGCAAACAAATCTGAGTAGGATCATGAGCTCCTTGAAAAGTTGGTGCCAAAAAAGGACCTTCAATATGAGCTCCAAGCAACTTGCATCTCCTATTAGAGCTTTGCTTTCTGGCTTCTCTAAAAGCCATTAAAGAGTTTCTTAAAGATGAAATGCTACAACTGACCAGTGTTGGTGCAATCGCTTCAACGCCATCACTCCAAAGAAGATCCAATAATTCATTTAGCTGCGGTAATTGTTGAACATTGAAATCTGTAAAAGATAAGCCAAGCCCACCATTGATTTGAAGGTCTACTCCTCTTGGGCTCAATAAATCACCCTGCCAATCTTCACTCTTAAGAGATGGCTCTGCTCTATCTAACATTGGTTTTAAGGAGCATATTTCATCATTTTTATCAACCTGAACCCACCACAACTCTTCATTTAGAGGTGTATTCAATGGTCCTGGTATTCGAATATTGATTAAATTGCGCATGTCAATGAATAGTTCGAAGAGCTAATGCAGAATTTATAATTCTCGTCATTATTATTAATGAACCTTGCCTCCTAAAACGTGACTTCAGCAAATGCTGAACCTAGCAACTTAGCAGCTGTGATAATGGGTAGCGATTCAGATTTACCTTCACTTCTACCAGCCATTGAAATTCTAGAAGATTTTGGTATCAAAGTAGAGACACGAATACTTTCAGCACATAGGACTCCTCATAAAATGATGGAATTCGCAGATGAAGCAGAAAATAAAGGTCTCAAAGTAATCATTGCTGGAGCTGGAGGAGCGGCTCATCTGCCAGGGATGGTTGCCTCACTTACGAATATCCCTGTTATTGGCGTACCAATTTCAACCAAAACTCTAAAAGGTATTGATTCCTTATACTCCATTGTGCAAATGCCTGGAGGAATACCAGTTGCAACAGTTGCAATCAACGGTGGCTTAAACGCAGGATTATTGGCAGCACAAATCTTAGGAACTGCAATCCCATCAATAAACTCAGCAGTAACAAAATATAGAAAAAAACTACGTAATGAAGTTATAGCAAAAGATCAGAAGCTAATTGGCATTGGAGCCTCCAAATATATCGCCGACATTTAAGCTGTCTTTATTCAAAAATATTCAACTGAATTAATTTACTGATCACATCGTCGACAGATTCATCTAAACCCTTTAATCCAGTATCAACCTTCAACTCTGGTTTTTGAGGCTCTTCATAAGGACTAGAGATGCCAGTGAAATCTTTAATCTGTCCTGCTCTTGCTTTTGCATAAAGACCCTTGGTATCACGTTCTTCACAAACCTCTAAGTTCGCAGCGCAATAAATCTCCACGAAATCATTTTCGTTAACCAAACGTCTCGCCTTGTCCCGATCACTACGAAAAGGAGAGACAAAAGCGGTTAGAACTATAATTCCAGCATCTAAAAATAGCTTGGACACTTCACCAATGCGGCGAATATTCTCTTCCCTATCAGAATCAGAAAACCCTAAATCTTTGCACAAGCCATGGCGAATGTTATCTCCATCTAGTACATAAGTAGATAGTCCTTTATTAAACAAAGCTGCATTCACAGCATTCGCTAAAGTACTTTTCCCTGATCCTGATAACCCTGTAAACCAAAGAATGGCACTTTTATGATTTCTTTTCTGCTCTATAGACTCCCGATTGACAGAAGCCTTATGCCAAACAATATTTGATGAATTTGTAGTCATTTCTCTTTTAGATTGTGTAAGCGTTTCCAATCACAATTTTTACATGTTAATGGGATCCATTTTATAGATTTATCCACCAGATTGCTTTGGATCAAAACCATCTTTCTTTAAGAATTCCATTGCAGATTGGATCTGGTCTCCCTGCAATTCAATATTTTCTGCTTTTACTGTTCCACCAGTACCACATTTAGTTTTGAGTTTCTTCAAAAGCTTTCGTAATTCAATATCATTCAAATCTAATCCAGCAATAACCGTTACTGTTTTTCCCCCTCTACCTCCTCTTGACCTTTGAATTCTGACTAATTTATCAACCTTTGATTTGATATCTAAAGATTTTTCCTCACTCGAATTTTGTGCAGGATTTTCAAATTCTCGCCAAATTCCTTTAGGCATTTTCGTTTAAGTCTCTAACCTATTAAATATCTTCCCTCTTCATCAGGTGACAAGCCAAGTGCCTTCTCAACCAAAAGATCATGATCTTGTTATTTCTGCACGTCCCTCCTCTATAGGAAGATTCGGTCGCTATGGAGGCCAATATGTCCCAGAAACACTGATCCCTGCATTAACTGAACTAGATAACGCTGCGAAATTAGCCTGGCAAGACAAGTCTTTTACGCAAGAACTAACGCATTTATTAAAAACTTATGTAGGTAGAGAAACACCCTTGTATGAAGCTAAGAGGCTCAGCGAGCACTATCAAGGCAAAAATGGTGGTCCAAGGATTTGGCTGAAGAGAGAAGACTTAAATCACACAGGGGCTCACAAAATAAATAATGCCTTAGGACAAGCTCTTTTAGCTATGAGAATGGGCAAGAAACGAATTATTGCTGAGACTGGAGCAGGACAACATGGTGTAGCAACAGCAACCGTATGTGCGCGTTTTGGACTTGCATGCGTTATTTACATGGGCAAAGAAGATATGAAAAGGCAAGCCTTAAATGTCTTCAGGATGAAACTACTCGGAGCCAAAGTTCATCCTGTAACCGCTGGAACTGCAACACTAAAAGATGCGACTAGTGAAGCAATTCGAGATTGGGTCACCAATGTCGAATCTACTCACTATATTCTTGGATCAGTTGCTGGACCGCATCCTTATCCAATGCTGGTAAGGGATTTTCATGCAGTCATCGGAGAAGAAGCAAAAGAGCAATGCAAAAAAGCATTTGGCAGGTCTCCTGATGTTCTCTTAGCCTGTGTAGGTGGAGGTTCTAATGCAATGGGCTTATTCCATCCTTTTGTTGAAGATAGATCAGTAAGAATGATTGGAGTAGAAGCTGCAGGAGAAGGAGTCAATACAAACCGTCATGCAGCAACAATTACAGAAGGTCGCATAGGTGTTTTACATGGTGCCATGAGTCTTCTTCTGCAAGACGCTAATGGCCAAGTAAAAGAAGCGCATTCCATCAGTGCGGGGCTTGATTACCCAGGAGTTGGGCCTGAACATAGTTACTTCAACGAGATTGGGAGAGCAGAATATGTAGCCATAACTGACCAAGAAGCACTTACTGCGCTTCAACTAGTCAGTGAGAAAGAGGGCATTATTCCTGCATTAGAAACTGCTCATGCTTTTGCATTTCTTGAAAAACTTTGTCCAGAACTAGCAAAAGGGACAGAAATAGTTATTAATTGTTCTGGACGAGGCGATAAAGATGTAAATACGGTCGCAAAACAACTGAAATATATGGATTGATTTTTTTCAAACATAAAATTAATATCGTGGGACTGAATCATCTACTGACTGGCTCCAAGCATCTATTCCACCTTTAAGATTCCAAACTAGATAACGAAAGTCCTGTTCTAAAAGCCAAACGCCAAAATTCAAACTTCTTACACCTGAATGGCAAATAACCACAATCTTTTTTTCAAGAGGTAAGTTTTCTCTAAAAGTTTGAGACCAAGCGAGGAATCCACTTAATGGCAAATGCAATACTTGGTAAGAAAAAGGCGCCATAGTCAATTCCTCTGTTTCTCTAACATCTACAAGAATTAGCCTAGAGAAATCATCAAGTATCCAATGGTTCAATTCTTCTGGAGAAATGTCTAACGGAATTTTCTGATTCATTTCGTTATTGTATAGAGCTAAAAGAGTTTTAATCGGTTATACAGAAGATGAACTAAGCCAAGTCATCTAAGATATGAAGGTAGCCCCCTTCGTTATCAGCTTAGGTTTAGCTCTTGTACTCATAGTGGTAGCTACACTGGGAATTTGGAAAGATTCAAATATAACAGAGTCATTAAAACTAAATAGTCAAAAAGTAGAGATCCCTGATTCTGGTAAATATATTCCTAGGAATTCATACCTCACAATTCATTTCAATATAGATACTAATCAAATACCAAACTACATAGCATCACTTTCAAAGCAAGAAAAAGGCAATCTAGCTCTAAGCAAAGGTAAGGCTTTTCGAAATGGTTTATTTGCATTAATAGGGCTAGATTTTGAACAAGACTTATCAAACTGGATTAGTCCTAGATTTAGTCTTTCTATTTTAAATAATGGAGATATTGCTAACAAAAAAGGTTGGTTATTAACTTTAGAAGGTATTAATGATGATGCAACCGAAAATTTCCTAACTAGCTACTGGGAAAATCAAAGATCTAATGGATTAGAAATACAAAAAGAAGAATTTGAAGAGCACTATATAATACACGAAATAGGCCAGAATCTTACCAATGAAGATAAGTCAATTTCCATGTCACTATTGGAGAATAATCTGCTGGCAATTGCATCCGATAAGCAAGTAATTGAAAAAGCAATCAAAGTTTCAACCGATTCAAGAGAAAGTGAGTTTTTCGATACAGAGTTGAAAGATACAATAGATCATCTTGATGCCGGTTCTGCATTATTAACTTCTTCATCAGAAGCACTTAACTCCTTTTTCAAAATTCCTGAATTGGTTGTTGAACAAATCAATCCTAGTGGATTTGCAGCATCAATCAAAGCTGAAGAAAATAAAATATTCTTAGATAGTTATTTTAAATTTAACGAAAAGTTCAATTTAATAGCAGCTAAAAATAATAATGATCTAATCCCATTTGAATACAAAAAATTAAGCCTTGATAATATTGCTATTATTACAAAGCCTGCGGAGTTATTAGATATAGATAAAGCAGGTATTTACTCCAAATGGTTCGGCGATATATTAAGAAAATCATTACTAGATTTTGAATCACCCTTATCAAATTTAATTGTTGACATGGAGAAAGATATATTGGTTATTGGCACTAATAAAAAAGGATGGTTATTAGGAGTTGAAGGTGATGACATATTAATGAAGGTTGGTTCAAATCTAGAGGGTAAAGGTTTCAATAAATCAATATTAAAGCTAAAAGATGAAGTAATAACTATATGGTCAAAGTTTATTTTTAAACGAAAAGAATCTCTTTATGAATTATTGCCTAAAATTGAATTAATCTTATCTCAAAAGCCTAATATGAATTTCTGGGCAAATGATATTTCTATGTTTGAAGAAACAAATGAAGATGATCGAATGGATCAACAAATAGGTCAGCTGGATCAAATAGTTGAGAAACCAGAAATGGTGATTACCCAGAAATTGTCTCTTGGAGAAGACTCTACTCAAAACATCTTAAATAGTTGGAAGCCTTGGCAAATAATAAAAATAGGTATCAGTAAAAATCCAAATCTGAAAGCAAGCCATTTAGAATTAAACGTTGGAGAAGATAATCAAAATGAGCAAACAGCTTTAAGTTTAAGGGGAATGCTCTCAATAAATTAATAATTCTGCGTTGTCGTACTGATAAATGACTTATTTTAGAATAATAAAAGAAGTATCTTTATTGATGGAAAGCTTTGGAGCATAAAGCTATAGAAAAATCAAAAAATGCAAGCAACCTCGACTTAAGGCCAGGGCTTGAAGGAGTTCCAGTTACTCAATCGGCGATCTGTGATATTGATGGAAATCAAGGCGAGCTTAATTATAGAGGTTATCCAATTGCAGAATTAGCTGCCAAAAGCAGTTTCTTAGAAACTACTTATCTTCTTATTTGGGGAGAGCTCCCAAGTGCAAACCAATTAAGAGAGTTCGAAGAAGCAATTCAAATGCATCGTCGTTTAAGTTTCAGAGTAAGAGATATGATGAAATGCTTTCCAGCATCAGGTCATCCGATGGATGCACTCCAATCGAGTGCTGCATCTTTAGGTCTCTTTTATTCAAGAAGAGCAATTGACGATCCAGAATATATCTATGACGCAGTGGTTAGATTAATTGCCAAAATACCAACAATGGTTGCTGCTTTTCAGCTAATCAGAAAAGGGGAGGATCCCATACGACCTAGAGACGATTTACCTTATTCAGCAAATTTCCTTTATATGCTCACTGAAAGGGAGCCAGATCCTCTTGCCGCAAGAGTATTTGATAGATGTCTAATCCTTCATGCAGAGCATAGTTTAAATGCAAGTACATTCAGTGCTCGCGTTACAGCAAGTACGCTGACAGATCCATACGCAGTAATTGCTTCAGCCGTTGGGACTCTTGCAGGGCCACTACATGGTGGTGCTAACGAAGATGTAATTGCCATGCTTGAAGAAATCAATTCCCCTGACAAAGCAAAGGAATATTTACAACGTGCAATCGCCAAGAAAAGCAAAATCATGGGCTTTGGACATAGAGAATATAAGGTCAAAGATCCAAGGGCAAATCTCCTTCAAAGTTTTGCAGAAGATTTATTTGCACGATTTGGAACAGATGCAATGTATGAAGTAGCCAAAGCAGTAGAGAATGAAGCTTCTCCATTGCTAGGTCCCAAAGGTATATACCCAAATGTTGACTTCTATTCAGGTCTAGTTTATAGAAAATTAGGGATTCCTAGAGATCTATTTACTCCTATTTTTGCTATTTCAAGAGTTGCTGGATGGCTTGCACATTGGCGCGAGCAACTGAGTGCCAATAGAATCTTTCGACCTACACAAATTTATACAGGTGCTAAAACTAGAACTTGGATAGCTTTAGATGAGCGAGCTAAGAACTAATACGAGTAAATTAAAAGGAAGTAATTATCTAGAATGTTCACTACTCTAAAATTAGTTTTCATTGCAGTAGTGAATACAGGCTTGGATCTCGAAGTGAGTTTCAATCATCTTCTGCAAGGCATGGGGTTACCTTCAAGCATTGCTCACCTTCTATGGTTGCCACTTCCAATGCTTCTAGTTCTCACAGCAGCTCTCATAGGAGTACTTGTGACCGTATGGCTTGAAAGAAAGATTTCTGCTGCAGCACAACAAAGGGTTGGACCAGAATATGCAGGCGCTTTAGGCATTCTTCAGCCAATGGCTGATGGCTTAAAACTACTAGTCAAAGAAGATATCATTCCTCAAAAAGCAGATAGTTTGCTATTTACACTGGGTCCCATTTTAGTTTTAATCCCTGTAATTCTTTCTTGGCTAATTGTTCCCTTTGGCCAAAATTTGTTAATTAGCAATGTAGGTATAGGAATTTTCTTATGGATTGCATTAAGTAGCATTCAACCTATTGGACTCTTAATGAGTGGATATGCTTCAAATAATAAATACTCCCTCCTAGGAGGACTAAGAGCCGCAGCGCAATCAATCAGTTATGAGATTCC
This sequence comes from Prochlorococcus sp. AG-402-G10, assembly GCA_003279445.1. Lineage (GTDB taxonomy): Bacteria > Cyanobacteriota > Cyanobacteriia > PCC-6307 > Cyanobiaceae > Prochlorococcus_E. The sequence continues at coordinate 69,644 of QCHT01000007.1, forward strand.
TCTTGCTTTAGCGGTATTGGCAGTAGTCATGATGAGTAATTCCCTAAGTACAGTTGATATTGTGAATCAACAAAATACTGCTGGCTTATTCAGTTGGAATATCTTTAGGCAACCTGTTGGTTTTTTAATTTTCTGGATATGTGCCCTTGCCGAATGTGAGAGACTCCCTTTTGATCTTCCAGAAGCAGAGGAAGAGCTTGTTGCTGGATATCAGACTGAATATGCAGGAATGAAATTCGCTCTTTTTTACTTAGGGAGCTATATAAATTTAATTTTATCTTCTTTATTAGTATCAATTCTCTACCTTGGAGGCTGGGGGTTCCCAATCCCAATAGAGCTGATTACGAATTCTTTAGGCCAGTCTCCTAATGCCCCAGTTATTCAAATTCTTGCAGCAACTATAGGGATAATCATGACAGTGTTCAAGACTTACTTCTTGGTGTTCTTAGCGATATTACTTAGATGGACAACCCCAAGAGTGAGAATTGACCAATTGCTTGATCTTGGGTGGAAATTCTTACTTCCGATTGCTCTAGTCAACTTACTATTTACTGCTGCTTTAAAACTAGCCTTTCCTATTGCCTTTGGTGGCTAAAAGCAAGCCTAAGGAATTAGCAATTGAAAACAATTTGCATTTTTAAATATAAAGGCACTTATTTCTATAGAAACCCCTGTAAGATTTGATTATTAGGTTCACCAAATAATTAAATAACTTCCAATGGGTACCTTTTTTCAGAAAGCAGCAGACTACACAAAAGATGCAATAAGTGCCGGCAAATACCTTTTGCAAGGCTTAGCAGTTACCTTTGACCATATGCGTAGGCGACCAATTACGGTCCAATATCCATACGAAAAATTAATTCCTTCAGAAAGATATCGAGGAAGAATTCACTATGAGTTTGATAAATGTATTGCCTGTGAAGTTTGTGTAAGAGTTTGCCCAATTAATTTGCCTGTAGTCGACTGGGTAATGAATAAAGAAACAAAAAAGAAAGAACTTAGGAATTATTCAATTGATTTTGGAGTATGTATATTTTGTGGAAACTGTGTTGAATATTGCCCCACAAACTGCCTTTCCATGACTGAAGAATATGAACTTGCAGCGTTTGATCGTCATAATCTAAATTTTGATAATGTAGCTTTAGGCAGACTGCCTACAAATGTAACTACAGATCCTTCTGTCATAGCTTTAAAAGAATTAGCTTATCTTCCTAAAGGTGTAATGGATCCGCATGAATTAGATAAAAATAGTCCCAGAGCAGGCAAGTTACCTTCTGAGGTATTAGTAAAAGCTATTGATAATAATAAAGCATCCGTTGAAGAGAAAACGTAATGACTATATCGACTAGTACAGAGTTAATTTGCTTCCTCATTCTTTCAAGCGTAATTGTTAGTGGTGCACTTGGTGTTGTATTAATTGAGAATATCGTTTACTCCGCTTTTCTTCTTGGTGGTGTATTCATGTCAGTGGCTGGATTATATCTACTCTTAAATGCCAGTTTTGTTGCCGCAGCACAAGTTTTAGTTTACGTAGGGGCCGTCAATGTCCTAATACTATTTGCGATAATGTTAGTAAATAAGCAGGAAGAACTTAAACCAATTAAAGGTTTAAAAATTAGAAGGTTCTTCTCTGGGTGTGTGTGTGCAGGACTTCTTGCTCTCTTATTCCGAGTAGACATAACAACAAATTGGGCAACTCCAGGGCCTAAGGCTATAGGAGAAATAGCTACTGAACGAATTGGTGAGCACTTATTCACTGACTACCTCCTACCTTTTGAATTAGCATCAGTACTATTATTAATGGCTATGATTGGTGCAATAGTATTAGCTAGAAGAGATGTTATATCAATTGAGTTAGAATCGAAGGACTCCATTCCACAAAATATTATCAAGAATTCTACTGATAATGTCTTACTTGATCAGTCAAGTGATTGATCAAGTAAGACATTATTCAAACCAAAGTCTAGTCAAATGTTTAACTCTCAAGACTTAATACCACTAAACGCATATTTATTAATTGCATCAATACTTTTTTGTATAGGTGTCTGGGGTTTAATTAATAGTCGAAATGCAGTCCGCGTACTAATGAGTATCGAACTAATGTTAAATGGAGTCAATATAAACTTAATGGCCTTTTCATCTTATATTGATGGAAATATAATAAGAGGGCAAGTTTTCACTGTATTTGTTATTACTGTTGCTGCTGCTGAAGCAGCGGTTGGATTGGCAATTTTACTTTCTCTATATAGGAATAGAACTACGGTTGATATGGAAAGTTTCAACCTTCTGAAGTGGTAGATCTTAAAAATGAAGATTAATTTAGTGTGGATAATATATAAATCAAATAGCCAGTCTGCAAGGCAAAAAGCTATTTCATGCTCTGATTATCTAAAATCTTTAGGTATCAGGGTTACTGCACTAGAAAGTGGTTTAGAGTGCAATCCATTCCCAAGTCTTCTAAAAGAAACCAGTAGACTTCCAAACCTAGCGGTTATCCTAGGGGGTGATGGAACAGTACTTGGAGCAGCACGATATCTTTCAATCCACAAAATACCAATTTTAAGTTTCAATGTTGGTGGCAATCTTGGATTCCTTACCCATGACCAACAATTATTAGAAAATAAAAGTCTTTGGGAAAAACTCGATAAAGATCAATTTGCAATTCAAAGTAGAATGATGCTTCAGGGAAAGTTAGAACTCAGTACAAGTATTGATCATGGCCAAAAAACAGAAGATTTATTTTGGGCATTAAATGATATTTATTTTCGTTCCTATAGAGATGAAGTTTCACCAACATGTTCACTGGAACTAGAGATTGATGGAGAGCCTGTAGACATATACAAAGGCGATGGTTTGATCTTAGCTACACCGACTGGGTCAACCGCCTATGCCATGGGCACAGGGGGGCCCATCCTTCACCCTGGGATAGAAGCAATTGTTGTTAGCCCAATATGTCCAATGAGTTTATCCAGTAGAACCATTGTTGTGCCAGCTGGATCTACCCTAATAATCAAACCGGTTGGGAACAAAAATCGTAGAGTAAAAATTTGGCAAGACGGTGTTGGGAAATCGCTTCTTCAAGAAGGTGAAAAATGCCTAATTCAGAAAGCAAGGCATAATGCCTTGATGATCCTGTTAGAACAAAGCTCTTCTTACTACAAAACACTCACACAAAAACTCCATTGGGCTGGAAACTTAGTTAATGATTCAACAGAAAAAATCATGCCCAATGCCTTTTGAAATAGAGAGACGTTACATAATCCAAGATGACGGATGGAAAGTCTTGACTAAAGAAATGCAAGAGTTTCATCAAGCTTACTTATCAACAAATTTTGACGAATGGGTAATAAGGACAAGAATCATAAATAACAAAGAGTCTGAAATCACTTTAAAAAAATCTTCAGAGCTAATGATTAATCATGAATTTGAATATCCAATTCCATTAAAAGACGCTTTATGTTTGTGGGATCTCAGCACAAAAAAAATAATCAAACATAGATATCAACTGAATTTAAGTCCAGGAAACTGGGTCATTGACTGTTTTATGGATAATAACTACCCATTAGTCCTAGCTGAAGTGGAATTATCTTCAAAAACAGAAACTGTACAAAAACCTAGCTGGTGTGGTCAAGAAATTACTGGGATTAAAAAATTAAGCAATGCTGCACTTGCGCAACTACCACTTTCTAATTGGTCTGCAAAAGAACTCCAAAGTTTCAATCTTCAATACAAAAATCAACAAGGCCCTATTTAGATCTAAGTAAAATCTAGTCATATCAACAAAAACTTAACTTTCAAGGAGAACTTGCTTTCGAAAATTGATATGAGAATTGTTGAAATTCTGGACTTCACTTACTCAGAACGTGAGATTTTTGGCATTAATTCTCTCTCAGTATTTCATCTGATGAATTGTTCTAATTGATTAAACTGACTCACTAGGCCCGATGAAGGCTAAGCGTCCGGTGAGGGAGATTCGTCATCAGGCAAAGAACAACAATTAAATCCATCCCTACATATTTTTCCATGATCCATTGCCCAATTCAATAGGGCAACTCGATTCTTAGAACCTGTTTTAGTAAACATATTGCTGACGTGATTATCTACAGTACGTTTACTGATCGTTAACTTTTGAGCTATCTCTTGATTAGTTAGCCCATCAGCAACAAGTTCAATAATCTCCATTTCTCTTGCAGAAAGGGACATTTGAACAGAATTGGAGAAATCTCCTGAAAACATGCCCTCCATCGCAACTTATCTAATTCATATTACGCAAGCTAGGGTCATTGATAAGTAATAGTAATTATCTAATAAGAAACTTGAATTCCATTCTTCAAAAATCACTTCACTCAAGTGAAGTCACAATCACGGCAGAAGTCATGCCCCCACGTGGAGGCGATGCCTCAAAGGCCCTTGCTGCTGCTAGGGAATTAAGAGGAAAAGTGCACGCCATTAATGTTACCGATGGGAGCAGAGCAATCATGAGAATGAGTAGTCTTGCGGTTTGTAAATTACTTCTAGAAGAAAACATAGAACCTATCCTCCAAATCACTTGTAGAGATAAAAATCGAATTGGGCTCCAAGCAGAAATTTTAGGAGCGAATGCTTTAGGGATTAAAAATGTTTTGTGCCTTACCGGTGATCCAGTGCGTGTAGGTGACCAACCTAATGCAAGACCAGTGCACGACTACGAATCAGTTCAACTTCTAAAGCAAATCTCTGCGCTAAATAAAGGAGAAGACCCTGTCGGTGGATTACTTGATAGTGGGCCAACAAACCTATTCACTGGAGCAGCAGCCGATCCTAATTCGAAAAATTTCAATAGCCTAAGGAAAAGATTAGAAAGAAAGAAAAATGGCGGAGCTAGCTTCTTACAAACTCAAATGGTGATGGATCCAAAAATACTTGAACGATTTTGTAAAGACATTGCAGATCCTCTTGAACTTCCTACATTAGCGGGTGTCTTTTTATTGAAATCTGCCAAAAATGCTCATTTTATTAACAAGGTTGTTCCAGGTGCATCTATACCAGAAGCAATATTAAATAGACTCGAAAAAGCTGAAGATCCTTATTTAGAAGGAATATCAATTGCTGCAGAACAAGTGAAAAGATTTACAGGAATAGCAAAAGGAGTTCACATTATGGCAATAAAAGCAGAACATAAGATCCCAGAAATACTTGAGCTAGCAAAGATTAATTAACAGTTCCAATAAGATCAGTACCTAACAATTCAGCCATGGCTTTCTGCTGTGGAGATGGTTGACCTAAGTCTTGTCTCCGAGAATCTGTAATCAACCAGTCAAGGGCTGCGTCTTGTAAGTCTAAATGGTCACCATTTTTATCAACACAGTACCTGCCAAATACTAATTTTTCTAAAAGTTGAACACCAGGTCCAATGCGGGAATAGTCAAAAATTATCGAATTGTCAATTGTTGCCCCTTCACAAATATAACAACTTGGTCCAATCATCGAAGGTCCAATAATTGTTGCTCCATCTTCAATGCAAGTCATGCCACCTACATAAATAGGTCCAGTAACATTAATCTTATCCCAATTAGCTGAAACATTTAATCCGGTATATATACCTGGCCTCACTTGCTTCCCAGGTATTTCAATTTGTCTAACTTCTCCAAGTAATACATTTCGAATCGCACTCCAATAATCTGGGACTTTACCTATATCGACCCATTCAAAATCCATTGACAATGCAAAGAAAGGGGCACCTATCTCAACTAATTTTGGAAAAAGATCCGCACCAATATCAAAAGGTTGATTAGAAGGAATATATTCAAATATTTCTGGTTCAAACAAATATATCCCCGTATTAATCTTATTACTAAGAGCTGAATCTATTGATGGTTTTTCTTGAAAAGCTTTAACCCGGTCATCTTCATCAGTAACTACAACTCCATAGCTGCTTACACTCTCCTGTGGAACACTTTTTGTAATTAAAGTAGCCAATGCTCCTTTTTGCTTATGACGTTTCACTGCTTCGGAAAGGTCCAAGTCAATTAAAGCATCACCACATAAAACAACAAAAGTATCATCAAAAAACTTTTGAAAATCCTGGATTTTTTTCAAACCTCCTGCCGAACCTAAAGCATCTCCAACAAGCTCACCGTCTTCAATGCGTCCTTCAAAGCTATAAGCAATTTCAACTCCAAATCTTTGACCATCTCTAAAATAATTCTCAATCTCTTCAGCCAAATGAGAAACATTAACCATTATTTCTTTAAACCCATGTTCCTTCAATAACTCCAACAAAAACTCCATGACGGGTTTCTGAAGAATTGGGATCATTGGTTTTGGAATGACATGCGTAATTGGTTGGACTCGAGTTCCTTTACCAGCAGCAAGGATCATCGCCTTCATAGACGTTTTAGGCCCCATTTAAGTTTTCAGGCCAAATAAGCAACGATATATATACCACTTATTACGCTACTGCCGGCGAAGAAGCTGTCACTTCCATAGTATTTAAAGGTAATTGAGTTACGCTACCAGGTTCCAAGATTCTCTTTAATCTAAGTGGTGCATATAAAAAACCTTCTTGCATTAGTTCAATTTTTCCTTGAGAAGACAAAAAGAGCAACGCCCAAAAAACACCAACTCGATCAGTATCCAAATCTGCTGAAGCAACATCATTCCACTCTTTCACCAATGAATCAAAATCAGCCCAATGCAATGCTTCCTCCCAATTACTTAAAAACACTCCCAACGCTGCAGTCGTTTCAGGTAACTTTTCTCTATGAGCAAGAGAAGTGACTTGCTCAATAATCTGCTTGTCACTAAATCTTTTCTCACGCCTTCGTCTCCTACTCTGCAATTCATCAGCCTCTATTGTTTGAGCAATGGACTCAAGCTGCTCTATAAGCTCACCAAGGGAGACAGCCCTTTTGAAAGGTGGAGGGGCGACTGGGCGTCGATAAAGATGCCTTTCAGGGTGTCTTGGGAAATTCAGTCTGGGATCAAGCCAACCTTGTTCTGAAAAAGACAACTCAAAATCATCTTCTATATCATCTTCTATAGGGAAAATATCTGCTTCAAGAACTTCGGCTTTTAAACCAACTAACACTGAAGCAGCAAGAAAAGCCTCACTACTTTCTGCTAAATCCCTCTCAAAAGTTCCTCCTGATCCAGAACGTACTCTATTTGGAAATTCAATACGATGTCTCAACTGATCTAAAAAGCCATCTATGACAGGAATAACATCTATATCCCAAGGATCTATCTCTCCATTCTGAGCTGCATCTTGCAATAAACGAATAGCAAGTCTAGCTCCAGAACTAGATGTTTTCTTAATCTCTTCTAAAGGCAAAGATTAAAAGCTTCTTAAGGAAAGTTAACGATAGATTGAGCTAAATGCCATAAATAAATAAGAAATATATTCAAAGATATTCTTTGCAATGTTAATTCAAAAAAAACTCAACTGAATAATTCTCAATCACGTTATTATCTTCCGAAAATTTCTTTAATTCTTCGGAAGATTAAGTAATCGAGTCTGACTTTTATTAATGAGGAAATTTCCAATTACTAACTAGTGGAATTATAAATATTAAGCTTTGGGACTGATGATTTAGGTATTGATAGCTTGCCATTAGAAGAATCACTTTCAGAAATATTCACTATTCTTTCAATGGCAACCTTATCTCTAGCAACAAGTCCATCTATGGATGCTGTATAGGTCTCAGTCATAATTCTTGGATACAAACCTATTCCGATAATTGGAACAAGAAGGCTGCCAATTATATAAATCTCTCTTGGCTCCGCATCAACAAGTTCTCTTTTGGCAAGCAGATCAATATTTTCTTTACCAAAGAAGATCTCTCTCAACATTGAGAGTAAGTAAATAGGTGTGAGAATTACTCCAATTGCAGCAAGTCCTGCAATTACAATTCTAAAAGGAAGGGTATAAACTTCATCGGTAACCAAGCCAGCAAAAACCATCAATTCCGAAACAAATCCACTCATACCTGGAAGAGCCAAAGAAGCTAAGGAGCAGACAGTCCAAAGTGCAAACATTATTCTCATTTTCTGTCCCACCCCTCCCATCTCATTTAGTTGAAGAGTATGGGTGCGGTCATAAGTTGCTCCGACTAAGAAAAACAAGCTCGCTCCAATTAATCCATGACTAATCATCTGCAGCATTGCTCCACTTGTACCTAAAGAACTAAAGCTACCTATACCTATAAGAACAAAACCCATATGACTAATTGAGCTATATGCAATTTTTCTTTTTAAATTCCTTTGAGCAAAAGAAGTAAGCGCTGCGTAAATAATATTTACAACACCCAATACTATTAATAGTGGAGCAAATTGGGCATGAGCCGCTGGTAGCAATTGAGCATTAAATCTTAAAAGTGCATATCCACCCATCTTCAATAAAATTCCTGCTAAAAGCATATGAACAGGTGCAGTTGCCTCTCCATGGGCATCTGGCAACCAAGTATGCAAAGGAACTATTGGGAGTTTTACACCAAAGGCAATGAGCAATCCTCCATAACAAAGCAACTGAAAGCCAGTTCCAAAATTTTGATTCGCAAGATGTGTAAATTCAAAGTTTGGAGGGCCTCCTCCAAAGAAGCCCATCGCTAAACCTGCAAGAAGAATAAAAAGGGAGCTTCCTGCTGTATAAATAATGAATTTGGTCGCTGCATATTGTCTTTTTTTCCCGCCCCATATTGCTAACAACAAATAAACAGGTAATAATTCTAATTCCCAGGCTAGAAAAAATAAAAGCATATCTTGTACAGCAAATACAGCTATTTGCCCACCATCCATAGCCAAGATCAAGAAGAAAAAGAGTTTGGGTTTAAAGCTCACAGGCCATGCTGCTAGAACGGCTAAAGCAGTAATAAAACTTGTCAGCAGGATTAAGGGCATCGAAAGGCCATCAGCGCCTACAGACCATGTGAGTCCTAAATCAGGCAACCATTCAATACGTTCAGACAGCTGAAGTCCTGACTGAGAGGGATCATATCCCTTTAGATATGCCCCAACTGTTATTAAAAAAGTGACTAATGCGATTGCTAGTGCATACCATCTAACTTGTTTACCATCTCCCTCATCAGGGAAAAAAGGTACTAGAAGAGATCCTCCTATTGGAAAGAGAATCGACAAGGATAACCAAGGGAATTCAGATGGAATAGGTTCTGGTACCTGGCCAGGGATAATTGCCCAAAATGAAGCTGGCACAAGATCAAACACTAAAGTAATTTCCCTACTCTTTTTGGAGTGTAGAAATACTTACAGCTATCGCATCCAATCGATAGGGGATGACACACACAAGGACCATTAATCGCTCAGCCTAAGTGCCAAGAACTCCAAACAATGCAACCAAAGCAATGACACCTCCAAAAATAATTAATGCATAAAATTGTGCTCTACCAGTCTCAAAGTATTTCAACCCTTCTCCACTCCCTAAAGTCAACAAGCCAGTTAAATTAACAACTCCATCAACCACCTTTGCATCAACTTCTAAAACTTCGCGAGCTAGTTTTCGACTGCCTCGAACAAATAATTTCTCATTAATCTCATCTAGGTACCATTTATTAGAGAAGAAGGAGTTAATAGAAGGAACTTTTTTCACAACTAAAGATGTTAGGTCTAATTTTCTTGAGTAATAAGCAAAATATGCTAACGAAATCCCAGCACAAGAAATCAGTACAGATGCACAAGCTAAAGGAAGAAAGCCAGCCCAACTAAATTTACTAGCCATTTCAGAAGCCTCTTCCAAATTCAGCAATTTTGCAAAGCTACTATTCCAAGGAGTTCCTAAAAAGCCAATAAAGACTGAAGGCACAGCCAAAACAATTAACGGGGTCGTCATTGACCATGAAGATTCATGGATAGTTCCTGAACCATGAAAATCTTCATCATCTTTTTCTTGTCCTGCAGAAGCTAATAAACTCATTTGGAGCTCCTTATTGTCACCTCTGAATTCCCCTTCAAATGTCAAGAAATAAAGCCTAAACATATAAAAAGCAGTCATCCCTGCTGTCATAAATCCAACAACCCAAAGAATTGGAAATGAATTGAAGGCCTCGCCCAGTATTTCATCTTTACTCCAAAAACCTGCAAGAGGTGGAATTCCACTAATCGCAACACATCCGACTAGGAAAGTAAGGGAAGTGATTGGCATTTTTTTTCTCAACCCACCCATTAATCTCATATCCTGAGCCAAAACTGGTTCATGTCCTACTACTTCTTCCATTGCATGAATAACAGAGCCTGATCCCAAAAAGAGCATTGCCTTGAAAAAAGCATGTGTGACCAAATGGAACATCCCTGCGATAGGAGCCCCGCAACCCATCGCAAGCATCATGTAACCCAATTGAGAAACAGTGCTATAAGCTAGTCCTTTTTTTAAATCCATTTGAGTGAGGGCGATAGAAGCACCTAAGAAACAAGTAATTGTTCCAAAAATTGCAATCAAAAGATTTATTAAAGGGAACTGGCTATACAAAGGCTCTAGACGAGCTACAAGGAACACACCAGCAGCGACCATTGTTGCTGCATGAATAAGTGCTGATATAGGTGTCGGTCCTTCCATTGCATCTGGCAACCAAACATGTAAGGGGAATTGGGCAGATTTTGCCATTGGTCCTAAAAAGACTAAAAAGCAAAGTACTAAAGCCGCCCACTCAGGAACATTGCCTGAAGAAATTGCATCCGAAAGACCTAAAGCAATTCCATTAAAATCAAAAGTTCCTGTAGCCCAAAATAAACCAAGTATCCCAAGTAATAATCCAAAGTCACCAACTCTATTAACTACAAAAGCCTTTTGAGCAGCATGTGCAGCTCCATCTCGGTCATACCAAAAGCCAACAAGGAGATATGAACACATCCCAACTAGTTCCCAGAAAACATATATTTCCAATAAATTTGGGCTAATAATCAGCCCAAGCATCGAACTACTAAACAAGGCTAAATAAGTAAAAAACCTTACATAGCCTTTGTCATGCGCCATATACCCATGTGAATAAATCATCACCAAAAGGGCAATGGTTGTAACCAAAGCAAGCATCACCGAGCCTAAAGGATCTACTACGTAGCCCATAGGCAAAGTAAAGTCTCCTGCACTCGCCCAAACAAAAAGATGTTGAACTGAGTGCGGATTAGATATCTGTTCAAAAAGTACGGCGAAGCTTAAAACAGCAGATGCACCAACACAAGTAAGTAATATGATCGCAACCGGTTTCTTTAACCGATTCATACCTTGATTGAAACCAATTAATCCCAACCCTGATGCAAGTGCACCTAAAAGAGGAAGCAATGGTATTAACCAAGCAATTTCAGCTGGCGATAGCATTCTGTATTGTCATACCCTTGAGAGTGTAGGCATTTCACGCTAAGAGTTCAGTTAACTTGGAAGATAAAAACAATTCCGTTCCAGCTGAAATAAAACGATGAGACCACCAGAAGGCAGCTACTGCAATCAATATACCTAGCTGAGAGGGACGAATGAATTCATTCCATTGCAATTTTTGTCTGCCATCAAAAACGGCAAGAAACGGAATTACTGATGTATTTGTTTTGAGTTTCTCAAATTCCTCACCAAATCTCACCTTTAAACGTCTATCTCCATGCCATATAGAAAATAAATGATGAGCTATCAAGCCAGCAGAAGTTATTAACATAAAACTACTGCCAATCCAAAGACCATGAGACACACACCAAAGGATTTGTCCAATGGCTTGAGGGTGTCTACTTACTCTAATAATTCCTTGTTCATATAACCTGACTCGAGGCTTAGCCAAAGCAGGAATTTCTAAAAGATTGTATGTAGCTGGGTATAAAAATAAAAAACTAATGGCTGTAGTCATCCAGATAAATGAAACCATTCCTGGAATACCTTGAAAATTCCAGAGACGAATACCATCGTAACGATGTACAAGAAAATATAAAATTAGAATAGATGCCATTGGAATACTGGCACTGGCAAAAATTATTCTCCACAACCTTGCTCCAAAAAAGGATTCTGCTCGAGTCCTTAATGCAGCACCCCCACTATGGATTACCGCAAATGCAAACAAGAGTCCAAGCATTACTAAACTGCTGTGATGAATATTTTCTTGAAACATTTGTGGCAGAAGTCTGATCTAAAGAATTTTCGATTCAGAGAGACTTAGAGTCCTCAAGTATAAGTCTGTATCTTTGCTGCCCATTTGGCAGCCGCTATGGCCGAACTGCCCTTCACACTAGATCAATTACGTATCCTCAAGGCAATTGTCCAAGAGGGAAGTTTTAAAAAGGCTGCTCAAAGTCTTTATATAACTCAACCTGCCGTAAGCCTTCAAATTCAAAATCTAGAGAAACAATTAGAACTAACTATCTTTGACAGAGGAGGCAGAAAAGCTCAACTTACAGAAGGAGGGCAACTCTTACTTAAATACTGCGAAAGAATCCTGAACCAATGCGATGAAGCATGTGGGGCTATTAAAGATTTACATAATTTAAAAGGCGGTTCATTAATTGTTGGGGCCAGCCAGACAACAGGAACATATCTAATGCCCAGAATGATTGGTCTATTTCGTCAGAAATTTCCCGATGTAACAGTTCAATTGCAAGTTCATAGCACTCGCCGAACTGGTTGGAGCGTTGCAAATGGTCAAATTGACCTAGCAATAATTGGGGGACAATTGCCTCCTGAACTAAACGAAGTATTGCAAGTAATTCCCTATGCAACTGATGAATTAGCACTAATTCTTTCTCAAAAGCACCCCTTAGCAAGACTCAAAGAATTAAGAAAAGAAGATTTGTACAGACTCAGTTTTGTAAGTCTTGATTCTCAGTCAACCACAAGAAAAGTTGTTGATCAATTGTTAAAAAATTCTGGCTTAGATGTGCAAAGGCTTCGTATAGAAATGGAACTAAATTCCTTAGAAGCAATAAAGAATGCTGTGCAATCAGGTCTAGGAGCAGCTTTTCTACCAGTAGTTTCAATTGAGAGAGAACTGTTAGCAGGAACAGTTCATAAACCAATAATTGCTGACTTAGAAGTTAAAAGAGAATTAAAGTTTATTAGTAACCCTACACGCTATACATCACGTGCTTCAGAAGCTTTTTCAAAAGAGATTTTGCCAGTTTTTGCTAGTGCAGATAGCCCTATTCATGATCAAATAAAAAACTCAGCAAATGCAAGCTTCAAAACTGAATAGCTTCCTGATTAACCCTTACACCCTCTTCCTCTACTCCTTTAATAATAAACTTATTGTCATTCACATCTGCTTGGTAAACGCATCTAACTGATGGCTTATCCCTAATAGAACCAATATAAGCAAAAGTATTCATCCGATTCTTACATTCTCTAACATCTTCATTCGTAATTGCTCCTTGCTTTTGCAAAAGAGACCAATTTTCTCTTCGAATTACGCATCCAGGTTGTAATGCTGGTTGTGTGACAAAACTAGTAGATGGATTGAGTGTTGTATACATTTCTATATCAATCACAAATGCACTAGCTCCCCATTGCCTACAAAATTCAGGATCTGGCACTGCCATATCCAATTGCTGTTGACTTGCAATATTGCCTGAACCCCCTTGAGATGTACTCGTAATCGCACTACCAATACCAACTCCCAATACAAGCACCCCCGCAAGAACAGCAATGGTTCCAGTATTCATATTCATTTGTCCACCATCCCCACTTGAAGGGTTTCTAGATGCTGAGCCATAAGAATTACCTAAAGAGCGTCTTTGAGAACGATCTCTTGCAGTTCCAAATCGAGACTCTGATTCTCTTAATGAAGGTCGCTTAGAAGACCTATAGGGTGGTCTATTCACAATAAATCTGAGGTTCTAGGAAGACCCATCGAATAATTAAGTACTCTTGAATCAGGGTTATAGCTTATTTCTCCTGCTTGTAGCATCTGACGAATATAAGACTCAAGTGCTGAGCCAATTTTCCTCAGTGAGTAATCGCTTAATTCTTTTCCTGCTTGAGAATCAACTAATTCACAAAACCGGTTCTGTATTTTCTTAATTGATTGCTCTTCCCAAAGAAATTCATTATCAGGATCTAAATCAAGCGTTAAGTGATCTGAATCCTCAACTAAATTGGAATTCTCTTCTATTGCCGTAAAAATGCGTATATGCCTGGTTGTAGATTTCAAGAGGGCATTTGTCATAAAAACCACCAATAAAAAGAGATTGAAAATAAACAATTGAATATATAGAAATTTTAGGGCCCTTTTCTCTCTAAAGTTGCAATAAATCTCAAAAGAAGTATGCGTGTTGCCATTGCTGGAGCAGGTCTAGCAGGTCTTACATGTGCAAAATACTTGGCTGACCAAGGGCACACACCAATAATCTTCGAGGCACGCAACGTCCTTGGAGGCAAAATAGCTGCATGGAAAGATGAAGACGGCGACTGGTATGAAACAGGTCTTCATATTTTTTTTGGTGCTTATCCAAACATGCTTCAGCTTTTTCAAGAATTAGGAATTCAAGATAGGCTCCAGTGGAAAAGTCATTCCATGATTTTCAATCAACCTGAAGAGCCAGGAACATACAGTCGTTTTGATTTCCCGGATCTCCCAGCTCCTATAAATGGTGTAGCCGCAATATTAAAAAATAATGACATGTTGACAATTCCAGAGAAAATTTCTTTTGGGATTGGACTTATCCCAGCCATGCTTCGTGGTCAGACATACGTAGAAGAGTGCGACTCAATGTCATGGAGTGAATGGCTTAGAGCTCAAAACATTCCCGAGCGAGTTAACGATGAAGTTTTCATTGCAATGAGCAAAGCACTTAATTTTATTAATCCTGATGAGATTTCTGCCACCGTCTTATTAACTGCTTTAAATAGATTTCTCCAAGAAAAAAATGGATCTAAAATGGCCTTTCTTGATGGAGCACCTCCTGAAAGATTATGTCAACCAATTGTTGAACATATTGAATCACTTGGCGGAGAGGTTCATATGAATAGCCCTCTGAGGAAAATAAATCTAAATGAAGATTCAAGTGTGAAAAGTTTTACAATTTCAAGTACAGATAGTGGTGTTACAAAAGAAATTACAGCTGATGCCTATGTAAGTGCTTTGCCAGTTGATTTATTTAAATTACTTATACCTAAAGGCTGGGAATCTATAGATTCATTTAGAAAATTAGACGGTTTACGTGGAGTACCAGTAATTAATATTCACATGTGGTTTGATAAAAAACTTACCGACATTGATCATTTATTATTTAGTCGTTCTCCTCTTCTCAGTGTATATGCAGATATGAGCATTACATGCAAAGAATATGAAGACCCAAAGAGATCAATGCTAGAGCTTGTATTTGCACCTGCAAAAGATTGGATACATAGAAAAGATGAGGATATAATTGAAGCTACTATGAACGAGTTAAAAAAACTATTTCCAACTCATTTTACAGGTGAAAATAAGACTAATCTCAGAAAATATAAGGTTGTAAAGACCCCACTTTCTGTCTACAAATCTGTACCAGGGTGCCAAAAACTTAGACCTGACCAAGAAACATGTATTAGCAATTTCTTCCTTGCAGGGGATTACACGATGCAACGATATCTAGCTTCAATGGAAGGAGCTGTACTTAGTGGGAAACTTTGTGCTGATAAAGTTAATAAATCCAAAGCAAGGTTATTAGAATCAAAAAAACAAGGTGCCCTTAAGCCTGATCAATAAACTTGAATATTGAAAAACACTATAATGAACTACGAAAATTTAGTGAATCTAGATAATGCCTACGAAATTTGTAGAAAAGAAACTGCTCAGTGGGCAAAAACATTCTATTTAGGAACTCTTCTTCTTCCACCAAGTAAACGAAAAGCCATCTGGGCAATATACGTATGGTGTAGGAGAACAGATGAGCTAATGGACAGCGAAGAGGCGCAACAACGTACAAAGTCTGAATTAGCAGACAGACTCGACAAATGGGAGTTGCGTACAAAAGAAGTTTTCCAAGGAAACGTTAAAGATGAATTAGATCATGTAATGGCAGATACTATCAACAACTTCCCTCAATCAATCCAGCCATATCTAGACATGATTGAAGGGCAACGAATGGACTTAGAAAAAACTCGCTATTCAACATTTAAAGAACTTGAGCTTTATTGCTACAGAGTTGCAGGGACTGTAGGCCTAATGACCCAAAATGTTATGGGTATTGACCCTGCATACACAAATGCGCCTTGGAGTCAATGTCCTGACCCCTCTCAAGCTGCCGTCGCACTTGGCATCGCGAACCAACTAACCAATATCCTTAGAGATGTAGGAGAAGATCGATCAAGAGGCAGAATTTATTTGCCGCAAGAAGATCTGCAAAAATTTGGATATTCAGAAGAAGATCTAATTCAAGGCAAAATTAATACTCAATGGAAAAAACTCATGGCATTTCAATTAAAAAGAGCGAGAGAATGGTTCTCTGCCTCCGAAGAAGGTATTAGATGGCTATCTGCAGATGCTCGATGGCCAGTCTGGACATCTCTGAGACTTTACAGAGGAATCCTTAACTCTATAGAAAGACTTGACTATGATGTTTTCAACAATAGAGCTTATGTAAGTCAATTTATGAAAATGTTAGAACTACCAATCAGCTATTTAATATCTCAAACTAAATAATTTGGCTAATTAGCTAAACTGCAGTTTTTTGATTTGCTAAGAGTTCTTTTAATTTTGATAGCTCACCTGCCCATCTAGGATCTGGGGCCTCCTTGGTAGGTGCATCACTATGCACAACTTTCTTCACTTCTTTACGACTTACAGGCTTACCTTTGTTTGTTCCATGAGGATTATTTCTTCTAGATGAAGAGGAATTTGTATCTTTCCGTTCTGAACGTTCCACTCTCAAATTACTTCCATTGAAATCATAACCATTTAGCTTTTCTATAACCTCGTCAGCCATCTTGTCATTATTAATATTTGCAAAGCCAAATCCTCGACATGCTTTTGTATCCCTATCTAAAACGGCTTTAAACCGAATCCCTTTTCCAATAGAAGCAAAGAGTTCCTCTAACTCCTTAATTTTTAAATTTTGCGGCAAATTACCGACGTAAAGACGAACACTCATAAAAAAGAAGGGCTATAGAGAATGAACCACATCAAGAAGAAAAACTAACTTCCTTGTGCTAGTTAATCACAAAAGGGTTGATTATGTTCCAACCAGTAACGAGCCAATTCAAAAGCTTCATAAGAATTGTGCAACCGTCCAAAGGCTCTTTCCTTACAAAGGAAAAACATTAATTCACCAATCCAAGGTCCTTCAGCAATCTGAAATGTTTGTTTTAAAGTATTTCCATCCAGTGGCGAGGCAGGGTGAAAAAGAGGATCTAAAGGGTCACGCCAACGATTTAACCACACTTTTTTATCCTTATTAGGTATACTAAGGATGATTGCTGGCAAAAAGGTTTCTAAATCCAAATGTAACTGTAATCGGTCGAGTTCATTAAGATTTTCAAAAGCTAATCCATCATTTCTTTGCTGCCAAATTCTCAAAAGATTAGAGTTCCTAATTATCTTTCGACTAAAACCTAAGTTTACTAATCCTCTATCGCTTAACAAATGCGTCAAGCGCACTAAAGGGAAGGAAAGCTTTAACTCATTGGGTGTGAAAGAAGAAACATTTTTTAAAGATAAAGGGGCAGGTTCCTGAGAATTAGAATTATCTCTCCAAGGCTCTAGTAATTTTAGTTGTATTAGCAAGGGAATTACATCGTCAGCCCAATAACCATTTGTCAGCCTTTCGATTTCCATTTTTATCCGTTCAGAAGCTACTGTTTCTAATAGTTCTGCATGTTTTCCAATCAAAAACTCAGTCTGAGAGTCAACTTCAAAGTTCAATTCAGACATTAATCTCAACGCTCGAAGAATTCTTAAAGGGTCCTCAATTAAATTGCCTTCAGCAATTGCAACCAGCTTTTTCTCATCAAGATCTTTAAGTCCTCCAG
Organism: Prochlorococcus sp. AG-402-G10; assembly: GCA_003279445.1. GTDB lineage: Bacteria > Cyanobacteriota > Cyanobacteriia > PCC-6307 > Cyanobiaceae > Prochlorococcus_E. The sequence goes on from QCHT01000007.1 coordinate 87,549, forward strand.
AAGGGTCTATAAGAAAAGGTGTTGGTAACAAATTCAATGCAATTGCATTGACAGAAAAATCTCTTCTAAGCAAATCTTCTTCCAGGTTCTGACCAACCTGACTTGCCAGATCAATTTTCCAATTTTTAAATACATATCTGCCAATATCTCTTTTAGAATCAAGTTCTATAGCTCTTCCACCATATTTTTGAACAAGGCTTTTACAAGTTTCAATTGCATGGTTAGGTAAGACAAAATCTAAATCTGGGTCAAGACCTTGCTTATTTAACAAACCATCTCTAACTGCTCCCCCTACTAAAACGGTTCCTTCTGGCAGGTCCTCTAAAGCAAACGGCCAAGCTTCAGGTTTCAGACGTTGCAAAAGCATCTTTCCCAGATAAAATCCATTAGTGTCAAAAATTGATTGAGTTTCAGAATTGAATGTCATGTGCATATGCGTTAACTGCCAATGGGTCGATCGCTGCAAGACCTATCACTCAGTCGAGAAACAACATGGCGCAAAACACTTAACATTAAATCCTGATTTTGACCCTAAAGAACCAATTATCCATGTCAGTCTGATAGATAAAGAGCAAGTAAGCACAGAAATTGAATGGGATGTACAAGCATGCAAAAGTTTTTGCTTGGATCATGGTCGATGGTTACGTTTACGACCTAACGAAAAAGTACCTTCCTGAATGTAATGAAAGAAAAGAATCTAAGTAAAAATGAACCAAGGTTTCTACTAGCTTTGCATAGTTCCACTGAAAGCTTAGGAATAGGGTTAACAGATTTAAATAGTCAAAAACCAATATTCAAAAAATCAACTATCAAGATTGGCAAAGATTTATCCAAATATCTATTTAGTTCTATTGAAAGAATATTGCCATCTATTTCATGGAATAAGATCGCAATGTTAACAGTAGCTACTGGCCCTGGTGGTTTTACTGGTACAAGACTAACAATTGTTTTTGCTAGAACAATTGCTCAGCAATTGAAGTGCCAAATTGAAGGTGTTAGTAGTTTTAAATTAATGGCTTATCGCCTTTGCAAAAAATTAAATGAAAATGAAGTTGAGAAACCATTCTGGATAAAACAGAACCTCAAACATCGTGGAATAGTTGCTGGAAAATATCAGCTAATGAAAAACATAGAAAAAAAAAGTATCATTAAAATAGAGGAATTAGAAAAGCCACATTTAATAGATCAAAAGACAAAAATGTATCCAGTAGTAGATGCATCTGAAGATGTATCAGAAGATATAGAAAGACTGTTAAAGATAGGCTTAGAGTCGTATAAGAAAAAGAATAAACATAACTGGAATGAAGTTCTACCAATTTACCCAACTTCGCCAGTAAAGATTAATTAATGACAGTCAAATATAAAATTTATTTAGCTATTTTAATTTTATTCTCGACATTTATAGGGTACAGACATTTATTACCTTATCTTCAATCAAAATTTAACAATCAACAACCTCAAGTAATACTAGTATTAGGAGGCGATATTGATAGAGAAGTTGCAGGTATAAAAATTGCTAAAGAATTAAATATTCCATTAATCGTTAGTGGAGGTAGTAATTCACAATTCTCAGATTGGTTAATAAAAGAAGGAGGCATTTCCGAAGCTCTTGTTAAGCGTGATTACAGGGCAAAAGATACATTAACAAATTTTACTTCTATAATTGATGATCTAAATGAAGAAGACATAACTCATATCTTATTAATTACAAGCAAATATCATATTGAACGGGCAAAGGTTGTTGGTGAAATTATTGCTTCAAGTAGAGGCATTAGGCTGACAAGTTTGTCTATCCCATGTAAATCCTTCTGCTCAGTCAAAGAACAGAAAGAGAGTGCAAAAAAGAAATATATTGATTTTCTCAGATCGATAATATGGGTTGTAACCGGGAAAGATATTAAACCTTTGGTTCCTAACTTTCTAAAGTATCATTTTGAAAGTTAAAAAATCTAAAGCTTAATGGATAAGTCCCTGATCAATCATTGAATTAATAGATAACTTGAGTTGTTTTGTTGTTTCCTCTAAATCCACTTTTTTACGACTGCTTGGAGGCAAAATAGGTTTACCGATCCTTAAATGAATAGGAACAAGTCTAGGCAAAGAAAAGCCCTTTTTAAGAGCTTTATGACTATTAATTATGGCAACTGGAAGAATTTGTGAACCGGTTCTTGCCGAAAGCAAAGCTGCGCCAGCCATTGGGTTATTCACTCGACCGTTTTCCTGGCGGGTCCCATCCAAAAAAACACCAGTCGCCCAACCCTTTTCTAATCGAGAAGAAGCAATTCGAATTGCTTCTCTATCACTAGCACCTCTACTAACTGGATATGCTCCGCAAGCTTTAATAATGAATGATAATAATGGAATCTTAAACAACTCAGCTTTAGCCATAAATGCTACAGGTCGACCTAAAGCATGACCTAGGAATGGTGGGTCCAAGTGGGAGCCATGATTAGCGACAACAACCAAGGAACAATTTAACGGGACTAAATGATTCCCAGTCGTGCGTCCCCGAAATAACAATCGAAAGACAGGGAAAACTAAAAGATAACTCACGAGTCTATAAATAAGACTTGGTTTTGGGATAACAGTATTAGTGGGTTCTTTCAATTTGAATGCCCCAAATCACTTGCAGAAGATAATTGATTCAAATTAACCCCCTTAATTGATCGTTTAGCAAGACCACTTAAAACTTTTCCTGGTCCAATTTCTAATAAAGTTTCTATGCCAAGATTCTCCAAATTCTTCATTGTCTCTCGCCATCGAACCCCTGAAATCATTTGGCACTGCAACCTTTTCCTCAATAATTTGCCATCTATCGAAGGAGTTGGGTCTGCATTACTTAAAACAGGAAATATGGCATCATTAAAGATCACATCATCCAATTGCAATGAAAAGGTATCCGCAGCCTTGGACATAAAGGGAGAATGAAAAGCTCCCGAAACTTTCAATGGAACTGTACGTTTGCACTTTAGTTTTCCCGCAACTAACCCAACAGCATCTGGTGCACCAGATAACACAACTTGATCAGAACTATTGTCATTAGCGATAACAACACCATCAGTATTAGAAATCAAATCTTCCAGTTCTGTTCTATCAAAGCCTATTACTGCAGTCATTGCACCACCGCCAGCAGAAGCCATTAGCTCAGAACGATTCTTCAAGAGAACCAATGCTGTTTTGAGATCAATCACCTCAGCCGCATAAAGAGCAACAAACTCGCCAAGACTATGTCCTGCAACAAAACTGGCTTTTCTTCCTTGTCTTTTGAAATCGTCAATTAACAATGACTCCACAACAAATAATGCCGGTTGAGTATTACGCGTATCATTCAAATCACTTAATTCATCATTTGAATTGGCAGTTCCTTTACAAATCCGCAACAAATCTCTGCCTAAAATTTCTGATGCTAATGCAAACCTCTCTTTAGAACCTGATAGAGGAAGTACTGCATCAGCCATTTCTGGTTTTTGTGATCCCTGTCCAGGGAAGGTCCAAGCAATTTTCATAACATTTTTAACTCACTCCAAATAAGACTAAGACTTACCATGCCATCTAAACAGAGCAACACCCCAACTCAAGCCTGCTCCAAAACCACTAGATGCTATTAGATCTTTAGACTTTATTCGTCCATCTCTTACAGCTTCATCTAACATGATCGGGATGGTGGCAGCTGAAGTGTTCCCATAATTTTCAAGATTACTCAAAACCTTGCTTTTTGGAATAGAGAAACGATCTGCTACTGCATTTAAAATTCTTTGATTTGCCTGATGCAAAAGTAGCCAATCCAAAGAATCAGCAGAGATTCCACAATTGCCTAAAACATCTTTTAAGAGCAAAGGAACTTCTCTAACTGCAAATTTATAAACTTCCTGCCCGTTCATCTGAATTGTAGAAAATCTACCAATTTGATTTTTGAAAGGACCAACTAAATTTACAAAATCTTTTGCCTGAGGAACACTCAAACATTCCCCTCGACTTCCGTCTGATTTAAGCTTGAAAGCAATTAAAGCATTGTTATCATTACTAGTCGCTTCTATGGCAACTGCTCCAGCACCATCTCCAAAAAGAACACAACTACGTCTATCATCCCAGTCCATCCAACTACTTAATTGATCGGCACCAATAACAATTACTCTTCTAAAGGTTCCATTTTGAAGATACTGAGCAGCAGTTACTAACGCAAACAAAAAGCCACTACATGCTGCTGTGAGGTCAAAAGCGACTGCATTTGTCGCGCCCAATTGAGCTTGAATCTTTGGCGCGATTCCAAATAAATCATCTGGAGTAGAAGTCGCGACCAGCAGCATATCAACTGTATCTGCCTCCCAGCCAGCCATTTCTATCGCCGATATTGCAGCTCGAGTACTTAGATTTGAAAGTGATTCATTTGAACCAATTATTCTCCTTTCCCTAATCCCAGTTCTCGTATTTACCCATTCATCATTAGTGTCTACTCGTGCGGCAAGCTGATCATTACTAATCCTCTGTGCTGGAGTTGCACTACCGCTGCCTACTAAAGAGACTCCGAAAAGAGTTTGGAAATTCCCAGTCAAAAAGAAAAAACTTGCCTAAATTCAATCATAAGTAACAATCATAAAACAATTCGATTGATCTAACTCAAAGCTTTAGGACTTTGAAGCTGAGCTAAGTCATCCATAACTCCATGGCTAGCTGCGGAATGAGCGATCCTAAGGGCACTGACAACCGACAAGGCCTTGCTACTTCCATGCCCAATTACACAAATTCCATTCACTCCAAGCAATAACGCCCCGCCATGCTCAGCATGATCTAAACGTTTTTTTATCCTTTTGAGGTTATTTCTCAAAAATGCAGAGCCTACCTTTCCTCTTCTTCCCCTTGGCAACTCTGCACGTAAAACATCTAACAAAACACTACCTACAGATTCAAGAAATTTAAGTAAAACATTTCCTGTAAATCCATCACAAACAACAACATCAAAGTCTCCGGAAAGAACATCTCTACCTTCGCAATTCCCAACAAATTCAAAACGCTTTTCTTTCTTCATTAACTCATAGGCTTGCAGCGATAGATCATTTCCTTTACATTCTTCTTCACCTATATTCAGCAGTCCAATTCTCGGAGTGCTAACTTGCAAAACATCTCGAGAATAAATATTGCCTAAAAGAGCAAATTGATGCAAGTAAGAAGGCTTGCAATCCATGTTTGCCCCTACATCAAGAACCAAAACTGGTTGACCTGGATCTTTTGTGGGGAATAAAGCACCTATTGCAGGTCTATCGATGCCATCCAAACGACCAAGTCTGAAAATTGCAGAGGCCATTAATGCTCCTGAATTTCCAGCTGAATAGACAGCAAGGGCCTCTCCTTTCTTGACCAAATCCATTGCAACATTAATACTTGCATCACGTTTCTTTCTTACTACAGTCGCCTCCTCATTCATTCCAACAGATTTTCCACTTGCGACCAATTCAATATGCCCTGCAGCAATTGTCTGATTGAGCAAATCCAACAGTCCCATTTCTTTGGCAGACTCAAGGACCTTATCCTTTTCTCCCACAAATTTTATACAAAGTGGAAGACGTTCTATTGCTTTTAAACAACCATCAAGAATTGGTCCTGGAGCATAATCTCCTCCCATACCATCAACTGCGACCCAAAGTCTTGTTGCAGCAGAATCACTAGCAATAGACTTATCTGAATCATTTTGCCCTCCTTGGAGCCTCCGTAAAGGATCAAAAACCAACGGTTCTAAAGTACTTCTTGCCATTGAGCCAGCACTAGAAACAACATTTCCAGCTGCTGAAGCAGAATTCGCTGCTGTATCAACCAAAGTAGTAACAGCAGAGTTTCGTCTGTACCAAATAACTAATCTTCTAATAGCTCTAGAGCGACTACTTTTTGACCGAGATTCATTTTCCACTTAATTTATCTCTAATGTTCTGTTGAAAGAGGGTCAACGATACGTTGAAACAGATAACCAGTACCTCTAGCAGTAAGAATTAACTCTGGATTAGCAGGGTCATCTTCTAATTTGGAACGCAGTCGAGAAATATGAACATCAACAACTCTTGTATCAACATGTCTCTCAGGAGTGTATCCCCAAACCTCTTTCAAAATTTCTCCTCTGCTAAATGGTTCTCCAGATCTACTAACTAGAAGTTCTAACAAACTAAATTCCATACCTGTCAGTCTTATACGTTCGTCACCTCTATACACTTTTCGTCTATTGGTATCAATCCGAAAGGCTGCAACTTGAATAACACCTGAGTTAGGCAAACCTGCAATTTGTTCTTTTTCAACTCGGCGCAAGACACATCTAATACGTGCTTCAAGTTCCTTAGGGCTAAAAGGCTTAACAACATAATCATCTGCACCCAGTTCAAGCCCTGTAATGCGATCTGCAACATCTCCCAAGGCCGTAAGCATGACTATCGGGACATCTGAGTCCTTTCTTAATTCTTGAATTACACCATAACCATCAAGTTTTGGCATCATGACATCAAGTACAACCAAATCAGGTTCACAATTTTGAAACTGCTGAAGCGCTTCATTACCATTGCAAGCCGTGACAACTTGATAGCCGATCATCGATAAACGAGTTTCCAGGATTCTCCTGATACTCGCTTCATCATCAGCTACGAGGATGATTTCTTTAGATTGACTGGCGGCCGTCATTTTGTCTGTAGCTGAATCCGCTCAAAGAAGTTTATCTTAGACAAACCTTTAAAATCATCTAAAAAACTACTTCATTCAACTACAAAGAACTTTCTTTAGACAACCGAGTGACACGAACTAGCACTATCTATATCTGCCAAACATGTGGAGCAGAAACACGACAATTTTTTGGTCGATGCACAAGTTGTGGGGATTGGAACTCAATAGTTGAAGAAGTAATTCGTCCATCAAATTTACGAGCCACAAACAAGAAAGGTTCTTCTTCAAAAAGTCTGGTAGCAAAGCATTCTCAACCAATTTCATCTATCAATAATGAGCCTATCGAACGCATTTTCAGTGGGTCCAAAGAATTAGATCGGGTTCTTGGTGGAGGCTTGGTCGAAGGTTCTCTCGTACTCATAGGAGGCGATCCAGGAATAGGTAAAAGTACTCTGCTATTACAAAGCGCAACTGAAATGGCTCGTTACAAATCAGTTCTTTATATAACAGCCGAAGAATCAAGCAATCAAGTACAACTTCGCTGGAATAGGCTCAAAAAAGAAGAATCTTCTCTTCACCTTCTTGCAGAAACAGATCTTGAGTTAATTTTGAATGAGATAGAAAATTTCAATCCAGCTGTTGCAATAATTGATAGCATCCAAGCTTTACAAGATAGTAATTTAGGAGGCACGCCAGGTTCAGTAAGCCAAGTTAGGGAATGTTCAGCGGCCTTACAGAGGTTGGCGAAATCAAAAAATATAACAGTAATCCTTGTAGGGCATGTCACCAAAGAAGGAATGCTGGCAGGTCCCAAAGTCCTAGAACATCTCGTTGATACAGTTTTAACATTTGAAGGGGATCGTTTCGCTAGTCACCGAATTCTTAGGACAGTCAAAAATAGATTTGGCGCTACCAATGAGCTAGGTGTATTTGAAATGCAAGGCTCGGGATTAATAGAAGTTCTAAATCCAAGTGAACTTTTCTTAAGCTCTCAAAATGCTCCTGGGGTGGCAACAACAGTAGCTTGTGAAGGAACCAGACCAATTGCTATAGAGCTTCAAGCCTTAATTAACAAAACCAGCTATCCATCCCCCAGAAGAACCGCCACTGGGATTGAGAGCAATAGATTGCATCAAATCCTAGCAGTTATTGAAAAACATTTAAGTCTTCCCTTATCACGTTTCGATTGTTATTTAGCAGTAGCAGGAGGCTTGGAAGTTGAAGAACCTGCAGCAGATTTAGGAATAGCAGCAGCTATCATCTCAAGTTATAAAACAGTAGAGCTACCTAAAGGGGTCGTCCTAATAGGAGAGATTGGCCTTGGAGGGCAATTGCGTTCTGTAGGGCAAATGCAATTAAGAATTCGTGAAGCTGAGAGACTAGGATTCCATAGTGCAATTGTTCCAAAGTTATCTAATAAAGAATTACCCTCAAAGAATAATGATCAAATACATATAAAAGAAGCCTCAAATATAAGAGAAGTGTTTGAAATCTTACTTAAGCTAATTTAAACTTTAAAGAATCATCAATATACATCGATATTACTTCTTCCAGTAGTCTTTAGCCAGTTTTCAATGTCTAAATATCCACCAGGGTAAAGCCTGACTGCCTTAGTCCAAACCTCAGCAGCTTTATCAAACCAAATGTCACTTTCATCTGGTTTCCCTTCCTGTTGTAAAGCACGACCACGTTTTTCATATATGAGGCCCATGTTTTTTAAACATGATGGTTGTTTCGGGTTTTCTTCTAAAGCTTTGATATAAGTATCTAGTGCTCTTTCTTCTTCTCCATTACTCATATAAATAATAGCCATATTTTTCAGCGTTTCCCCTCTATCAATGGCACTCTCCTCAAGCCTGAGACTCTCTTCATAATTCTCTAAAGCCTCCGAATAATCACCATTAGTTTGAGCTGCAAAGCCTTCTTTGTAATAGATATAAGCTTGCTTTTCCTTCGCTGGAATAGGCATCATTTTCACAATACCTTCAGCAATTACAGAGAATGCTTTATCAAAAGGATTGTCGTTATTTTGGCTACTAGGCACGATGAATCAAATCAAAACGTTCTTAAGACCATCCTGACGCGATTCTTGGTTTCTTGCTTAAGGGACTTAATTTTTTTTAAAAGCAAAAATACTTCGATACAAATACTCATTAGATTAGGAGCATGCAAAATCTAAATTGATCCTTGAACAGTCCAACCATTCAGCCTAAATATGAATCCGTTTTAATAGATGTAGAAGGCATGAAATGTGGCGGGTGCGTGCGCGCAGTAGAAAAAACTCTGCTTGATCAAGAAAATGTTGAGAACGCAAGCGTAAACTTAGTTCAGAGAACTGCCTTAATAGAACTTAAAAATGAAGATGAGAATATTGAAAGAATTCTCACTGCATTAACAAATCGCGGCTTTCCTGCAAAACAAAGAAGCAATACTCAACCAGTCAGCAATGCAGAATTAAACAGCACAAAGCAATTATGGAAACAATGGCAACAGTTGATGATCGCCTTGATTTTGCTCTTACTGTCTGTAATTGGACATTTAGCTGAAGGAGGCAAAATTGAGGTCCCGATACTGGGCACATTGCCTTTCCATGCAAGCCTTGCGACTTTTGCTCTTTTTGGGCCAGGTTTTTCAATCATCAAAAGTGGAATCAAGTCAGCACTAAACTTCACCCCAACTATGGACACACTCGTTGGGATTGGGGTTTCTAGTGCTTATATAGCAAGCCTAAGCTCACTAGTTTGGCCACATGTTGGCTGGCCATGCTTCTTCAACGAACCAGTCATGCTTCTAGGGTTTGTTTTACTTGGAAGATTCTTAGAAGAACGAGCAAGGTTTCGCACAGGAAAAGCACTAAAAGAACTAGCTAAATTGCAACCTGATAAAGCAAGACTTGTAATTAATAAAGATCAAATCAAAGACATCCGAGTAGGTGCACTTAAAGTTGGGGAACAAATTCAAGTGTTAGCTGGAGACCGTTTTCCCATTGATGGAACAGTAATTGAAGGAAATTCAGCAATTGATGTCTCATGTCTGACAGGTGAGCCCCTACCTTTAACAGCTTCAGCAGGTACAGCTATAACAGCAGGGACATTAAATTTAGATGGGACGCTAATAGTTCAAGTTGATCGAATAGGTGCTGAAACAGCCTTAGCAAGGATTATTGGTTTAGTAGAACAAGCACAAGCCAGGAAGGCACCTATTCAAAGTCTTGCAGATCAAGTAGCAGGAAGTTTTTGCTATGGAGTTGTCGCGTTATCAGTGGGTACATTCTTTTTCTGGTGGAAACTAGGAGGTAAGTTATGGCCTGAAGTTCTTAACAGTTCAGGTCAAGGGCTAATTAGTGGCCATGAGCATCTTTTGCATTCATCTCTTGGTGCGGAAGCTCAAACTCCTTTAGGAATGGCAATTCAACTATCCATTGCAGTATTAGTTATTGCTTGTCCTTGTGCACTAGGACTTGCAACACCAACTGTAATAACAGTCGCCTCTGGTAAAGCAGCACAAAATGGCTGGCTGTTCAAAGGTGGAGATGTTATTGAAAAAGCTGCATCAATTAATCAAATTGTTTTTGACAAAACAGGAACTCTTACTGTTGGTCGCCCTTCGGTAATTGGTTACTTAGCAACGAAAGATAAATCTAAACTAATTCAGATTGCAGCAAGTCTAGAAAGCAACAGTAGACATCCAATCGCATATGCAATTATTCAAGAATCACAGATAATGAACTTACCTCTACTCAAATCCTCCAACATAAAAACCATCCCTGGTAAAGGTATTTCTGGAGATATTGAAAATATTGAAGGTAACGTCAAGATAGGAACAATTGAATGGGTGAAATATGAAGGAGTTGAGTGGGATAAAAGAATAGATCATCAATTAGAAAATTCCAGCTATTCTAGTCAATCTATTGTTGCAGTTTCAATTGAAAATGAACTAATTGGTCTAATAATGATTGACGATCAGATTCGTAATGATGCAATTTCAGCACTGGAAGAATTAAGAAAGCAAGGTCATATATTAAGAATAATGAGTGGAGATCGTCGGGAAGCAGTGCAAGAAATAGGTCATCAACTTGGGTTTTCAAACAATCTTATAGAATGGCAATTACTACCTGAAGATAAACTCAATAATTTAGAAAATTTAAAGAGGGATGGAAATATAGCAATGGTTGGAGATGGAATTAATGATGCTCCTGCACTTGCAAGTTCTTATCTTGGAATAGCAATTGGTACAGGTACACAAATAGCACAAGATTCCGCAGACCTTGTTTTATTAGGAGATAGTCTTGAGAGTTTGCCAAAGGCATTTTTACTCGCTCAAAAAACCATCAATAAAATAAAGCAAAATCTATTTTGGGCATTTGGCTATAACATAATTGCCTTACCAATTGCGGCAGGGATACTATTACCTAAGTTTGGTTTATTACTTTCTCCCCCTATTGCAGCATTGTTAATGGCTTTAAGTTCAATAACGGTAGTAGTTAATTCCTTATCATTAAAAATATCATGAAAGGAATCTTTATAGTTCTTGAAGGTATAGATGGGTGCGGTAAAAGCACACAAATTCAACATTTATCAAAATGGTTGCCTCAAAGTGGTTTAATTCCTGAGGGATCAAAGCTAATCACAACACGTGAGCCTGGAGGCACAAAATTAGGTAATTCTATTCGAGAGTTGCTCCTAAGAAATTATAACGATAACTCGCCTGAGCCATTAACAGAACTTCTTCTATATGCTGCTGATCGTGCCCAACATGTTAGCCAAGTAATACTTCCAGCACTTAACAATGGGCACTGGGTGATTAGCGATCGCTTTAGCAGTTCAACTATGGCATACCAAGGATTTGGTAGAGACTTAAATAAAAGAATGATTGAAAAATTAGAAGATATTGCCACTAAAGGAATTACACCAAACTTAACTCTCCTTCTAGATATTTCAGTTACTGAAAGCATCAAAAGAAGAAGTAATAATTCAAAAGATAGAATGGAGTCAGAAGGGAAAATATTTCTGGAGCGTGTTTCTGATGGTTTTAAATCAATAGCAAAAGATAAAAAATGGATTACTGTTTCTAGCCATGAAAAAGAAGAATTAGTTAGCAAAGCAATTGAAAAAGAAATAATGAACCTCTTAAAAAAAAATAATCTTTAATGCAATGAATTCCGATGAAAATCTTTTTGAGGAATTTAGCTATCAGAATCTAGCAACTCAAATCTTATCTGCTTCAATTAGAAAACATCATATAGCCCCAGCATATTTATTTACTGGTCCAAAAGGAGTTGGTCAAAAAAAAATTGCTTTCCGTTTTTTCGAAGGTATTTTAAATAATGAATCAATAAATTCAAATAAAAGAAATATAAGGAATCGTATAGAGCAAGGGAATCACCCTGATTGCTTTCAAATAGAACCAACTTACTTATATCAAGGTAAGTTGATTAATCAGTCTCTTTATGAGAATGAAAACTATAAAAGCAATGCATTGCCTCAGATCCGTCTAGAGCAAATAAAAAGCCTTAAAAATTTCTTAACCAAAGCGCCAATTGAAGGCAAGTTAAGCATGGCCTTGTTGGAAGATGTAGAGACAATAAATGAAGCAGCATCAAATGCTCTTCTAAAAACATTGGAAGAACCAATTAACGGACTATTAATATTAATCTCCTCTAGGCCTGAAAAATTACTATCTACAATTAAATCTCGTTGTCAGATAATTCCTTTCAAACCCTTAGATAATGAACTCCAGAAAAATAATCTAAGTCAATATAACTTAAGTGAAGCTATTCTCACTAACCAAAGAGAGTTGCTTGAACTTTCTAATGGCTCTCCTGTTCAATTAGAAAAAATACTAAAGAGTTTAGCAGAAATCCCAGATAGCATATGGTTCGATATTAAAAGTCTTCCAAAAGAACCATTAGGGGCTTTAGGATTAGCAAAGAATATTGCAGATAACCTGAGCCATGAGCAACAAATATTTCTCATCGATTGGATGCAGCAATATTATTGGGAAACAGAAATTGATATAATAATAATAAAAAGATTAGAAAAATTAAAAATACAGCTAAAATCTTATATTAACCAAAGAATTGCCTGGGAGATTGCACTGATAGAAATTATTAGTCAATAATTATTAGTTATTTACTTTATGAACAAAGGAAGTAGAAGTCTTATCTTCCTGCGATTTCTTTAGAATCAACTCCTTAGCTACATTAATTTGATCACCTTTAGGTAGCTCCAAGCAATAGCCTGCTCCATACACAGTTTTAATAAATATAGGTTTACGTGGTTCTGGTTCAAGTTTTGTTCTCAAATGACGAACATGAACACGAATAGTCTCGATATCATCATCAGGCTCATACCCCCAAACTTCCTTCAAAATTAAAGATGGAGCAACAGTTTGGCCATGCCTTTGAAGAAGACAATGCAACAACTCAAATTCTAAATGAGTTAATCGAACGGGTTTATCAAACCAAATTGCTTCAAATCTTTCAGGGACCAATGTCAATGGTCCATAATTAAGAATTTCTGGATGGCCAGTGCTGCCTAAAGGAGCACGATTCGTTCTCCTAAGCAATGCTTTAATTCGAACATGTAATTCTTCCAGATCAAACGGCTTAGTTAAATAGTCGTCAGCCCCTGAATTAAATCCAGTAACCTTATCTTTTGTTGCTCCCAAAGCTGTAATCATAAGAATGGGAATAGAAGCCGTTCTTTCATCTCTTCTGAGACGTTGACAAAGAGTTAAACCATCCACACTAGGAAGCATAAGATCTAGAAGGATAAGATCTGGCTTATATTGAAGAGCTAAAGCTTGCCCTTTAATGCCATCATCCGCTCGCTGAACATCGAAACCAGTATGTTCAAGATGGCCTGAAACCAACTCCCGCATGTCCTTGTCATCTTCAATTAGCAGAATGCAAGGCTTCATTAGATCGAGCTCAGATTAGGAAAAACAGACAACAATTTACTGCATGGTCTGAATTTGTACGATTCTCTCAAAATTTAAAACTTACTGCAGAATTGGTAAATCAACATAAAAATCATAAAATTCCTGAGATCAGCCTTCATCAAAGGGTTATATAACCCTAAAGAAATTTGAGAGCCTTTTCAGTTTTTAGAATTTCTTCAGATTCTTAACAGATTCTCTGTTGAATCAGTAGTTAAGAATAAAACTCCCCGGGCGGGATTCGAACCTGCGACCAATCGGTTAACAGCCGATCGCTCTACCGCTGAGCTACCGAGGAAAGTATCAACAGAACCTAGCCTTGATACCCCTCGTACCGCAAGTCAAATAATTTTCTTCATCACCTCCTCTCCTGTAAACCATTGTCCCAGACGCCCTTGTTCCATAATTGCAGCAGCATCACAAAATGTGAGCTCTTCGAGACGGTGTGTAATCCAGAGAGCAGTAATTGGTGCTTTATCAGACTTTCTAGTAATTTTGCGGACAATTTCTAAAATTGATCTCTGACTAACTAGATCTAGAAGCGCCGTAGGTTCATCCAGTAAAAGCAAATTTGCCTGACTTGCTAAAGCCCCAGCAAGAGCAAGGCGTTGTTTTTGACCACCACTAAGAGTATGAATTGGTCTATCGGCCATATCCTCTAAGCCAACTTGACTAAGAGCTGAATTTATTCGTTCATCTCTTTGACTAGAATCCAAGTCAGGGGGGAGGCTCAAAAGTAAATCACTTGAGCAACTTGGCAAAAGCAACTGATGATCAGGGTTTTGCAACATCAATGCAGGCTTAAAAGAGCAAACGAATTTACCTTCTTGTGGACTAATTAAGCCACTAATTAAACGAAATAAAGTACTTTTTCCACTGCCATTACTTCCAACAAC
>QCHT01000008.1 GCA_003279445.1 Prochlorococcus sp. AG-402-G10
AATTCCTTTTAACCCTCTTCTGGCTGAGAATCGTTTTTTGAATGACCTTAATTCAAAGGCTTTTTCTTTTTTATGCCGGTGAGCGGAATTGAACCGCTGACCTACTGGTTACGAATCAGTTGCTCTACCTCTGAGCTACACCGGCATCCTAACGACTTTAGCGTGAACCTTGACCCTAAAATTCGCAAAAAACTTTTACAAGAGTCGAAGACCCCATTTAGAGGTTTGCGTCGTGTAGTTTGGGTTGCTTTATCAGCTTCTGCTGGAATGGGGCTTTTAATCATGGGTATACGCTCTGCTTCCGGGGAAACTGTTCTAATGAGCGATGTCGCTATTCAGCTAATTGCCTTCTTTGCTTTTTCTAGTTTTATTGCTTTAGATCGTTCAAAGAGTTCTTAAGAATTGCTCTACTTAGGCTAAAAATTATCCATTCTAGAGAGTTTAAGACCATTAATTAAAACTACTAATACGAGTTGATTAGTGATATGGATATGATCTGTTTTTTGACGTGATAAAACTTTAAGGGCAATGCTGTGACCTAGGTAGTGAGTTTTCGTCTTTGTGTTACTAGCTTATATCCTTCAATCAGATCCCCTTCTTTCCAGTTTGCAAATCTGTCGCAACCGATGCCACATTCAAAGCCACTAGAAACATCTTTGACCACCTCTTTATTGCGTCTTAGAGAATCAAGATCTCCTTCGAAAATAATTTGTCCAGCTCTCTTAACTCTAACCTTACAGTTACGCTGTAGTTTTCCGTTGGAAATATAACAGCCAGCTACTGCACTCTTTCCAATAGTAAAGATGGCGCGTACTTCTGCCTCTCCAATTTTTTCTTCAACCATGTCTGGTTCGAGTAGCCCTTCCATGGCTAATTGGATCTCTTCTAGAAGTTTATAAATTACCTCATACTCTCTAACATCGACGCCATTTGCATCTGCAGCCCTTTTTGCCCCGGAGGCCATAGAAGTGTTAAATCCAATAATTACAGCACCTGAAGCAGCAGCAAGGTCTACATCAGTTTCAGTTATTTCTCCAGGAGCAGAGAGAAGTACTCTTACTTGTACTTCATCTTTAGGTAATTGTTCTAGAGAGCCAAGAATTGCCTCTACACTACCTTGAACATCAGCTTTGAGTATGAGGTTTAGTTCTTTAAGAGCACCATCATTTGCCTGACCGGACATTGATGAAAGAGAAACCCTTCTAGAAGCCATTTGTTGTGCAAGACGAGTTGCTCTGGCATCTGATGCCCGATCACCGACAACACTTCTCGCAGATTTTTCATCTGGATAAACTTCGAACTCATCTCCTGCAGTAGGAACTTCATTGAAACCAAGTGCTTCAACAGGACAAGATGGCCCTGCTTGTTTAAGCCTTGTGCCATGCTCATCAACCATGGCTCGAACTTTTCCAAGTACAGGACCGGCTGCAACAACGTCGCCCGACTTTAGTGTGCCATTTTGTACGAGTAACGTTGCGACCGGGCCTTTTGCTTTGTCAAGATGTGCTTCTACAACTGTTCCTTTGGCCAGTCGGTTGGGATTGGCCTGTAAGTCTTCCACTTCAGTGACTAAAAGGATCATTTCTAATAATTTGTCTATGTTTTGACTTTTAATTGCACTTACGGGGACCATTACAACATCACCACCCCACTCTTCTGCTACCAACTCTTGCTCTGATAACTCTTGTTTTACTCGGTCAGGAGACGAACCTTCTTTGTCAATTTTGTTAATTGCAACAACTATGGGTACCTTTGCTGCACGTGCATGGCTAATAGCTTCTAAGGTTTGTGGCCTTACACCATCATCAGCTGCGACTACTAGTACGGCTACGTCTGTGACTTTAGTTCCTCTGGCGCGCATAGCAGTAAATGCTGCGTGACCAGGCGTATCAAGGAAGGTTAACTTTCGGGGTTTGTTTTCGTGTGTTATGTCTACTTGGTAGGCGCCTATATGCTGGGTAATACCTCCGGCCTCTCCAGAGGCGACTCTTGCTTTCCTGATTGCGTCTAACAAACTGGTCTTTCCATGGTCCACATGACCCATCACAGTGACCACAGGTGGCCTTTTGATTAAATGTTGGATATCAGCTTCTTCGATCATCTCAACCGTTTTCTTAGCAGCTTCTTCTACATCGTCTTGTAAAACAGGTACTCCGAACTCTTCTGCAACAGTTTCGATTGAAGCTAGGTCTAAAGATTGGGTGACTGTTGCGGTGATCCCTTTAAAGAAAAGAGATTTGATGATTTCTGAGCTTTCAACACTTAGTTTGTCGGCAAGCTCTTGAACTGTAATGTTGTCCTCTGGAACAACAATCATTTCTGGTCGAACTTGCTTGGCTTCACGGGCTGCACGTAATTCCATTGCTCTTCTACGCTGTCTTTGACGAGTAGATTCTTTCTTACGCTTCCGTAATGCACCTGATGGCTTAGATGCACTTTTTTGTGTTGTTTTTCCCTTAGGTGTAGCAGGACGAGCGAGACTTGCAGAAAGGACTACAGCTTGCTTCTCTCCAGCAAACCCACTGGTCTCTGTAGTAAGTGCATCATCATTTTCTCCAATAATGTGAACCTTTTGGCGTTGCTTTTGAGGTGACTTATTTCTAAGTGCTTCTAGTTTCGCTGCATCATCCCAATCAGATTTTCTTTTCCTAGGAGAACCACCTGCTCCAGCACGCAGAGGAGGTCTTTTGGGCGCTGCTGAAGGGGTTGGCCTATTTGTAGGGGGTTTTGCAGTTGGGGTGGTTTCTCTTTTAGGTCCTTTTGAAATATCTGTACGTTTTATTGGAGGCGTTGCATTATTTGTTGGCTTTTGCAATTGCATAAGCTCTCCAGGTGCAACTGGTTTTCGCATTCCAGGCGGCATACCAGGGCGAGGCCGCATTTGTTGGGAACGTCCACCGCCTTCGCCTCTTCTAGGAGCACCTTGCCTGGGGGCAGAGGAGCCCGGAGCTTGGCTTGGGGGACCTGAGCGGAAGTTTCCATCTCTTGAGCCTCTCCCTCCAGTGTTGCCAGGCTTGCTATTGCCACGTCTGATTGGAGCTCCTACTAGTTCAACGCGATTGCCCTTCGTTGGAGTTTGACTAGGTCTGCTAGGAGTATTCTTAAGATGGCTTTGACCACGTGCTTGAAGTTCAGGACTTCTTTGAGGAGAAACCCTTCTTTGATTTGGATTATTGAAAGGTTTTTTGTTTGAAGTCTTTTGGTTGACTTGGGGCTGTATCTTTGGACGTGGAGGTGGAGCTATGGGCCTTTGAGGAGCTTGAGGCCTTTTCGTTTCTGGCTGATTAACAAGTGGTTTAGGAGTCGGTTTTGTAGGCTCGTTAATTTGTTTAGTCGAAATATTTATTTTTGTTGATTGTGGCTTAACAACTATATTTGGCTTGGCTTTGGGAGGATTGGTTTGTTGATTACTAGTTCTGTTTGGTAAAGAGGACTGTGGTTGTCTTAAAACGGGAGGGTTGATTGATTTCTTAGGAGCAGTTGGCTCGGCTGTAGGCTTTGGTTGAGATGAAACAGGTTTTACAGGGTTGTTTTTATTAGATTGAGATTGGTTTTTCCTAGCATTTACATTTATAAGATTTGCTTGAGAGTTGGACTGAGGTTGCTTTGTCTGTAAATTTCCTGTCTTTATAGGTGAAGGAGGCGTTGGTAATTTTTTAATTTCAGGCTTCGGGCTAGATGGCTTGTTCTTTAGAGTAGATGCTTTGTTCTCTGGAGTGCTCTTTTCTTTATTAGGTTTTGGAGGTTTCGAAGGTGACCCAACAGCCTTTTTCAAAGATAGGATTTCTTTGCCTGAAGGTTGTTTGTTTTGCGGAGTCGAGCCTATCTTTTTTTTACCTGATACTGATAGAGAATTTTTAATTTTATCTGCATCTAAATCACTAATAGAACTGCTGTGACTTTTGACTGGAATTGAAAGTTTTTTAGCAGCATCAAGCACATCTTTATTATCCAGATTTAGATCTCTGGAAAGTTCGTAGATTCTGATTTTGCCGCTGCTGGTCATTAAATTTTAAGTGGATGCTGGCAATTTTTAAATGAAGTTCCCATTTTGTTTGGGATATACCTTTTATATTGCCTTAGTAATTGAATCATTGCCGTGATTCAATCTATTTTGCAGCACCTCTATAACACTTACATTTACCTGACATCTCAGGGCTTTTTGTAAACGCTTTCGCTGCCATGCTTCTTTTAGGCAGTTCTCTGAAGGGCATAGGTAAGCAGACCTACCCATTCCTTGGTCGAGAACAACGCCATCCTGATGGTCCCTGATTACTCTCCAGAGCTGCTTTCGGTCGAAAAGCTGCTTACAAGAAACACAGCGACGCAGGACGGGGGTTTTAATCACCGGGTTCTATCCTCATCTGAAGTTAATTCTCCTTCTACATAAGATTCCTGGCTGTCTTCTTCATTGGAATTGTTAACAACATTTTGCTCTTCAGATGCCAAGTTTTCTGCTTCTTCTTGATATTGGTCTTGTTCCTCGTCGTCTTCAGGCAATGGATACAACTCTCTTAAACGAGCATCTTCTTCGGCTCTAGCCGCCTGCTCTGCTGTTAGGCGATCTTCAGCTTCTTTTTGAAGTGCTTCCTCTTCTTCTCTTTGAGAAATAAGTTCAGTTACTATTGCGTCTTCTGCAGTTTGATCATATTCCTGGGAATTTTTTATATCTATCTTCCACCCTGTAAGTCTTGCCGCAAGCCTGACATTTTGCCCTTCTCTTCCAATCGCAAGACTTAGCTGATCAGGTGGAACAAGAACATGTGCATGCTGTCCTTCAGGGTCTACTAGTCTCACCATCTCAACTCTTGCTGGACTGAGAGAATTACAGATGTATTGGACAGGATCAGCAGACCAACGGATCACATCAATTTTTTCTCCTCTTAATTCATTAACTACTTGTTGGATTCTTGAGCCTCTAGCTCCAATGCAAGCTCCAACTGGGTCGACTTCTCTTTCAATACTATCTACCGCTACTTTTGTTCTTGGACCAACAGATCTAGTAGGCGGGTTTGCCTCACGAGCTACGGCAACAATCCTTACTGAGCCTTCTTGTATTTCCGGAACTTCGTTTTCAAACAAATAAACAACAAGGCCAGCATTTGCCCTACTCACAAATAACTGAGGCCCACGTCTGGGCACTTCGCTAACTTCTTTAAGAAATACTTTGAATGTTGCATTCGCTCGATAATTATCATTTGGAAGTTGATCTCTTCTAGGGAGTTCTGCTTCAACTTCTGGTCTGCCAAGTCCAGAACTCACTGCCATGATTACGGATTGACGCTCAAAACGTATAACTCGAGCTGTTAAAACTGGATCCTCTAGATCGGCAAACTCTTCTTGGATCATTCTTCTTTGCTGATCCCGCAATTTCTGAGAAAGAACTTGTTTTGTAGTGGCTGCAGCCATCCTTCCAAACTCTTCTTTCTCTGGGGTTACATCGAGTACTACCGTATCTCCTGCTTGTGCATCTTCGGCTACTTGCATAACTTCAGCCAGAGCTATTTGATGATCTTCACTTTCTACTTCTTCTACAATAATTTTGCTAGCTAGTACTCTATATCCTTCTTCCTCAAGATCTAAGCCGATATCAAAATTGCTAAAATACTCTTCTTCAAAAGGATTGTCATTAATGCCTAGGTAGAGTGTTCGCCTATATCTTTCATATCCTTTTAATAAAGCTTCCCTAAGGGCAGTCTCGACAACTTGAGCAGGGAGTTTTTTCTCCTCACTAATATCTTCGATTAAATTATTGAGACCGGGGAGAAGAACTAAGGCCATCGATGATGGGAAATAAAAATGGAAATGTTTGAGTTAAGTCTTTTTGGTTATCCAGTTGGACTAGATAGTCTTACTTGAATAACACTTTCTCTTGGTATTTTGCTCATTTTTCCTTTGACATTTATTTGTAAATGCTCTTTGGATCTTGTATGAAGCAAACCACTATAAAGAACAGTAGATTTAGAATCGTTTTTGGTGGATACTTCAATAGGAAAACCTTTGAAGGTTTCAAACTCCTTATCAGTTTCTAGGATATCATTAAGACCAGGACTGCTAATCTCTAGGATATAAGCTGAATTTAATAACTTAGAATTCTCTATAGCCTCTCCAATTGGATTTGTTATCAGAGTACAATCATCCAAGGAAACATCAGTACCATCTTTATGACGAATTTGAACTTGTATTGTCATAGGGACCGTTTGGGTAATTAGTTGCAAATGAACTATTTTAAAACCTTCTTTTTCAGCTGTATTTGCAGCTAGTCGCTCTAAATCTTTGACGATTTGGTTTGGCAAGAGACAAAGGTTATTGTTGGGCTTTAAACCCAACAGTTTTTGATTTAACCAGCCTCAATCAAGGAGGTAACCGTCAGGCAAGTTAATTCTAATGGATGATCTTTTACTTTTCTACAGTGAAAAATTTTGACTTTGCTTAAATTTTCTCTATTTAGCTTCACTGCAGTTGTTTTGGTGGCAGCATTAAAATCAATATTATGATTGTGTTTCAGAGTTCTATGAGACTTCCAGGATATTTAGCTTCGCTTTTGGTTTTAATAATTGTAATTGGGACTCAAGTTGAGCCTAGTTTTGCTATTGAGAATTCAGTTCAGGAATCTTCTCATAGCTTTGTAGCTGAGGCTGTGAGAAATGTAGCGCCATCTGTTGTTCGAATAGATACAGAAAGAACCATTGAGCATGAGCAATTTGATCCCACTTTGATTGACCCGTTACTCAGGGATTTGCTTGGAGAGCCGAATCTCGGACCGGAAAGACAGAGAGGTCAGGGTTCAGGTGTATTGATTCATGATGATGGATTAGTTTTGACTAATGCTCATGTTGTCGAAAAAGTTGATGATGTTCAGGTAACACTTGCTAATGGTGAAAAATGTAATGGCCAGGTAATTGGGAAAGATCTTGTTACTGATTTAGCTCTTGTGAGATTAGATACTGTTTCTAAATTGGATGCTGCTCCTTTAGGGAATTCAGAGGACCTTGAGGTAGGTGACTGGGCTATTGCTCTGGGTACCCCGTATGGATTAGAGAGAACGGTAACATTAGGAATAGTGAGTAGCTTGCATCGGAATATCAGCAGCTTAGGGTTTTCTGATAAAAGACTAGATTTGATTCAGACAGATGCGGCAATAAATCCAGGTAACTCTGGTGGCCCTTTGGTGAATTACTTAGGGGAAGTCATTGGTATTAATACTTTGGTTAGATCTGGCCCTGGGGCTGGCTTGGGTTTTGCAATTCCAATTAATCTTGCTAAGAGTATCTCTGATCAACTTTTATCTAATGGTGAAGTACTTCATCCCTATTTAGGAGTCCAGCTCATTTCTTTAGATGCAAATATTGCTCAACAACATAATCGTGATCCGAACTCTGTTGTGGAACTTCCAGAAAGATCTGGTGCTTTAGTTCAATCTGTCCTTAGTGATAGTCCTGCTGAGAAGGCTGGCTTGAAGCGTGGCGACCTCATTATTTCTGCTGATGATAAAGATGTTCTTGATCCAAATTCTTTACTTGAGAAAGTTGAGTCTTCTCAAATAGGTAAGCCTTTTCTAATCAAGCTTCTAAGAAATAATCGAGAGATGAAACTTTCTATCCAGCCTGAAGCATTGCCAGGTATAAGCTAGAAAGCTTGCTACTGTCATGCAAAGGTTTTAAAAGATGGAAGATCTACAAACTCAAATGAAAATCGCGGTAGCAAAAGCTGCTGTTGATCAAATTGAAGATGGAATGGTGCTTGGACTTGGCTCAGGTTCTACAGCAGCTCTCATGATCAAGTCTTTGGGAGAAAAGTTAAAAGAAGGTTCTCTTAGAGACATCGTTGGTGTGACAACTTCCTTTCAGGGAGAGGTGCTTGCTACACAACTTGGGATACCTCTTAAGGCTTTTTCAGCAGTCAGTCAAATTGACCTTGCTATTGATGGAGCAGATGAAGTTGATCCTACCTTCCAACTAATTAAAGGTGGTGGCGCATGCCATGTACAAGAGAAACTCGTTGCTTCATTAGCTGATCGCTTTGTAGTTGTTGTTGATTCAACTAAGATCGTAAAAAAATTAAATCTAGATTTTAGGTTGCCAGTTGAAGTTTTACCTTCTGCATGGCAGTTGGTTCAGAAGAGGATTAAATCTTTAGGTGCAGAAGCTTTTCTGCGGATGGCTAAGAAAAAAGCAGGTCCAATAGTTACTGATCAGGGGAACCTCGTACTAGATGTTGCTTTTAGGAATGGAATTGAGGATCCTCAAGCGTTAGAAAAGCAATTAAATAATTTTCCTGGAGTGTTAGAAAACGGCCTTTTTATAAATCTTACAGATGAGGTTTTAGTCGGAGAAATTATTAATGGAAGTACAATTGTTAATCATTTGACGAAGTCCTAGAAATTCTTAACTTTACAGAATTTGCATGGCTATGAAGTCCTTCGCTATTCGCTAATTCAATAATCGCATTACTTGTTTTAATTAAAGCTTCTTCTGTAAAGTTTATGATTGATGTGCTTTTCATAAAAGTTTCTACGCCTAAGGCACTGCTAAATCTTGCGGTTCCTGAAGTTGGTAAAGTGTGATTTGGACCAGCTAGATAATCTCCTGTTGCTTCAGGACTCCAGTGACCTAAAAATAGTGCACCTGCATTTTTTATTTTAGAAGCTAGCTCTAATGGATTTGCAATTAATAATTCAAGGTGTTCTGGTGCAAATCTGTTGCTTAATGCTGCGCATGTCTCAAGGTCTTTGCAAATTACGATTAGTCCCCAATCATTAAGAGATTTTCTGCAAATTTCTGACCGAGGGTGATTGTGCAATTGTTTTTCAATTTCATAGTTAACCTTGGTTAAAAGACTTTCGTCTGTAGTCAGCAAGATTGATGCAGCTAGTGGGTCATGTTCAGCTTGAGCGAGAAGATCTGCTGCAATTTGTTCGACTTTCGCAGTATTGTCTGCAATTATTAAAACCTCACTTGGTCCTGCAAGTGAATCAATACCTACTTGCCCGTACACAGATTTCTTTGCCAACGTTACGTAAATATTCCCTGGACCACTGATCACATCTACTCGAGGGATGGTTTCTGTTCCATAAGAAAGAGCTCCAATTGCTTGGGCACCACCTATGCGAAATATTTTGTTAATTCCTGATACATGAGCGGCTGCAAGAACTGTCTTGTTTAGCTTCCCAGTCTGATTAGCAGGTGAAACCATTATTATCTCTTCAACTCCAGCAACTAAAGCTGGTATTGCGTTCATAAGAACAGTACTTGGATATGCTGCCCGGCCCCCAGGTATATAAATCCCTGCTTTGTTAACGGGATCCCACCTGCGGCCAAGTTGTTCTCCATGAGCTCCTTTTGTTAGGAAATCTTTTGGAAATTGATTTTTGTGAAACTCTTCGATTCTTGTCTTTGCAAGAAAGAGTGAATCTTGTAATTCTTTTGGGGTTTCATTCCACGCTTGAGCAATCTCTTCCGGATTTACTTTTAGTGGTTTTGGTGTGAATCCATCGAATTGTTTGGTCAGTCTTATTAATGCATCATCCCCAGATTGTTTAACTTCTTCCAGAATCTTGTTTACGGCTGTCAGAGCTTGTTCTTGCGAATCTAATGATGTGCGCGATGCAATCTTGTCCAGGAATCCTTCTGCTTCTTGTGGATCTTTTGTGCAATTCAATATTTTTCTACTTTGAGTCAACCTTTGCAATGGAATTCTCATGTAAAGCTAGACGTTTCTTTCTATAATTGCCTTGAATTTGGGCAAGATCTTTTTTTTATTAAGCTTATTAAGCTAGAATCACGGAGTAATTAAGTATTATCTAGCCCCAGTGGCAAATATTAAGTCAGCGAAGAAACGAATACAGATTGCTGAGCGCAACCGTATCCAGAACCGGTCTTATAAATCTGCAATAAGAACTTTGATGAAGCGTTGCTTTGCAGCATGTCTTTCATATAAAGGTGAACCTAATGAACAATCTATGAAAGATGTTCAAAAATCTATTGATGATGCTTACAGCAAGATAGACAAAGGTGTTAAACGAGGGGTTTTGCATAGAAATACTGGCGCAAACCAGAAATCGCGATTGTCAGCAGCTTTTAAAAAAGTTGCTGAGTCAGCTTCTAAATAATTAAGATTACCTAGAGCTATTATGTCTTCGTGACTTTGAATCATCTTATAGATAGTCACTGCCATATAGTTTTTTCAACTTTCCAAGATGATCTTGATGAAGTTGCTGCAAGATGGAGGGCAGCAGGTGTTTCAAGTTTGGTTCATGCTTGTGTAGAACCATCTGAAATCCCTGAAATTAGAAAATTAGCTGATCGTTTTCCAGAACTAAGATATTCAGTTGGGGTCCATCCTTTAGATACCAAGCATTGGAAGGAAGGGGAAACCATAGATATTTTACGAAGTGCTGCCTTAGATGATTCTCGAGTCGTTGCGATAGGTGAATTGGGATTAGACCTGTACAAAGATTCAAATTTGGATGAGCAAGTTGCAGCACTTAAACCCCAATTGAAACTTGCCGTTGAGTTGGATTTACCGGTTATTGTTCATTGCAGAGAAGCCGCATCTCCTTTGCTTGAACTTCTAGAAGAACTTAAGAGTTCGAACGTTTTGGTTCGTGGTGTAATGCATTGTTGGGGAGGAACCTTGGAAGAAATGGAACAGTTTTTAAATTTCGGATTCTTCATTAGCTTTAGTGGAACAGTTACCTTCCCTAAAGCAAAGCAAATTCAAGAATGTGCTTTAAATGTTCCAGAAGATCGGTTCCTGATAGAGACGGACTGCCCTTTTCTTGCTCCTGTTCCAAAAAGAGGAAAGCGAAATGAACCTGCCTTTGTTCAATCAGTTGCACATAAAATTGCCGAGATAAGAGGTCAAAGCTTTGCTTCTGTGGCTAATAGCAGTACTGAGAATGCAAGATTATTGTTTGGTTTACCATAAATTAGAAATTTATATAGATAAAAAAAACATATAAGTGTAATATTGAATATTGTCTTGGGCTTGGCGTAGTATCTCTGCGTCTTTACCTTGGGAAGCTTGTCTTTCTTCAAGAGTTTGTTAACGACTGCCGTTTTCATTTCATTGAGCTATTGAATTCTTTGCTCCCTCTTTTTAAAGAGACTAGCCTTTTCAATTGTTTCCTTGATTTAGTTCTAGTAGTTCAGTTCCAAGATTAAAAAGTCCCTCCCTTTAGCAGCAGCAGGTTATCGAATGAGTAGAAGTGCGATTCAGGTCGCTAAGACCGCTACATACCTGCCCGATTTGGTTGAGGTGCAGCGGGCAAGTTTTAAGTGGTTTTTAGAAAAAGGCTTAATTGAAGAGCTCGAAAGCTTCTCGCCAATCACTGATTACACAGGTAAGTTAGAACTTCATTTTATTGGGAGTGAATATAGACTTAAGCGTCCAAAACATGATGTAGAAGAGGCTAAAAGACGAGATGCAACTTTTGCTTCTCAAATGTATGTAACCTGCAGATTGGTTAATAAAGAAACTGGAGAGATAAAAGAACAAGAAGTTTTCATTGGTGAACTTCCCTTAATGACCGAAAGAGGTACTTTTATTATTAATGGGGCAGAAAGAGTAATTGTTAATCAGATTGTCAGGAGTCCAGGAGTTTATTTTAAAGACGAACAAGATAAGAATGGACGGAGAACTTACAATGCAAGTGTTATTCCTAATCGTGGGGCATGGTTGAAATTTGAAACCGATAAGAATGATCTATTGCATGTCCGTGTAGATAAAACTAGGAAAATAAATGCCCATGTTCTTATGAGGGCAATGGGTCTTTCAGATAATGATGTAATAGATAAGTTAAGACATCCAGAATTCTATAAAAAGTCAATTCAGGCGGCTGACGATGAAGGTATTAGCTCAGAAGATCAGGCTCTTTTAGAACTTTATAAGAAGTTAAGACCTGGTGAACCTCCATCAGTAAGCGGTGGCCAGCAACTTCTTCAAAGTAGGTTTTTTGATGCCAAGCGTTATGACTTAGGTCGAGTTGGAAGGTATAAGATCAATAAGAAACTACGCTTAACTATTCCTAATTCGGTTCGCACATTAACGCATGAAGATGTTCTTTCTACAATAGATTATTTAATTAATTTGGAGCTAGATGTTGGTGGTGCAACGCTGGATGATATAGATCACTTGGGCAATAGAAGAGTTAGATCAGTTGGCGAATTACTTCAAAATCAGGTTCGTGTAGGTCTGAATCGTTTGGAAAGAATTATTAAGGAAAGAATGACTGTTGGAGAGACTGATTCATTAACCCCTGCACAACTTGTCAATCCAAAACCCCTAGTAGCTGCAATAAAAGAATTCTTTGGATCCAGTCAACTGAGTCAATTTATGGATCAAACAAATCCATTAGCAGAGTTGACTCATAAAAGACGTATATCTGCTTTAGGACCTGGAGGTTTAACTAGAGAGAGAGCTGGATTTGCAGTTCGAGATATACACCCTTCTCATTACGGACGTTTGTGTCCTATAGAAACTCCGGAGGGACCAAATGCTGGATTAATTAACTCTCTTGCAACTCATGCAAGAGTCAATTCATATGGCTTTATTGAGACTCCTTTTTGGAAAGTTGAAGAAGGAAGAGTAATTAAAGAGGGTGATCCAATTTATCTTTCTGCGGATTTAGAAGATGAATGCAGAGTTGCTCCAGGAGATGTTGCTACTGCTAAAGATGGCATGATTCTTGCGGATTTGATTCCTGTGAGATATCGACAAGATTTTGAAAAAGTGCCTCCTGAGCAGGTTGATTATGTGCAGCTTTCCCCTGTTCAAGTTATTTCAGTTGCAACATCATTGATTCCATTTGTTGAACATGACGATGCAAACAGAGCATTAATGGGATCTAACATGCAACGTCAAGCGGTACCTCTTTTGCGACCTGAGAGACCCCTCGTAGGGACTGGGTTGGAAACACAGGTTGCACGAGATTCGGGCATGGTTCCTATTTCCCAGGTGAATGGAACAGTTACTTTTGTTGATGCAAACTCAATTGTTGTTACTGACGAAGAAGGAGCAGAACATATTCATGATTTGCAGAAATATCAAAGATCAAATCAGGATACTTGTCTTAACCAAAGGCCAATAGTTAGAAATGGTGATCCAATAATAGTTGGCCAAGTTTTAGCTGACGGCTCTGCCTGTGAAGGAGGTGAAATTGCTTTAGGTCAAAATGTTCTAATTGCGTATATGCCTTGGGAAGGTTATAACTACGAGGACGCAATTCTTGTTAGCGAGAGATTAGTTAAAGATGACCTTTACACTTCAGTGCATATTGAGAAATATGAGATTGAAGCACGGCAAACAAAATTAGGCCCTGAAGAGATTACTAGAGAAATTCCAAATATTGCTGAAGACAGTTTAGGAAATCTTGATGAAATGGGCATTATTCGTGTAGGAGCTTTTGTCGAGAGTGGAGATATTCTGGTAGGTAAAGTTACTCCAAAGGGAGAGTCAGATCAGCCACCTGAAGAAAAACTATTAAGGGCTATTTTTGGAGAAAAAGCGCGAGATGTAAGAGATAATTCCCTTCGAGTACCAAGTACTGAAAAGGGTCGTGTAGTAGATGTTCGTATTTATACGCGTGAGCAGGGTGATGAGCTCCCTCCTGGTGCAAACATGGTAGTACGGGTTTATGTTGCTCAGCGTCGCAAGATTCAAGTGGGGGACAAGATGGCAGGCCGACATGGGAACAAAGGGATCATTAGTCGAATTCTGCCTAGAGAAGATATGCCTTATTTGCCTGATGGTACTCCTGTAGACATTGTTCTGAATCCACTCGGTGTTCCTAGCCGAATGAATGTAGGCCAAGTCTTTGAGCTTTTAATGGGTTGGGCTGCCTCTCATCTCAATTGCAGAGTAAAAGTAGTTCCTTTTGATGAGATGTATGGTGCAGAGAAGTCTTATGAAACTGTCCAACTTTATTTGAAAGAAGCTGCTAAGCAGCCAGGTAAGGATTGGGTCTTTAATCCCAATGACCCTGGGAAACTTTTACTTAGAGATGGAAGAACAGGGGAACCTTTTGACCAACCAGTAGCTGTTGGTTATTCTCATTTCCTTAAGCTGGTTCATTTAGTAGATGATAAAATCCATGCACGCTCAACAGGACCTTATTCTCTTGTTACACAGCAACCACTTGGAGGAAAAGCGCAGCAAGGAGGACAAAGATTAGGTGAAATGGAGGTTTGGGCTTTAGAGGCTTATGGTGCTGCGTATACCTTGCAGGAATTGCTCACAGTTAAATCAGATGATATGCAAGGTAGAAATGAGGCCTTAAATGCAATAGTTAAAGGGAAGCCTATCCCAAGACCAGGGACACCTGAATCATTTAAGGTTTTAATGAGGGAGCTTCAATCATTAGGTTTAGATATTGGCGTTTATACAGAGGAAGGCAAAGAAGTTGACTTGATGCAAGATGTCAATCCTAGAAGGAGCACCCCTAGTAGGCCGACTTACGAATCATTAGGTTCTGATTATCAAGAGGATTAGCACTTTTTACTGCGCCATTTACTGACTTTCAATCAACCCTATTTACTTGTCATGACTAACAGCAATTTAAGAACTGAGAATCATTTTGATTATGTCAAAATTACTTTAGCTTCTCCTGAAAGAGTTATGTCTTGGGGGCAACGCACTCTCCCAAATGGTCAGGTTGTTGGTGAAGTTACTAAACCAGAGACGATTAATTACCGTACTTTGAAACCAGAGATGGATGGTCTTTTCTGTGAGAAGATCTTTGGACCTTCAAAAGATTGGGAGTGTCACTGCGGCAAATACAAGAGGGTTAGACATCGCGGCATTGTTTGTGAAAGGTGTGGCGTCGAAGTGACTGAGAGCCGTGTTAGACGGCATCGCATGGGCTTTATTAATTTAGCGGCTCCAGTATCTCATGTTTGGTATTTAAAGGGTATTCCTAGCTATGTAGCTATCCTGCTAGATATGCCTCTTAGGGATGTTGAGCAGATAGTTTATTTCAATTGCTATGTGGTTTTAGATCAAGGTGACTACAAAGATCTTAAGTACAAGCAATTACTGACTGAAGATGAGTGGTTAGAAGTTGAAGATGAAATCTATGCTGAAGATTCAACAATAGAAAACGAACCTGTTGTTGGAATAGGTGCAGAAGCCCTTAAGCAATTATTAGAAGATCTTGATTTGAAGGAAGTCGCGGATCAACTTCGAGAGGAAATTACTGAGAGTAAGGGACAAAAACGAGCCAAGCTTATTAAAAGATTGAGAGTGATTGATAATTTTATTGCAACTAGTGCTCGTCCAGAGTGGATGGTTCTAGATGCAATACCAGTTATTCCTCCAGACCTAAGACCTATGGTTCAGTTGGATGGAGGAAGGTTTGCAACTTCTGATTTAAATGATTTATATAGACGAGTAATTAATAGGAATAATCGTTTAGCAAGACTTCAGGAGATTCTTGCACCTGAGATTATTGTTAGGAATGAGAAGAGGATGTTGCAGGAGGCAGTAGATGCTCTTGTAGATAATGGAAGGAGAGGTAGAACCGTGGTTGGAGCGAATAATCGTGCATTGAAATCATTGAGCGATATTATCGAAGGTAAACAAGGAAGATTCAGACAAAATCTTTTGGGCAAGAGAGTCGATTATTCAGGGAGATCTGTAATAGTTGTAGGACCTAAGCTCAAAATGCATCAATGTGGGTTACCCAAGGAGATGGCGATTGAGCTTTTCCAACCTTTTGTAATTCATAGATTAATAAGGCAGAACATTGTGAATAACATTAAGGCTGCCAAAAAACTTATTCAACGTGCAGATGATGAAGTGATGCAGGTCCTTCAAGAATGCATAGAAGGTCACCCTATTCTTCTAAACCGTGCGCCAACATTGCACCGTCTTGGCATTCAGGCGTTTGAACCTAAACTTGTAGCTGGTAGAGCAATTCAATTACACCCATTAGTTTGTCCAGCATTCAATGCTGACTTTGATGGGGACCAAATGGCTGTACATGTTCCCTTGGCTATAGAGGCGCAAACTGAGGCAAGGATGTTGATGCTCGCAAGTAACAATATTCTTTCTCCTGCGACTGGAGAACCAATAGTCACCCCTTCTCAAGATATGGTTCTAGGCTCATACTATTTGACGGCTCTTCAGCCAGGGGCATCGAAGCCAGAATTTGGGGATCATTCTAAAACCTTTGCTGGATTAGAGGATGTCATACATGCTTTTGAAGATAAGCGAATTGGTTTGCATGATTGGGTCTGGGTTCGCTTTAATGGCAAGGTTGATGATGAAGATGATAGCCAGACTCCTATAGACACTAAGACTCTTGAAGATGGAACTCGTATTGAACAATGGAGTCTCAGACGAGATCGGCTAGACGAAGATGGGGCTTTGATTAGCCGCTTTATTTTGACAACTGTAGGCCGTGTAGTTATGAACTACACCATTATCGATGCTTTGGCTTCAGCCTAAACTTTTTTTTTTCTCTCTTTCCAAAAACTGACTAGGCATTCTCAATGACTTCCACTTCTTCAAAATCACGCAAAACCTCAGGTAGAGGTAGAAAAGGTTCAAAGAAAAAAGCAGCCAAGGTAAATCAGATACCTCCACTTTCCAAAACACCACCATCTTTTAGGAATTGTGTAGTAGACAAAAGAACGCTTAAGCAGTTAGTTGCATGGGCTTATAAAAACCATGGGACCGCTGTTACTGCTGCAATGGCTGATAATCTCAAAGATTTGGGATTTAAATATGCAACACAGGCTGCAGTTTCTATTTCAGTAGATGATCTTAAAGTACCTGAAGCGAAGCAGGACTTACTTGGTCAAGCTGAGTCTCAGATTACTGCTACTGAAGAGAGTTACCGTCTTGGTGAAATCACAGAAGTTGAACGTCACACAAAGGTTATTGATACATGGACTGAGACGAATGAAAGATTGGTTGATGCTGTTAAAAAGAATTTTAATCAAAATGACCCGCTCAACTCAGTTTGGATGATGGCAAACTCTGGGGCAAGAGGGAATATGTCTCAAGTGCGTCAATTGGTAGGAATGAGAGGACTAATGGCTAATCCACAAGGAGAGATTATTGATTTACCAATTCGCACAAACTTTCGAGAGGGGCTTACGGTCACAGAATATGTTATTTCTTCTTATGGTGCCCGTAAAGGATTGGTAGATACTGCCTTAAGGACGGCTGATTCAGGTTATCTAACTCGACGATTAGTAGATGTAGCACAGGATGTTATTGTTCGTGAGGAAGACTGTGGAACAACCAGAGCAATTCTTGTAAAAGCCGAGGACGGATCTTTTGGTAATAGACTTGTTGGTCGCTTAACAGCTGAGGATATTATTGATGGCGAAGAATCTGTTCTTATTAAACGAGATGTAGCTATTGATCCAGAACTTACCAAGAAACTTGAGAAAGCAAATGTTAATGGTGTAATGGTACGCTCTCCACTTACTTGCGAGGCAACTCGCTCTGTATGTAGAAAATGTTATGGATGGGCTCTAGCTCATAACCAATTGGTTGATCTAGGCGAAGCAGTAGGTATCATTGCTGCACAATCAATTGGTGAACCTGGCACTCAATTGACCATGAGAACGTTCCACACTGGAGGCGTCTCAACTGCAGAAACAGGGGTTGTTCGCTCTACTGTTGCAGGAAAAGTGGAGTTTGGCTCAAAGGCACGTTTGCGTGGTTATAGAACGCCTCATGGTGTTGAGGCTCAACAAGCAGAACTTGACTTTGTTTTGACTATTAAGCCAACAGAAAAAAGTAAGACTCAAAAAATTGAAATTTCCAGTGGTTCTTTAATTTTTGTTCAGAATGGACAGGATGTTGCTGCTGACATAACAATTGCTCAGATAGCAGCAGGGTCTGTTCAAAAGAGTGTTGAGAAAGCTACAAAAGATGTTATCTGTGATTTAGCCGGTCAGGTTAGGTATGAGGAAGCAATTCAACCTAAGGAGGTTACTGATAGACAGGGGAATATAACATTAAAAGCTCAGCGTCTTGGAAGGCTTTGGGTCTTAGCAGGGGATGTATATAATCTCCCCCCGAATGCACAGCCTGTTGTTCAAAGTAATGCAAACGTAGTAGAGACGCAAGTATTAGCAGAAGCAAGCCAAGCAAGTGAATTTGGCGGACAAGTACGGCTTCGTGATTCAATTGGAGATTCTAGAGAAGTACAGATAGTTACCACTTCAATGACACTCAAGGATTTTAAATTACTTGAGGAGTCAACTCACTCTGGTGAGATATGGAATCTTGAAGCAAAAGATGCCACACGCTACCGCCTCAATAGTGTCCCTGGAAGCAAGATTGGTAATGGTGAGATCATTGCTGAGCTCTCTGATGATCGCTTTAGAACTAAGACAGGAGGTTTGGTTAAGTATGCACCTGGATTGACCGTTAAAAAAGCAAGGTCTGCAAAAAACGGTTTTGAAGTAAGCAATGGCGGCACATTGTTGTGGGTGCCACAGGAGACTCATGAAATTAATAAGGATATTTCTCTGTTAATGATTGAGGACCGTCAGTGGATTGAGGCTGGGACTGAAGTAGTGAAGGATATTTTTAGTCAAACAGCTGGAATAGTTACTGTGACACAAAAGAATGACATTCTTCGAGAAATTATTGTTAGAAGCGGAGAATTCCATCTTTGCAATGACTCTAAGGCATTAGAACGCTTTGAGAATGAAGGCCTAATAGTTAACCCTGGTGAGACAATTGCAAAAGGGTTGAAAGCAGATTCAATGGTATTTGCCCAAACGGTTGAAACTAGTGAAGGCAAAGGACTTTTATTGCGATCGGTCGAAGAATATACCATTCCTGATGAGGCACAATTACCAGAACTTTCTCATGTTAATCAGCCAAAAGGACCTTCTTTGGGCTTGAAAGCTACTCAAAGACTTGGCTACAAAGATGGAGAACTAATCAAGTCAGTGGAGGGTGTCGAATTACTTAGGACGCAATTAATTCTGGAGACATTTGAGACAACACCTCAAATGACTGTAGATGTTGAGGCAATAACAGATAAATCATCAAAGACAATGCAGAGACTTCGACTTGTGATTCTTGAAAGTATTCTAGTTAGACGTGACACAATGTCTGATTCGAGTCATGGCTCTACCCATACTGAATTGCAAGTTCATGATCAGCAAATTGTAGGAGCAGGAGATGTTGTGGCGACTACCCAAATCCTATGCAAAGAAAAAGGAATTGTTCAATTGCCTGAAATGCATGAAGGAGAGCCTATAAGACGATTAATAGTAGAGCGTCAAGAAGATACAATAACTCTGACTTCTTCTACTGAACCAGTTGTATCAGTTGGACAACGAGTTATTGACAGTGATGAATTGTCCAAAGATGAAGCTGTTAATCATTGTGGTGAGATTGAAGCTGTTAAAGGTAACAAAGTAACTCTTAGATTAGGAAGACCTTATATGGTTTCACCTGACTCCGTGTTGCATGTCAAGAATGGTGATCTTGTGCAAAGAGGTGATGGATTAGCTCTGTTGGTTTTTGAAAGACAAAAAACAGGTGATATTGTTCAGGGGCTTCCAAGAATTGAAGAATTGTTAGAAGCACGAAGGCCACGGGAAGCTGCAATTTTATGTAAAAGGAGAGGAATTGTTGAAATAAAGCAAGGTGATGACGATGATTCGGTAGTTGTTAGGGTGATTGAAAGTGATGACTCTGTAGAGGAGTATCCTATCCTTTTAGGTAAAAATGTTATGATTAGCGATGGCCAGGAGGTAAGTGCTGGTGAACTCTTGACTGATGGACCTGTGAATCCGCACGAATTATTAGAATGTTTCTTTGGAGATCTTCGTGATCGGAAACCGTTGATGGAAGCGGCACAAGAGTCAATTGCAAAACTTCAGCATAAATTAGTTAACGAGGTTCAAAATGTTTATAAGTCTCAAGGTGTTGCTATTGACGACAAACACATTGAGGTAATTGTTCGACAAATGACTAGTAAGGTACGTATTGAAGATGCAGGTGATACAACGCTTTTACCTGGTGAGCTGATCGAAATTCGTCAAGTCGAAGATACCAATCAGGCTATATCGATTACAGGTGGAGCACCTGCGGAGTTTACACCTGTCTTATTAGGCATTACAAAAGCTTCTTTAAATACAGATAGCTTTATTTCCGCAGCTTCATTTCAAGAAACTACAAGGGTTCTTACAGAAGCAGCAATAGAAGGCAAATCTGATTGGTTAAGAGGGCTAAAGGAAAATGTTATTATTGGCCGTCTCATACCTGCAGGTACAGGTTTCAGTGGATTTGTAGAAGAGCTTAGAGCCGAGGCAGGACCTCATCCAGATATTCTTGCAGAAGATCCTGCTGGCTACCGCCGCATTCAAAACCTTCGCCCTGACTATACAGTTGATATGCCTGCTTCTCCAGCAGCAGCTAATTTGACATCAGTGCTTGATGATCCTAGTGATGCTGATTTAGAAGCAACTCGTAGCCGTCATGGAATCGATGCATCTACTAGTAACTTTGCGGCATTTGTTCGTCCAAGCGGAGATGAGCAGTCTCAGGAAGACCAGATGCCTGACCCGGCTGCTTTAGAAGGTCTTCAAGAAGAAGGATTACTCTCTGATGAGTAATCGTAAACTTCTAATCTTTTTTACCAGTTAAGGAGGATTCAATGTTAGAGCCGAAAATTATTCCAAAGCGAAAGTTGCCTAGCTATGGATTTCATGACCATGTCGAAAACTTAAATGGACGTTGGGCAATGATTGGGTTTATTGTTTTA
This sequence comes from Prochlorococcus sp. AG-402-G10, assembly GCA_003279445.1. Classification (GTDB taxonomy): domain Bacteria; phylum Cyanobacteriota; class Cyanobacteriia; order PCC-6307; family Cyanobiaceae; genus Prochlorococcus_E. The sequence continues at coordinate 20,744 of QCHT01000008.1, forward strand.
GTTATTGTGGAATTTAAGTTAGGTCATGGGATTCTTTTGAGGTAATTTCCTACGATTGGAACGTAACGCTAAAAATCTTGAGTTGCTTGGGTTTAATCTTTCTCAACTTGAAGCCCTAGCTATAGAGAATGGCGAACAGGCTTTTCGCGGACGTCAGCTATATCAATGGCTGTACGAAAAAGGCATATGCAATCTTGAAGATATAACAGTTTTACCTAAGTCGTGGAGAGGCTTGCTAATTGAACAAGGTTTTACTGTGGGATGCCTTAATGAAATAAACCGATCAAAATCGATTGATCAAACTATTAAACTACTGCTTTCAACTAATGATGGCGAAACTATAGAGACAGTTGGGATACCTTCTAGAAATCGTTTGACCATTTGCATTTCAAGTCAGATTGGTTGCTCAATGGGATGCCAATTTTGTGCAACTGGTAAAGATGGTCTCCGTCGTTCATTGAGAGTTAACGAAATTATTTCTCAATTTTTTGCAATAAAGGAAGCTTTTGGGAGACGTCCTTCACACGTAGTTTTCATGGGAATGGGAGAACCTCTTTTAAATATAGAACCAGTCTTGTCTGCTATATATTGCTTGAATAAAGACTTAGGGATTGGCCAACGACGGATAACATTAAGTACAGTAGGTGTAAGAAATACTCTGCCTAAGTTGGCTGAGATGGCTTTGAAACATCTTGGATCTGTTCAATTTACTCTTGCTTTAAGCTTACATGCACCAAATCAGAATTTACGTGAGAGTTTAATACCATCAGCTAAAAATTATCCTCTAAATATTCTGATGGAAGATTGCCGACATTACATAGATATAACAGGAAGGAGGGTTAGCTTTGAATATATTCTTTTAGGACATTTAAATGACCATAATGAACATGCCGAAGAATTAGCAGACCTTGTTGGGGGGTTCCAAAGTCATGTGAACCTTATTGCGTATAACCCAATTGATGGGGAAGAGTTTCAGCGCCCTAGCTTTAAACGAATTCAGAATTTTATGAATATTTTGGAAAGAAGAGGAATTGCTGTTAGCTTACGCTCTAGTCGAGGTCTTGATAAGAATGCTGCATGTGGACAACTGAGGCGTATCCACCTTTAATTCAATTACAAGAGATTTAAAGACAACGACAAGTAAAAAGTTTTAAACAAATGGCACTAGTAGATTGGTTCATTCTTGCTATTTATTTATTAATCTCACTAGTTTTAGGTGTTTTTCTCGCACGCAGGAATAAGGATGAAGATGACTATTTTGTAGCTGGTCGAAAATTGACAGGATGGCTTGCAGGGGCGTCAATGGCGGCAACAACTTTTTCCATAGATACACCTTTATATGTCGCTGGTTTAGTTGGCACTAGAGGTCTTGCGGGTAATTGGGAATGGTGGAGCTTTGCATTGGCCCATGTTGCAATGACAGTTGTTTTTGCCCCTATGTGGAGACGTAGTGGTGTTTTGACTGATGCGGCATTTACCGAATTGCGCTATGGGGGATCTACTGCTGCTTGGTTAAGAGGCATAAAAGCTTTTCTACTTGCAGTTCCTATCAATTGTATTGGTATTGGATATGCATTTCTAGCTCTTAGAAAAGTTGCAGAAGCTTTTGGGATGGTAGATGGACATCAGATATTTGGAATTTTTACTGACTCATTGACCCTGCTTATAGTTGTTGGTCTTTTTATGCTTTTATATACGATCTTAGGTGGTTTGTGGGCGGTTGTAGTTAATGATTTTGTTCAGTTGCTATTAGCACTTTTTGGTGCATTGACTCTTGCATTTGTTGTTATTCATGAATGTGGTGGGATGTCACAAATGTTAGCTAGCTTAGAAGAGCTTAATAGGCCAGAGTTATTATCCATCTTCCCATGGGTTTGGACAAAAGATGGGTTTAAATGGATTGAGAGTGCTGGAATAAGTGCAGCAACTTTTACGGCATTCCTTTCTCTTCAATGGTGGAGTTTCAGAAGGAGTGATGGTGGCGGCGAATTCATTCAACGTATTCTGGCTACTAAAAATGAACAAGAAGCGGAATTAGCAGGCTGGGTTTTCCTAGTGATTAATTATCTTTTACGTAGCTGGTTGTGGATTGTCGTTGCTTTGTCTGCTCTAGTTTTAATACCATCTCAACAAGATTGGGAACTTAGTTATCCACTTTTAGCTGTTAGGTATCTTCCGCCAGTAGCACTTGGGATAGTTGTAGTGTCTTTGGTCGCTGCATTTATGAGCACAGTAAGCACCTCATTAAATTGGGGATCTAGTTATTTAACTCATGACCTTTATAAGAGATTTTTTAGACCTCAAGCTGGTCAGAAAGAATTGATTTTAGTTGGCCAAAGTACCTGTTTATTCCTGCTTGGCATTGGAATAATCACTGCATTTTTGAGTGATAGTATAGGTTCTATCTTTCGACTTGTTATAGCCATTGGGACTGGTCCTGGAGTTGTCCTTGTATTGAGATGGTTTTGGTGGAGGATTAATGCAACAGCTGAGCTGGCAGCCATGACATGTGGTTTTTTTGTTGGTTTTACTACTTCAGTAATTCCTGTTTTTCGAATTGAAGACTATGGAGTAAAGCTTATTTTTACGACGACTTTAACAGCAATAGTTTGGTTGATTTCTTTAGTGTTAACTCCTCCTGAATCTGACGAGGTGTTGGAGAAATTTGTACGTTTGGTAAAACCTCCCGGTCCTGGATGGAGGCATTTAAGAAAGCGTTTTGGAGTTAAGTCTGTTGAATCTTTTGGAGATTTGATTGTTCGATTTTTGTTGAGTACTGGAATGCTTTTTGGACTGCTTTGCTCAAGTGGTAGCTTTTTGTTGCATCAGCAACGGGGAGGGTGGTTAGGTTTGATTTGTGCAGTTTTTTGTGTTTTTGGGATGAAAAGGAATGTCTTAAAGAGAGCTTTTTTGTTGCATTAAGCTTTTATCTCTTAGAATTTGGATCAATATGATTCAAAAAGATTTTTTCATTGGGCTTTCTTCGAACAACAATTTTACCTTTAGTTATCGTCTCCCTCTTTGGAGTGGCTTTATTAGCAGTGACTGCTCGGATTTGGCTGCCAGGAGATATGCTTGCTCCTGCTCCTCTTGGGTAGCTCAGCTCTTCCTAATTCATGGTTAAAATTTCTATATGAAAGAAGAAAGTTTTAAATCAATTGATGAGGATTTAAGAAATCTGGCGATTGATCCAGATGTTCTTGAAAAGGAACTTGCCGCTGAACTTCAGGGAGACCCTCTTGATGACATTGATTTTGAAGCATATGCCTCCGATAAAAATAAAGCCTTGACTGAATGCCAATTAGGCCTTCAGTGGTTAGAGAAAGGGCATGAGGAGCGTTTGCAGGGATTGCGAGTGTTCTGTGAACATAGAGATCCAAGAGCACTTCCTTTATTAATTCCTTTGCTTTCGGAGCCATGCCCTGTTGAGCGAATGAGCGCTGTATATGCATTAGGGAGGAACCCTTCCCCTAAAGCTGTTGATATTCTTCTTGGATTATTACAATCCGATAGCAATGCTTATGTTAGAAAAGCCGCAGCTTGGAGTTTAGGTAATTATTCAACCTCTCCCGTTCTTGATCCATTAGTTAGAGCTTTGCATAATGATGTCGCTGCAGTCCGTTTGTGGGCTGCCAGCTCTTTGGCCGAAGTTGGATCGACTTCCATTGAAAATGCAGAAAGGGTAGTTTCAGAACTTTTGCTTGGTTTGCGAATTGATCAAGAGCCATTAGTTAGAAGTAATTGTATTTGGTCACTTGGGCGCCTCTATGAGCAAGTTTTTGAATCAATGAAATCAGAATTAATTGAAGGTCTTTTTTGTATTTTATTGAATGATTTGGAGCCTTCAGTGCGATATGAGGCAAGAGTTGCCTTGGAACAAATCCAAAGTCCTGAGGTAGTTACCCGATTAAAAAAGCTTGTGGAAGATGGGGTTTTGCTTTGAGAAAAGAAGGTTAATGTTTCCATGTATCAATTGAATGCACATTTTTGCTGGCTTTTATATAGCATTTAGATCATTTAATTTCCTTAAATGCCTCAGCGTGTCCTCCGATTTAGGATTAGCCAAGATGGTGCAGTCGAAGAGACTGTTGAGGGATTTACAGGTCAGTCATGCTTAAAACTGACCGAAAAGCTTGAGTCTGCTTTGGGCAGCGTTCAGCAGAGGGAATTGACTTCTGAGGCTTACATTTGCCCTGAAGAACAATCTCATCAAGTTCAAGAAAACATTAAAATTATCTAATGTCTCATTTCAGCACTGTTAAAACCCAATTAAAGAAGAGAAAGCCCCTTCTGAAGGCTTTGCTCCAATTAGGATATGTTCCTCAAGAGGGACAGCAGCAAGTTCGTGGTTATCGTGGACAAACAGTTCAGGCAGAAATGGCTGTTCAAATGCCAAAGGGAGGTGATATAGGTTTCAGATGGAATGCAAATACAGGTGCATATGAGTTAGTGACAGATTTGGATCTTTGGAAACAAGAGATTCCTGTAGATAGATTTTTATCGAAATTAACTCAACAATACGCTCTTTCTACTGTCCTTTCCGCAACTGAGGAGGAAGGATTTGAGGTAACCGAAAGGAAAAACCATATTGATGGTTCGATTGAGCTTGTAGTGACTCGCTGGGACTCCTGATTTATTAGCTTTTGACGAATAATGCGAAACTAGCTTTTACTGTAAAAGCTCAAGAAGAAATAAAAAGGAATGGGAAAGAACCTATCCTTGGTGGTCAGCTTCGGACTAAAGCTGCATGGGTAGACGAGTCATTGTGTATTGGTTGTACTTATTGTAGTTGCGTTGCTACGAATACTTTTGCAATGGAGCCAAACTTTGGGCGAGCAAGGGTCTTTCGCCAAGATGGAGACAGCTCAAGTCTAATTCAAGAGGCAATTGATACTTGTCCAGTAAATTGTATTGATTGGGTCAAATTTGAGGATCTAGATGATTTACGTGCACAACTTGCAGCCAAGACAATTAGACCTCTTGGCTTGCCTCCTTTGAGCTGAAGAAGCTTGTAAAAAGCTAGTTTTCATGCAAGAAAAGATCACTTCTTTCCCTAGTCGCCGCTTTGGACGGACTGAGTTGAATATTCCTATTTTGTCATTAGGTGGTATGCGGTTTCAGCAGAGTTGGACTGACATGGACATGGATCAGATATCAGAGGAGGGGCAACACAATTTAGAGGAAATACTTAAATTTTCAGTTAAGAGTGGTCTTCACCATGTAGAAACTGCAAGGCATTATGGCACTTCAGAGTTGCAACTCGGTTGTGGGATGCAACAAATTCCTGACCTTAAACGTATCCTTCAAACAAAAATTCCACCAAGAGAGGACCCTTCTCAATTTGAGTCTGAGCTTGAGCTTAGTTTTTCGAACTTGCAATGTAAAAAACTTGACTTACTTTCTATTCATGGTTTGAATCTTCCTGAGCATTTGGATCAAACCATTCGCCCAGGTGGATGTTTAGAAGTTGCACGTCGTTGGCAGGATAGAGGGCTTGTTGGTCATATTGGATTTTCAACTCATGGCCCTACTGATTTAATTGTTGAGACTATCGAATCAAATGCGTTTGATTATGTAAATCTTCATTGGTATTTTATTTTCCAAGATAACGAGCCTGCTTTGGCTGCTGCCTCTAAATTTGATTTAGGTGTTTTTATTATTAGTCCTACTGATAAAGGAGGGCATTTACATACGCCTTCAGAAAAATTTATTAAATTGTGTTCCCCCCTCCATCCAATTGTTTTTAATGATCTCTTTTGTTTAAGCGATGAAAGAGTTCATACTTTAAGTGTTGGAGTATCTAAAACTGAAGACTTTGCTTTGCATTTTCATGCAGTGAGTTTGCTTGAGAAAGCTCATCAATTATTACCAGAAGTTCAACAGCGTCTGTTTAATGCTGCTAAGGAAGAACTTGGGCACGAGTGGATCTCTACCTGGAAGGAAGGTTTGCCTAGTTGGGACCGAACACCAGGGAAGATCAATATTCCTATTCTGATGTGGTTGTACAACTTGGAGAAGGCTTGGGGAATGGAATCCTATGTGAAAGCTAGATATAGCTTGCTAGGTAGTGGGAGTCATTGGTTCCCAGGTGCTAATTCAGATTGCTTAGATTGCGAAGTAACTGAAGATAGCCTTAAAGAGACTCTTATCTTGAGCCCTTGGAGCGATGAAATTATTCAAAGGCTTCGTGAACTAAAAAATAAATTTCAAGGAGAGTCCTCTCACAGACTCGCCAATTAACTAGTTAATGGTTTTTTAACTGGGACTCCTATTGATCTTGGGTATTGGAGTGGACATTGCATAGTGGAACGAAGAAAAATTATGTTTCTTACTCCTTTATTTTCTGGTAATTGAATCTTCCTAATTTCCTCAATTTGACCTTTCAGTGGAGAAAGGGCTTTGATTAATTCCTCATGCTCTTTTCTCGACCATTTCCCTTTATAAAGTATGGCCTTGCCATTTGTATTTAAAAAAGGGATTAAGTATTCAGCTAATATAGGAGCTTGTGCAACAGCTCTGGCTAATGCAAAATCATATTTGTTTCTAAAGCTTAGATTTTGCCCTGTGAGTTCAATTCTCTCTGTTCTAACATCGACTCTCGAGATTAAATTGAGCTTTCCGACTATTTCTTTTACCGCAGTTGTTTTTTTATAAATTGAATCGACAAGTGTTATTGATGAGTTAGGCATAGCTATTGCTAGGACTAAACCTGGCAAACCACAACCTGTTCCAACATCAATTATTTCTACTGGAGTATTTTGCTTGTTGAGGTTGTTCTTAAATGGCAATAAACTGTCAAGAACTTGAGATACCCAAAAATCATGACCTTCAATAAGTCGAGTCAAGTTAACTTGCTTATTCCATTCTCTTAGTAGGCATTGAAGATGTTCGAGTTGTTCAAGTTGCTGCTTGGAAGGATTCCAATTTAGATGTTCCCAAATGTGGTTTCCTTCTTTTTCAAAATTAGATTGTTGAGCCATAGTTTTGAGATTTCTTTATAGAATTCAGATGTATCAATTTTTGCGAATTTCTTATTCCAAAGGATTGTTTTTTAATTGTGTCACGAAATTACTATCAACTTCTTCATGTTGCTGAAACTGCTGATTTGCAAACCATTAAGAAAGCATTTCATCAATTAAGCAAAGTTTTACACCCTGACATAACTGTGCTCCCTGCTAATGAAGCAGCAAATGAATTTCATCAAGTCTGTGAGGCTTATGAAAAATTATCTGATCCAATTAGTAGAGAAAAATATGATAATAAACTTAAAGAGTCAAGGTTAGGAACCGATCATTATAGTAATAAAATAAATGTGCGCAGCAACCTCTCTTCTAATGAAGTTGCTAATGATGGGAACAGAAGAGCTTTATCTGGAGGTGAGCTTCTTTCCTTGTTTCTTTTGGGCATTGCAGTTTGTATTAGCTTATTATTAGGAATTATATTTGCTGTATTGGATGAAAGGGATCTTTATGTAGCGCCAAGTTGGCTTAATCCTAGTCCTTCACTTCTTGATGAAAGTCTTTACGCAAATAGAAATGCCGCTTCTGCCTCCAGCTAAAACCCCATTGAATCAACATTCTTTACAGGCCTTTGAGTCTTGGTTGGTTAGTCTGGGAGCAAAAAAAAGTAGCTATAACCCTTGTGTCTGGGAGTGGATTATTCCTCAATGGTCTGCGGAAATAATAATGAAACAAGATGAATTAATTGTAATTTGGAATGAGGGTGATACGAAAAGTCAGTTTAGTTTTCCTTATGGCTTACCTCGCCAGGATATTGAGGCGGCTTTAAAGCATGGCCCTTGAATTATTTAATGATATCTAACCCATTTTGAAGAGTAGTGTAGCAATGAGTCAGTTGCTCGTCGGTAATACAGAGTGGTGGCAAAAGATATATCACATTCCCTAGTGGTCGGATGAAGACATTGTGCCTCAATGCATATTTTTTATAGCTTTGCCTGTGATGTTTAGATAACCTGCTTCTTCATTTGTGTTGAGTTCAAAGGCAGCGATAGTACCGGCTAGTCTTACTTTCTTGACTTTTGGATGCAAGGCAAGTTGTTTTAGATGAGGAGAATGTCTGGATTCAAAGTTGAGGTATGAATTTGAATTGTCTTCCAATAGATCCAAGCTTGCATTGGCTGCAGCACAACCTAGTGGATTCGCTGTAAAGCTATGACCATGCCAAAAAGTTTTCCTGGGGTTTGAATCTAGAAAAACATCAAATATTTTCTTGCTTGCCATAGTGATACCCATTGGGAGGAATCCACCAGTCAGTCCTTTGGAAAGACACATCAAGTCAGGTGAGAGTTTCCCACGCTGAGATGCAAAGAGAGCACCTGTTCGCCCGAATCCAACCATGACTTCATCAGCAATGAGTAATGTCTTTGATTGATGAACAATTTTTTCTATTTTTTCTAAGAATTCTGTTCTCACTATTGCCATGCCACCTGCTCCTTGGACGAGTGGCTCAAGTATTACTGCTGCTGTAGGCACCTTAAGCAGTGTTTCAAGTTGTCTGATTGCTTTTTCTTCCCGCGCATCTATTTCTGGGTCATTCCACCATGTTGAGGGCCAAAGAACCCTGCTTACCGGGAAAAGTAACTTTTCAAATGGCTCGTTAAAAAGATTTCGTTCCCCTACTGACATCGCTCCAAAAGTATCTCCATGATAGGCACCTTCGAATGCAATTATGTGTTGCCTTTCTTCTCCTTGGTTATGCCACCATTGAAGAGCTAGCTTTATTGCTACTTCAACAGCAGTAGAGCCATTGTCTGAGAAAAATAGTCTTTCTAGACCAGTTGCCTTACTGAGCCTTTTGGCTAGAAGTTCAGCTTGTGGATGTGTGAAATCAGCGAAGATTACTTGCTCTAACTCTTGGGCCTGATGATAAATCGCCTCTGCAATGTATTTGTTTCCATGACCATGAAGAGTCACCCACCAGCTGCTTATTGCATCAATAATAGATGTCCCATCATCTGTTATAAGTAGAGCTCCATTACCCTTTAGAGCTCTTTCAGGTGGCTTTGAGGATGTTATTTGAGTAAATGGAGGCCAGAGATTTGGATGCCATTCCGTTGCTAATGAATTTTTCATTTTCTTGTCTAGGTTGGTTCGTTTGAAGAAGGAAGCAATTAATCTTTGGTATGTCGCAAAACAAAAATGTTCATAGGTTTGACTTTAAAAAATGGATTTAGTCCAATTCTATGCACCTTTATGGCTAAATTAAGTCTCTATATCAACTTGGATTAAGTACTAACAAGTATTAGTATGATTAATTAGCTTTTCAAGCTTTTCAGAAACCTTTTGCTCCCTCCATTGCATAGAGAGGACTTCGGAAGAGATTTGCTCCATTAGAGGCAATTGCGCAACTATATCTATTCCACTTACTTCTTTAAGTGTCTTAGGGTTGTCTGAATGAAATGGACCATTCAATATAATCCCTATTATGGGGATATTTCTTTTTTTTAAAGCTTCAATAGTTAGGAGTGTGTGGTTAAGAGTACCTAAGCCAGTTCTTGCAACAAGGAGAACAGGTAACATCCATTTTCTTAATTGATCAATTTGCAAATATTCTCGAGTCAAAGGAACCATTACACCGCCGGCTGTCTCAATTACAAGAGGTTCTTTGATCATAGGAATCTTTAGATTTTGAGATTCGACCAATTGATTTTCTTGCTCAGCTGCCCAGTGTGGCGAGACAGCTGCCTTGAATTTGTATCGCTCGGGAAGGATCCTCTCTGGAGGGAGGTTTAGAAGTTGTTGGACTGTATGTGAATCACCACCATCTTCGTAACCACTTTGAATAGGTTTCCAATAAACGGCTTTTAAACCTTGTACTAGAAAACTACTGACAATAGTTTTGCCAACGTCTGTATCTGTTCCACATACAATCAGTTTTAAAGACTGCAAATTCATTTTTGAGCTATAAGTACTTGAATGAACCAAGTCAATTTATAGACATGAGTTTTTTGAGAGATCTCCCACGCATTTTCTAGTTTTCTCCATTGTGTAATTGAAAGGGATTGTTGAGGACTGCTTTGGCCTCCAATTTTTACGAATGTTTTTAAAAGTGAAGTAACTTTGGGGCTCTCTTGGGTAAAACGTTCGAGTCTTTGGAATTTTATCTGTTCATTTGTGATTACTTTAAGTATTGAATCTTTAGAGGGAAATTGCATAGCAGTGCAAGCAACACCTGCTTTTTTTGCAGCTTTATGCCATTCGGGGAAACTTCCCTCTACTGGGATTGCTATCGCAATACATCCGCCAGGAGCTAATGCATGAAACCATTCTTCTAATTTTTTTTCTGGTTTATTGATCCAATGGAGCACAAAGTTCGATGCAATTAATGTTGGAGGGCCTATCCATTGCGGTAGACCTGAGTTCAGATCAAAAAGGAGTGTTTCACTTTCAGATGGATGCTGCTCCAGCATCTTTGGAGAACTATCTACCCTAATTACAGCTTGATTTGGATGAAGTCTTTCAAGTTCATTTGCAAGAAAACCTGTCCCAGAACCTAGGTCAACCCACAGTCCAGTAGGGATAGTTCTTTGTGAGCATTCCAATGCAAGCAACTTTGCAAAAGGCATTTGCAAAGTTGCTTCCTTGTTATATCTAGAGGAAGCCTCGTCAAAGTTTTTGATTATATGGTTTTGCCAGCTTGTTTTCATTTAGTTGATTTTAACCAATTGCTAACTTTTTTGATGATGCCTGGTAGTTGGATGATATGTCCTTCACCCGTAAGACGCCACTGAGTAGGTGGGTGATCCATATGTATCCTTAGATCTGAGATGAGCTGATCACTTGTTATAGGATGGATTATCTTATCTTCTTTGCCTTGTATTGCGAGAATCCGTGTGTTTTTTGAAAGGGCTTTAGGTAATTCATGACTCTTGATTAGAAGATTAAAGTCTTCTATAAGTTGCTTTCGACCTTCGTCAGAGATCCTTTGTGAAAGTGGTCCGTCTATAGAATCAGGAATCTTATAAGGTTGATTTGCTTTCTTCAGAAACATGAAAAGCATTTTGCTCTCTGTTGTTTTACCTAAATGCTTTTGCATGCCGATTAACCCTGTCCGTACGGCTCTACTACCTGGACCATTGGGAACAAAACGACTAAAGCTGTTTATTAAAATAATGTCTGAGGCTTCTTTAAGTATTTTAGAAGGGAGTAAATGTATCCCAAGTGAATGACAAAAAATAACTTTTTTCTGACCCATACTTGCCTGGGTATTGTTATTCCACGTAGGGTTTGAAGCTTCGTAATTTCCATAACCTCTCTCGGCATTTTTCCAAAGCCAACCATCATTTTGAAAGTATTGTTCCCAGTTTGTCCAAAAAGTGCTATCACAACACCATCCATGCATGGAGATTGCTTGCTTCATTGCTTTTTCCCAAGGTGAAACAATAGTTTCTGTAGGGTCCCTTTAGGCAAATTACTTCTAACAATAAGTCTCAGTCGGGAAGTTCCCTCAGGAACAGTAGGCGGGCGTATTGCAATAGTTAAAAGACCATGCTTTTCCAGTTCATATTGCTTCTTCAAGGACTCTTCATCATTACCAATCTCAAGCGAAATGATGGGACCAATTCCCTTAGGGCAACTCCAACCTTGCTTTGCAAGTTCCGACCTCCAAATTATTGCTTCTTCTTGCAGTTTTTGACCTTCCTTAGGGTTAGCTTTTAAGAATTCTAATGCCTCCAAAGCTGCTGAAGCTAATGGTGGAGCTAGAGCCGTTGTATAACGAAAAGCACCACTGGTTTGAAGGAGATGCTCGCCAAAAATGTTATTTGTCGCTACGAAAGCACCCCCACTTCCAAATGCTTTACCAAAAGTGCCACTAATCATCGTAATTCCTTTTGATATTCCATGGCATAAACCGCGGCCTTGATCTCCTAAAACACCTAAAGCATGTGCTTCGTCAACTAAAAGTCTTGCTTGATAGTTCTCACAGAGAAGAGCGATTTTCTTTATGTCTGGACTAGTCCCTTCCATGCTAAAAAGACTTTCAGTTATGACTAGAGGTGCTTGACTAGGTTGTTCAAGCACAGAATTCTGGAGAAGCCTTTCAAGATCATTAATATTATTGTGTGCAAAACGCTTAATCTTTGCGCCACTTGCTTTGATCCCGACCAAGAGTGAATGATGAATTAACTTGTCAGTGATCACAAGAGTTTTTCTATTTGCTAAAGCACAAACTGCAGCTAAATTTGCCTGAAACCCACTCGGGAAAAGGAGAACCCTTTCTAAACCAAGCCATTTACCAAGCTCTTGCTCAAGTTTTTTATGTATAGGTCTACTTCCTGTAACAAGCCTAGACCCTCCAGCCCCTATTCCTTCAGAGAGCATTGTTTTATGAGCTGCTTCAATTAGTCTGGGGTCTTGGCTGAGACCAAGATAATCATTGCTAGCAAGATCTATAAGTGGGATTGATTCATTGTTTTTTCCAGAACTAATTAATTGAAAGGCTTTCTCACCTGGTTCCCAGGTCCTTATTTTACGTAGTCTTGAATTTGGAATTTTTTTCATGTATCTAGTTTGATGAGATTTTTTAGTTTTAAATAAGATTCTTTGATATTTTGAATATGCATGGTTTTCTTGAGATGGCATTATTGGATGGGGAGATTAAATTCTCTGAGTAGGATTAGTGGGATGTGCTGGAGATGAGAAAAACGGCTTCTGATTTTGTGGAAGAAAAATTGGATCTAGGGAATATTTTCCCATTTCAGTTGGATACTTTTCAGCTTGAGGCTATAGATGCTCTTGACCAAGGGCATTCAGTTGTAGTTAGTGCTCCTACGGGCTCTGGTAAGACGATGATTGGTGAATATGCGATTTACAGGGCAATTTCGCATGGACAAAAGGTTTTATATACAACTCCTCTTAAGGCCCTCTCAAATCAAAAACTCCGTGATTTCCGCAATCAATTTGGCTATGAAAATGTAGGTCTTCTTACAGGGGATCTGAGTGTGAATAGAGGCGCTCCAATTACGGTGATGACTACAGAAATTTTCCGGAATATGCTTTATGCAGAAGTAGATGAGCGTGAGGACCCTCTCGCTGATGTTGAGGCGGTTGTCTTAGATGAGTGCCACTATATGAATGATTCTCAACGTGGAACGGTTTGGGAAGAGTCAATAATTCATTGTCCTTCATCTGTACAACTATTAGCACTTTCAGCAACTGTTGCTAATGCAGGGCAATTAACAGATTGGATTCAGAAAGTTCATGGTCCCACAGAATTGATTTTTAGTGACTTTCGCCCGGTACCGCTGAACTTTTCTTTTTGTAGTGCGAAGGGATTGCACCCTCTGCTCAACAACTCTAGAACAGGCTTGCATCCAAATTGTAAAGTTTGGAGACCTCCTAAGGGGCAGAAGAGGAAGAGGCGTTCTCCTAAACCATTACAACCTGAATCGCCTTCAATCAGTTTTGTAATTAAAAATATGGCAGAGAGGGAGATGCTCCCTGCTATTTATTTCATATTTAGTCGACGTGGTTGTGATAGAGCTGTTAAAGATCTTTTAGGCTCATTGCGTTTAGTGTCAGATGTAGAGCAAGCAAAGATTGAAGCTCGTTTAAGTTTGTATATCAAGGAGAATTCGGAAGGTGTTCGTAGTGGAATACACTTGGATGCTCTTAGGTGTGGTATTGCATCTCATCATGCTGGAGTTCTGCCCGCGTGGAAGGAACTAATAGAGGAATTATTCCAGCAGGGCTTAGTTAAGGTCGTTTTTGCTACAGAAACTTTAGCTGCAGGCATAAATATGCCTGCTCGCACCACAGTTATTTCAACTTTGTCAAAGCGAACTGAAAATGGCCATCGGCAACTTATGGGGAGTGAGTTCTTACAAATGGCTGGTAGAGCAGGTCGGAGAGGATTAGATTCGGAAGGCCATGTCGTAACTGTGCAAAGTCGTTTTGAAGGTGTTCGGGAAGCTGGGCAGTTAGCTACTTGTAATGCAAATCCCTTAGTAAGTCAATTTACTCCAAGTTATGGAATGGTTCTAAACCTGCTGCAGCGCTATGACTTGGAAAAATCAAGGGAATTAGTGCAGAGGAGTTTTGGTTGCTATTTGGCGAGTTTAGACTTATCTGACGAAGAAGAACAGTTAGAGCAATTACGCATTAGGCTTTCTGATCTTCAAGTTTTGGCTGGTGATGTTCCATGGAATGATTTTGAAGATTATGAGAAGCGTCGGGACCGTTTAAAAGAAGAAAGAAGGTTGCTTCGCATTCTCCAAAAGCAAGCAGCTGATACTCTCGTTAGTGAACTAACTTCAGCATTGCAATTTGCAAGTGTGGGAACATTGATTAGTGTTAAGACCCCTTCCTTTAAAGGTCTTGTTACCCCTGCTGTGATTGTCGCAAAACAACAGCAGCATGGTCACTCATCTTACCTTTTATGCTTGACTGACTCCAACACTTGGACTTTAATAGCTTGCCAGTCTGTAGTAAGTCTCCATGCGGAACTTAGTTGTATAGATGTAGCATCTCTAAAGGCTCCAGATCTGAGTCGTTTAAATGAAGTGATCCATGGTGACAGCCAGAGTTTATTGATCGCTTCTGCTATTCACGAGGCCGCACAAACTTATGACATGCTTACCCCACAGTACGACCTTGCTGCAGAAGTAATTTCTCAGTCTAAATTTGTAAATTCATTAGAAGAAGAATTAGCAGATTTACCAGCCCATCAATGGGGTGATCGTAAAAAACTCAAAAAACATCGCAGACGAATGGAAGAGCTTGAGCTTGAGATTAGAGAGCGTCAAAATTTGATACATCATCGTGCAAACCGCCACTGGGATACTTTCTTAGCGTTGTTGGAGATTTTGCAATATTTTGGATGTCTAAATGAGATTAAGTCTACAGAGATAGGTAAAACTGTTGGGGCATTACGAGGTGATAATGAGCTTTGGCTGGGTCTTGTCTTAATGAGTGGTCATTTAGATGAATTATCCCCTGCTCAGCTGGCTGCTGTATTGCAGGCTGTTAGCACCGAAGTTAATCGCCCTGATTTATGGTCTGGGTTTTCTGCATCTCCTCAAGCTTTGGAAACGTTAAGAGATTTATCAAGTATTCGCCGGGAACTATTGCGAATACAAGAGAGATATGATTTAAATATCCCAGCTTGGTCTGAACCCGAATTAATCGGATTAGTTGAGAAATGGGCTAATGGCTCGACTTGGGATAGGTTAATGGCGAATACGTCATTAGACGAGGGAGACGTTGTGCGAGTTTTACGTCGTACAATCGATCTTCTGGCTCAAATCCCTTATTGTGTGGCAACTAGTAAGCAGCTTAAGCGTAATGCTGCAAAAGCATTACATTCTCTAAATCGCTTTCCTGTGCGTGAAACGGAAGATGTATTAAAAGAACAAAAAGAGCATGAAAAGGCCTTGAATCCTGCTACAGAACGTTTATCAAATTCAGGTAAATCAAAATAAATATCGCCTATTAATCTGAGCCAGTCATCAATTTTACGTTAACAATGCGATTGAAATCATTCTCATTAACATGGCCTAATAGCTTAGCTGCTTCTTTCAGGGTAATGTTTTTCTTATGAGCATATTGAGCAATTTGACTGGCTTTCTCGTAGCCAATCTCGGGAGCTAAGCTTGTGACAAGCATAAGAGACTGTTGAAGGTTGTGCTCGATTTTTTCGAGATTAGGTTGCATCCCCTCAACCATTGATACGCGAGAGCATCTACAGGCATCAGTTAGGAGAGTAATACCTTGTAGAAGGTTAAAGCCTATCAATGGTTTGTATACATTCATCTGTAGATGTCCCCCACTCCCCGCCATTGCGACTGCATTGTCGAGTGCTATCACTTGGGTGCAAACCATTGCCATCGCTTCACATTGTGTTGGGTTAACTTTGCCGGGCATTATTGAGCTACCTGGTTCATTAGCAGGGAGTGACAATTCTCCAAAGCCAGCTCTTGGGCCACAAGATAATAGACGAAGATCATTGACTACTTTTAATAGTGATACAGATAATAATTTCAATTCCGACATTGCATGTACTAATCCATCATGACTGGCCATTATGGCCAATTTATTTTTAGCTGATCTGAAAGGAAGCTTAGTTGAAGTTGCAATTGCTTGAGCAATCTTTTCTCCAAACTCCTTTGGGGAATTGATACCTGTTCCTATTGCAGTTCCCCCTAAAGGAAGAGGGAAAAGTTCGTTCATGCTTTCTTCTATTCTCTTACTAGCAGTTGCTAATTGCTCTTTCCAGGCAGATGCTTCTTGCCCAAGGGTAAGAGGAACAGCATCTTGTAGGTGTGTCCTACCTGTCTTGATTATTCCATTCCATTCACGTACTTTCTTCTCAAATGCATTAATGAGTCGATCAAGCTCAGGTAGAAGGTAATTAGTGATTTCTTGTACAGCAGCTATTTGTATGGCTGCTGGGAAAACGTCATTAGTGGATTGTGATTGATTAACGTCATCATTTGGATGCAATGGCCTATGACTACCTAAAGGATCGTTATTTGCTAATGCTGCAATATTGCAAATGACTTCGTTTACATTCATATTTGTTTGCGTGCCACTACCCGTTTGCCAGACACTCAAGGGAAATTGTTTGTCATGAAGTCCCGAAAGAATTTCTAAGCAAGCATTAATGATGAAATTTTTCTTTTGTTCTGTGATTAAGCCTAATTGAAAATTAACTATTGCGGCAGATTGCTTAATTGTAGTTAAAGCATAAATAAGCTTGATAGGAATTTTATCGTCTCCAATTGCGAAATGTAGTAGGGATCGCTGAGTTTGGGCTCCCCAGAGGGCTTGATTTGATACCTCTATTGACCCCATACTGTCACTTTCTAGGCGAGATGAATCAGTCATTTTTTGTCGATGATTTACCAATTACTGTTGTTTCATATTAAATCGTTTAATTGGCGATGAATTTTAGATCTCGAGGCGCTTCCAAATTACCTCTAGATTAGATTGATGTCTTTCCGTACTAAAGCAATTCTTTAATTGCTCTGAAGATAGTATTGAGGTAATTGATCTATCTGAATTAAGATTCGCTCGAAAATCTCCTGATTCTTTATTCCATGCTTCATGAGCATGTTGTTGTACCAATCTATACGCTTCTTCACGTTGCATACCATTCTCCACAAGAGCTAAGAGTACGCGTTGACTGAAAACCACGCCTCCGTAGATGTTCATGTTTTTTGTCATATTCTTTTTATAAATTCCTAGCTCTTTAATTACCTCACTCATTTCTCTTAACATAAAGTGCAATGTAATGGATATGTCTGGAAGCATCATTCTCTCTGTCGAGCTATGACTAATATCTCTCTCATGCCACAGTGATACATTTTCGAGTGCTGCGACCACATAACTTCGTAGAACTCTTGCAAGACCACTAATACGCTCACTTCTAATTGGATTTCTTTTGTGAGGCATAGCAGAGCTTCCTTTTTGGCCTTTAGCAAAGCCCTCTTCTACTTCCAGTACGTCAGTCCTTTGAAGGTTTCTTATTTCAGTTGCAAAACGATCTAGTGAAGAACCCACCAAGGCAAGTGTTTGAACATACGTTGCATGTCGATCTCTTGAAATAATTTGA
Source organism: Prochlorococcus sp. AG-402-G10 (assembly GCA_003279445.1). Taxonomy (GTDB): domain Bacteria; phylum Cyanobacteriota; class Cyanobacteriia; order PCC-6307; family Cyanobiaceae; genus Prochlorococcus_E. The sequence continues at coordinate 38,315 of QCHT01000008.1, forward strand.
GTACTTGCTGTATCAGGGGCTAACCCCAGAGAAGCACATGTAATTCTTTCAATTTCCGGGTCTGTATTTGCATAAGTTCCCATTGCACCACTGATTTGTCCAACAGAAATTTCTTCCTCGAGTAGCTCAAGCCTTTTTTTATTTCGATTAGTTTCAGCTAACCATCCAGCAAGTTTGAAGCCAAAGGTAATTGGTTCGCCATGGATTGCATGTGACCTTCCTATCATTACTGTTGTTTTATGTTCAGATGCTTTTTCTCGAATTATGTGCTGAAGGTTTGTTATTTCTTTAATTAATAATTTGACAGAAGCTTTTAATTGCAAAGCAAGCCCAGTATCTAGAACATCACTGCTTGTCATCCCGACGTGAACAAAACGACCCGAGTCTCCAATATTTTCATTTAGATTTGTTAGAAAAGCAATAACGTCATGTCGGACTTCTGCTTCAATTTCAAGAATCCGTTCTGGGCTGAATTCAGCTTTTTCACGGATCTCTTTCATTGCATTGCCTGGAATCTTTCCAAGTTTTAGGTTTGCCTCGCAAGCAGCAAGTTCTACATCAAGCCAACTTTGAAACTTGGCATGCTCTGTCCAAATTGTTCCCATTTCTGGGAGGGTGTAACGATCAATCAAAGCAATTTAGATTTTTCAAGAAAACTAGAAGTTGGTTCTTGTTGTTTAAGCTGATTTTAGTCGGTGGTGATCAACTTCCCAATGAATATATTGGCCCCATGTCTGTTGCCGAACAAAGCAACTCCCTCCTTTACATGAAATTAATTGGAAAGGTGGTAAATCATTAGGTTGATTCTTTAACCTAACAAAACTTCCTGGCTGAAATAGCTCTAATAGATTTGAACCTTGCTTCATTGCAATTAAATGAAGTCGCCCTTTTCTTGGACTGTTTCTTTTTGGGGATGAATTAGAGCGTTTATCCGTCACGTCCTTTTGGGATGTTTATGACAATGATCTTCTAGTAGATTTTCTAAATTCATCAACTTCTACAGTTTTTATTCGGTTTCTTGTTTGCTTTTATGACGATATGACCAAAAAAAAACGACTTGATGTTCACTTGCTAACTAAAGGGCTTGCTGAATCAAGAGAAAAGGCTCAGAAACTAATAAGAGCTGGAAAAGTAAGAGATCTTGATGGGAACATTTTTGATAAGCCTGGTCAGCAAGTGTTAAAAGACTTAGATTTCAAAGTTGAATGTGATCCAAAATTTGTATCTCGTGGGGGCCAGAAGTTGGAAGCAGCTCTGGATAAATTCCCTATAAAAATTTCCGACAGAGTTTGTCTAGATGCAGGCATCTCTACAGGCGGCTTTACGGATTGTTTGTTACAAAGAGGAGCATCTCTTGTTTATGGGGTTGATGTTGGTTATGGGCAGACTGCGTGGTCTCTTAGGAATGATTCAAGAGTGGTCTTGAGGGAACGAACAAATATTAGAAACTTGAGAAGTGAAGATTTATACAAGTCTTCTGAACCTCGGGCCAGTCTTGCTGTAGCAGATTTGTCTTTTATTTCTTTAAGACTTGTTTTGCCAGCAATTAAATCTCTTTTAGATACAAGTAATCAGGAGGCTGTACTGTTGGTGAAACCTCAGTTTGAAGTTGGTCGCGAACGCGTAGGAAAAGGTGGAGTTGTTAGAGAAGAAAAGTTTCATCTAGAAGCATTAACTACAGTTATTGATTTCGCAAGGTTACAAAAATGGATAATAAAAGGCTTGATTGCATCACCATTAACTGGTCCTGCAGGTAATCATGAATATCTTCTCTGGATTGGAACTAACAGCATTGAGCAGAAACTTGATCTGCAGAAGCTGGTTAAAAGCACGTTGCAATTAAAGAGCTGAGTCGTCGGTTTCACCTGTTCTAATCCTTAGAACGGATTCAATTGGTGAGATGAAAATCTTTCCATCACCAATTTCCCCTGTTTTTGCAGCTTCTGCTAACGCTTTTAAAACTCCTCCCACACTCTCATCATTCACAACAACTTCTATTTTGAGCTTCTGAAGAAATTCAACAGTGAATTCTGATCCCCTATAGCGTTCAACTTGTCCTTTTTGGCGTCCAAAACCTCTTACTTCGCTTACTGTCATTCCAACAATCCCTAGATTGACCAAAGCTATTTTCACGTCTTCTAGCTTAAATGGCCTGATGATAGCTTCTATTTTTTTCATGAAATAAACCTCAGTTTTTATTTATTTTAATAAGTTTTGGAGACTATATGGAATATGCAATCTTGGGGACTGAATTTATTTTTAATCCAGCTTCCTTCGCATCCTGAGCAAGCAGGTCTGCATTGCTTTTGTTCAGTGTTACTTGTTCAGATGCAATTGCTTCCCAATGATTGCTTTCAAAATGAGTTTGCAGCCAAAGCATTCCATGAACACTAGCAGCTCTCACATGTACTCTCTCACTGGAATTAATAAACCATATGTCCATGAAAAGAGTCTCAATTAACTCCTTCTATTACCGGCCTTAACGTGAAAATTGTTTGTAATTGATGATACATATTTGTATTTCTTCTGAGAATTATATTTTTTTAAGAGCGTTGGGATAGGAAAAACAGATGTTTTTGGACAAAGCCTTGTAATTAATTAATAAAGAATTAGCTTTTGTACAGCTTTAGTTTGCTTTCAGAGTCAATTGAAAACTAATGGTCCTAAATTCTACGGTGAAAGATTAATTTCAGAGGCTGAAATTGAATGTTTCCCTAACCCAAGCCCTGAAAGGGCTTATGAGATCTCTATAGAATTACCTGAATTCACTTGTCAATGCCCCTTCTCTGGTTACCCAGACTTTGCAGTAATTAGATTGCTTTATCAGCCATTTGAGAAAGTCTTGGAACTTAAATCAGTAAAACTCTATGTAAACAGTTTCCGAAGTATCAAGATTTCGCATGAAGAAGTTGCAAATAAAATCTTAAATGATCTTGTTGCAGCTTCTAATCCTACTTGGATGACATTAGAAGCTGACTTTAACCCGCGTGGGAATGTGCATACTGTTGTTAGAGCTTCCCATGGTTCAAAAAAGACTTTTTAATCTATTGATACTGATTTAATAATTAAAGGAAATTGCTTAGCAAAACCTATTGAGTTCCTGTTCGCTAAGCCGCCTATATGTATTAATTGAGAGTTATTTTCAGCAATTATCCAAAGTTGTTTAGTTGATATAATGCTAAAGATGCTACCTATTAAACTTATTGCAAAACCTATATAAACAATAGGTACTCCAGGGTCATATTTTACTAGAATCCCACTACTTGGAAGAATATCAATAACACTTATTTCAGATTCACCACTTTTAATAGATCCTCCCTGAGGCCTTGCTTTTCCAATAGGAACTCCTTCTTCACTATAGAAGCTTACTGGCCCATTTTCACTCGATATAGTTAGTAGCATTGTTTCACTCTTATTAGTTAATTTAGGAATCAAAACTCCCCAAACTTGATCTCCAAGTGCATCAATCTTTTTGAGTGGAAATTGCAATTTCTTTTGTTTATCAATTTGAATAGTAATTGCCGCAAGAGACCAGTCTGCTTGATAGATAGTTATTCCTTTAAAACGTAATGGATGGTTTACGCTTATTTGCTTAGAGATGACTTGATGCAGATTTTTATCACTTAATTCAAGACTTGATCTAAATTGCTCTGGCTGACCATTTGGACCCCTTTCAATTTGGAAGTCTGTCAATTTTAAATTAATCTGATTGCTTCCATTAGGACTTAATAGATTTAATGATCTATCAGGGGCAAGAAACCTTTCAATTCTTGCCCCTTCTAATGCTCCATAACTTGCTCCGAAAATTAATATTATCAACCCAAAGTGCACTAAAGGTGGTCCTACTCTACCTATTAAACCTTTCCTGGCTGATATCCTGAAAGAATTTCTTTTAACGTTCCAGCCCAAATTAACTAAATAATGTTCTAACTTTTCGATACTATTAATTGGCTTATCTATTTTAAATGTTTGGGAAATCGCTAACTTTTGAATTTGTCTGGGGTCTTTATAATCTATCCAAGCGGTTGCTTTTTTTAGAGCCGGCCATTGCCTTCTCCAGCTACAAATAATCAGTGAAATAGATAACCAGGTTAGAAGACCTAAGAACCAAATGCTTGAATAGACTTGATCTAATTGCATTTGAATTATCATATTTCCATCTAGCAGCCCAAGGAATTTTCCAACTTGGTATTTAGCAATATAAGTTTCATGTAGTTCTCCTTGGGGTAGTGAAGTTCCTATAGCACATGCAATTGCAATAAGAAGAAGGAGGATAATTGCAACTTTTAAACTTGATAAAGCAAGGAGAACCCTACGTAAATATTTCATTTACCTAGAAGAATTGTGAAAATAGAGTTAGTGAACCAGTTGTCAAGAAAATTACCCCACTTAAAGATGGGATCCACTGACTAATCCCACGCATGGATAAAAGTGTTGGAATTGCAGCAGCAGTTGTTCCTGCTAATAAAAGAGGTATGACTTGTCCAAAACCAAAGCATGCTAAAAGAATTACACCACTAGCTGGATTTCCATTTTCAGCGATCCAAGCTAAAAGAACAGCTAAAACTGGAGTTGTACAAGGCGAAGATGCTAGCCCAAATGTTAACCCAGCAGCAATTGGTAAAAGTGGAGCAGGTATTTTTTCTTTCCAGGTATCAATCCCTGGACCATTTGGGAGCCTTATTTTTAGTATCCCTAGGAGGTTTAATCCCATTAGAACCATTATGATTGGGACTAGCAAGCCTATTCCTGAAGGTATTTGACCGTAAATTTTCCCTAGCAGACCGCTCAGGCTGCCCAATATGATGAGAGATAAGACGATCCCGCTACAGAAAACCAGGCTTTTAAAAAACGGATTTTGTTCCTGATTGAATCCACCTAGGTAAGCAATTGTTACAGGCAAAAGTGACAATGAACAAGGTCCAAGGCTTGTAAGTAAACCTCCTATAAAAATAATGAATAGTGTTAACGGACTAGGTGACTCCAATCCATGCCTGATAATTTGCTCACTGCTTTGAGCTAAATCAGACATAACAAGATTTAAAGACGAAATAACAAAAATGAGGCTTGCTCCTATAAATCTAAACTTTAAAATCTCTAATTGAGCTTCTTCTTAATTTTTAATCCTCCGATTAATCCACTAGATTCAAGTGAGCATCTTAATAATAGTCCTCCAATAAGGAAACTTGAGAGTAATGAGTTGCCCCCGTAACTGATAAAAGGAAGCGGCAAGCCAGTAGTTGGCATTGATCCAGATGTAACTGCTAAATGCATTATGGACTGCCCAATTAGCATTGTGCTACAGCCAATTGCGATGAGTTTTGAGTAATTATTTTGGCTTCTTAAAGATATTCTTAATCCAAGAAAGGCAATGAGTATAAAGAATATTATGAGCATGAATGAACCTGCAAAACCAAATTCCTCAGCATATACAGAGAAAATAAAATCTGTGTTTAGAAAGGGTAGATACAAAAGTTTTTGCGTTGATAGTCCATAGCCTTCCCCAAACCATCCACCAGATCCTATTGCAAGGAGACTTTGTATTAGTTGGTAGCCATTCCCATGTGGGTCTTCCCATGGATTGAGGAATGAAGTAACTCGTAAAAGTTGATATTCATGTCTTGTAATGCTAAAGACTCCAAGCCCTAATCCTGATAATGCTGCTAAAGAAAGATTTATAAAACTTACACCTGCAGAAAGTGCAATCATCCAAATTAGGATCCCTATAAGAGCAGCTGTGCTTAGGTTCGGTTGTTTTAGAATTAAAAGAATTAATGTACCAAAAATGCTTAATTCTAAAAGCTTTTGGCCATTTTTTATACGTTTCCATTGTGCAAAAAGATTTGCTGCTTGAAGAATCAAAAAAGGTTTAACTAATTCAGAAGGCTGGAGTCTAATAGGACCAAAAATTAACCATCTTGAGGCTCCATTAATATTACTTCCAAAAACAAGAGTGGCTCCTACTAATAGTAGGCAGATTAGTAAACAAACTTTAGATATCCTAAGCCATCTTCTTAGGTTTATTGATATGGCTAACCAAGCAATTGTCCAACTCGTAAAAAGCCACATCATTTGACGCTTGATAAAATAACTACCTTCACCCATTTCTCTGGTTGCGACCCACCAACTTGCAGACCCAAGAATACAAAGGCCAGCAATACTCCAAAAAACCATTAGAGCTAATAATAATCTTGCTTCTGCAGGCCAAAGTTGCCAAGGAAGTGGAATAAGCATTCTCCAAAGTGGACTCCTGCCTATATTTCTTAGAACATATTTGTTTGAGATTTCTGTGGAAAGAGAGTCTCCATCAATTCTTTTTATTGTGGGAGTTCTCAAAGCTTTTCTTAAAATGCTTTTTTCTATTGAGCCGCTTAAAAAGCGATTTGCCAAGTGCAGTTAAATATTTATTTGAAATAAACTATGGATTATCAATTTAGAAATGCCAGTTAATATTTTTTAAAAGTTTCAAAATAGCAACGGGTGTATTTTTCAATTAATTGTCTGAGCTTAAAGACAATTAATTTGCTCTAACTTTGCAGCTTAATTTATAAATTGTACTTCTCTTCTTTTGATAAGGCCTCTTTGGTTTAGCAATTGAGCTTTTTTGTCCTCTCTTAGGTCCTCGATCTTAAAAGAAATCATGTTTTTTAAAGCACTTTTAAGGATGAACACAGTTTTTTTACCTACTGCATGGTAGATTCCGCGGGCCTTTGGAGCATTGGAGCCTTTGTTGGCATCCTCACCTGTTACATCTGATGCTAACTCCCGAAATGGAGATGGTGACTTGTGTTCAAGTAGGGAGACCAGTGAAAGACTAAAGCTTTCAGGGGACCTTGACTCTTCAGAAAATAACTCTGGAGATCTATCTGCGGAATATGTGTTGCTTCAGCTACGCATATTCAGGATTAACTTGGTTGTAACAGCTTTTGCAGCCGTAGTTTCCATCCTTTTTGTTGATCTTAATGCTGCTATTAGTCTTCTTTTAGGAGCATGCTCAGGAATCATTTATTTGCGGCTACTCGCCAAAAATATTGGATCTCTTGGTAAATCTTCATCTTCGGTTGGCAAGGTCCAATTGATTGTTCCGGCAGCATTAGTTCTGGTAGTTGCAAAAGTACCTGATCTTCATTTGCTTCCTTCTTTGGTCGGTTTCTTGCTTTACAAGCCATCTTTAATTATTCAGTTTTTACTTGAGCCTTATGCTCAAAAAAAATCTGGTTAATTGATTTTTGAGATGGTTGTTCAAGGTTTTACTAAGACACAATGTCGCTTTTGCGACTTTTCATTTCTTTAAAAATGGGTACCTCTCCATTTGTTTTACCGTTTGCGGCTCTTGAAGTTGGTCAACACCTTTATTGGCAGCTTGGAAAATTAAGGATCCATGGTCAAGTTTTTATGACCTCATGGATTCTTATTGGTGCTTTGCTAACTCTTGTTGTAGTTGGCACTAAAAAGATGGAACGTGACCCTAAAGGCGTTCAAAATTTACTTGAGTTTCTTTGGGATTACATCCGCGATTTGGCTCGCACTCAGATTGGAGAAAAAGTCTATAGAGACTGGATGCCATTTATAGGCACTCTTTTCTTGTTCATTTTCGTGAGCAATTGGGGAGGGGCCTTAATTCCATGGAAGTTGATCGAACTCCCTAGTGGAGAGCTAGGAGCACCTACGGCTGATATCAATACAACCGTCGCACTAGCTCTTTTGGTGTCACTTTCTTACTTTTATGCGGGCTTGAGCAATAAAGGATTGCGTTACTTCGAGTACTACGTTCATCCAACACCTATCATGCTCCCATTCAAGATTGTTGAGGATTTCACCAAGCCGCTCTCTCTTTCCTTCCGTTTATTTGGAAACATATTGGCTGATGAACTTGTTGTTGCGGTACTTGTTTTTCTAGTACCACTTGTTCTTCCAGTACCAGTTATGTTCCTTGGTTTGTTTACTAGTGCTATTCAAGCCTTGATTTTTGCAACTCTCGCTGCTTACTACATTGGAGAAGCAGTGGAAGAACATCATTAATCAAAACTTTTGTTGCTAGAAATTATTTATTTTTCTGGCAAACCCCTTGCGAATAGGTTCAATCCTTTTTGAACTCATCTTATTAATTATGAGATGGACCCCTCGCAGGTATAAACTCCCGGTTTCTCTTAATACGCGCTTAGAAGGCGCTTCAAATCTTTAGCTCAATTATGGATTCCATTACCACCGCCGCTTCTGTTATTGCCGCTGGTTTAGCTGTAGGCCTTGGCGCTATCGGCCCTGGTATCGGTCAGGGTAGCGCTGCTCAAGGCGCAGTAGAAGGCATTGCACGCCAGCCTGAAGCAGAAGGCAAGATCAGAGGTACTTTGCTTCTTTCTTTCGCTTTCATGGAATCGCTAACCATTTATGGCCTAGTGGTTGCTTTGGTTCTGCTATTCGCCAACCCATTTGCTGGTTGAAGAACTTCAAATCGGGAGGTTGATCTTTAAACAAGCTATCTAGTTTGGTTTCAGGTCTTCCTCGAATCTGATTTGAAATTTTTTTCCCAAGCTCTTAATACTTGATTAAGAGTCTTTTTTTAACTCACGCTCGCCTGCTAAATGATCAGCTTGCTTCTGTTTGGTGCTAGTGAGGGAGGTCTATTCGACTTTGATGCGACTCTGCCTCTTATGGCAGCTCAGGTTGTACTCCTCACCTACATTCTTAACGCTCTTTTCTTTAAACCTGTCGGTAAGGTTGTTGAAGAAAGAGAAGACTACGTTTTAACTAGTCGTGCCGAGGCTAAGAAGAAGCTCGCTGAGGTTGAAAAGCTCGAGACTGATTTGAAAAATCAGCTAAAGGGAGCCCGCCAGGCTGCTCAAAAAGTTATTGCTGAAGCTGAAGATGACTCTGACAAGCTTTATAAGGAAGCTCTCTCTTTAGCTAACTCTGAAGCTAATGCTTCTAGAGAGAAAGTAAGAAGAGAGATTGATTCTCAAAGGGAATCTGCTCTTAACCAGCTAAAGTCAGATGCTGACAAGCTTGGTGATTTGATTGTTCAAAAGTTATTGGCAGCTAAATGAACTATTCATTGATTTTTGCAACCGAAGGATTTGGATTGAATCTCAATTTATTTGAGACAAATTTACTTAACCTTGCTGTTGTCGTATTTGGTCTTTATAAATTTCTTCCTGGTTTCTTAGGCAGCATGCTTGAGAAACGTCGATCTTCAATATTGCAGGATCTTAAAGATGCTGAAGATCGTTTGGATGAGGCTTCCAATGCCCTTAAACAAGCAAAATTAGAACTTGCATCTGCTGAGAAGAAAGCTGAAAAAATTAGAAGTGATTGCCAGGCTCGAGCAGAATCAATTCGCTTAGAGAGCGAAAAACGTACTGTATTAGAAATGGCGAGAATAAAACAAGGTGCTGCTTCTGATCTCAACTTAGAAGCTTCAAGAGTAAGCAATCAACTTCGAAGAGAGGCGGCTGAATTAGCAATTGAAAAAGCCCTTTCTAGTCTCTCTGGAGAACTTGATGAAAAAGCACAAGACAAGTTTTTAAGACAGTCAATTAAACATATTGGAGATATTTAGATGCCATTACTTAATAACATCACCACTCCATACGCAGAAGCATTCCTTCAAGTTGCTGAAAGCCGTAATGAAGTTGATCAGATAGTTGATCAGTCAAAGTCATTACTAGAGCTTTGGGATCAATCTCCAGAGTTTAGTGATGCTATGTCATCACCTGTTCTTGAAATTGAGAGTAAGAAAAAAGTTCTTGAGAAGATATTTGCTAAAGAAGTTTCACCTTCTTTGATGAACCTCTTGAAATTACTTGCTGATAGGCAGCGAATAGGTTACTTGAACTCAGTTCTCGATAGGCTTCTTGAGCTTTATCGTGAACAACGTAATATTGCTCTAGCAACAGTAACTTCAGCAACTGCATTAACTGAAGATCAGCAAGAAAAAATTCTTAAGACCGTACAATCAGTAGCTGGTACTGACAATTTAGAATTAGATCTAAAAGTTGATCCTAACTTGATTGGTGGTTTTATTATCAATGTTGGGTCTAAGGTCATCGATGCAAGTCTTTCAGGACAGGTGCGTCGCTTGGGCCTTGCGCTTGCAAAGGTAAGCTAGCTCAATCAACTTTTTTCTTAATCCTTCCCTTTCACCACTCCCTCATTTTAACTACATTCTCCTCCCATGGTTTCTATACGTCCCGACGAAATTAGTTCAATCCTGAAGAAACAGATTGCTGATTATGACAAGTCTGTTTCAGTCAGCAATGTAGGTACTGTTCTCCAAATTGGCGATGGAATCGCAAGAGTTTATGGCTTGCAGAAAGCTATGGCTGGGGAATTAGTTGAATTTGAGGATGGGACTGAAGGAATTGCTCTTAACTTAGAGGATGACAATGTTGGGGTAGTTCTAATGGGAGAAGCCCTTGGAGTTCAAGAGGGAAGCACTGTTAAGGCAACTGGGAAGATTGCTTCTGTTCCTGTTGGTGATGCAATGTTAGGGAGGGTTGTTAACTCTCTTGGACAACCAGTAGATGGTAGTGGAGAAATTGCTACCAGTGATTCTCGTTTGATTGAGTCAATTGCTCCTGGGATTATTAAAAGGAAATCGGTTCATGAGCCGATGCAAACCGGCATAACCTCTATCGATGCAATGATTCCTATCGGAAGAGGACAGAGAGAGTTGATTATTGGTGATCGCCAAACAGGCAAGACAGCTATTGCTATTGATACGATTATCAATCAAAAAGGACAAGATGTTGTTTGTGTGTATGTAGCGGTTGGTCAGAAGTCAGCTTCAGTTGCTCAAGTTGTTGAGGTTTTACGGGAAAAGGGTGCTTTGGATTACACAATTGTTGTGAATGCTAGTGCTTCAGAAGCAGCAGCTTTGCAATATTTAGCACCTTATACAGGAGCAGCCATTGCTGAGCATTTTATGTATCAAGGAAAGGCGACATTGGTTATTTATGATGATTTAACTAAACAGGCTCAGGCTTATCGCCAAATGTCTCTATTACTTCGTCGTCCGCCAGGACGTGAGGCTTACCCTGGGGATGTTTTTTATTGCCATAGTCGTTTACTTGAAAGGGCGGCGAAGCTTTCAGATGCAATGGGTAGTGGCTCAATGACCGCACTACCAATAATTGAAACTCAGGCTGGAGATGTATCTGCTTATATCCCTACCAATGTTATTTCCATTACTGATGGTCAAATCTTCTTAAGTGCAGACCTCTTTAACTCTGGCTTGAGACCAGCGATTAATGTTGGTATTTCTGTCAGTCGTGTTGGTGGAGCAGCTCAAACCAAAGCTATTAAGAAAATTGCTGGTACTTTGAAACTTGAATTGGCTCAATTTGATGAGCTTGCTGCATTCTCACAATTTGCCTCAGATTTGGATGAGGCGACTCAGCAACAGCTTGAAAGAGGGAAACGTTTAAGAGAACTTCTTAAACAAGCACAGTTTGCACCTTTGAATCTTGCTGAACAGGTTGCTGTAGTTTATGCTGGGGTCAAAGGTTTAATCGACGAAGTACCAGTAGATGAAGTGACAAAATTTGCTGCCGAACTTCGTGAATATCTCAAGACCAGCAAGCCTGACTATATATCTAAAGTTCTTTCTGAGAAAAAGCTCAGCGATGAAATTGAATCAGTCCTTAAAGAGTCAATAAACGAGGTTAAATCCTCGATGTTGGCATCAGCTTAACCCTAAGGCTATCCAGGAGATTTTTATTAAATGGCAAACCTAAAGGACATTCGAGACAGAATTGTTTCTGTTAAGAACACTCGTAAGATTACTGAGGCCATGCGATTGGTAGCAGCAGCTAAGGTAAGACGTGCCCAGGAACAAGTTCTGCGAAGTCGTCCTTTTGCCGATCGCTTGGCAAGAGTTCTTGAAAACATACAGTCACGTATGCAGTTTGAGGCGGCTGATTCTCCACTTCTTAAGAAACGTGAGGTTAAGAAAGTTACTTTGCTTTCAGTCACTGGAGATAGAGGTCTTTGCGGTGGTTACAACACTAATGTGATCAAGCGAACTGAGCAGCGTTACCAAGAACTTCAAAGACAAGGATTTGAAACCAACTTGGTACTCATTGGTCGAAAAGCTATTACTTATTTTCAAAATAGAAGTAGTCAGTACATTATTAGCGCTTCCTTTCAGGGCCTTGAGCAAGTTCCTACGTCTATAGATGCTGAGGATGCTACTAGTGAAGTCTTGTCAGAGTTTCTTTCTGAAAGCACTGACAGAGTAGAGGTTATTTATACAAAGTTTATTAGTCTTGTAAGCTGTAATCCAGTTGTCCAGACTCTTCTTCCTCTTGACCCTCAAGGGATTGCTCAAGAAGATGACGAGATTTTTAGAATTACAACTAAAGACAGTCGCCTTGTTATTGAAAAGGATTTAGCACCTCCAAATGAAGAACCCAAATTGCCTTCTGATGTTGTCTTTGAACAAAGTCCAGATGATTTATTGAACTCTCTTTTGCCCTTATACTTGCAGAACCAACTTCTTAGAGCTTTGCAAGAAGCCGCAGCTTCAGAATTAGCTAGTAGAATGACTGCAATGAATAATGCTAGTGACAATGCAAAGGAATTGGCTAAAAGCTTAAGTCTCTCATATAACAAAGCACGCCAAGCAGCAATTACTCAAGAGATTCTTGAGGTTGTTGGTGGAGCAACTGCATAATAGTAGGGCTTAAATTAGGAGTAATTGTGAGACTTAAGTCTCTTGACTTACAACTTGACTGGCCAGAGGCTCTACTGATTCAAGATCTTCGTATCTATGTATTAGATGAATTGAGGAACTTTGGTAATCCTATCAGGTGGGCTATTACAAGTATCTCTCCTTCTAAACCAGGATGTAGCCGGAAATTAACTATTGAAGCTGTTGTCATAATTACTTGAACGAGTGAATCCTTCCACACCATTTCCAACTCTTTTGCTAATTCCTACAGGGATTGGTTGTGAAGTTGGAGGTTTTGCAGGTGACGCTATTCCATCTGCTCGCTTGCTTGCAGCGGCAAGTGATTGCTTGATTACGCATCCTAATGTAATGAATGGAGCTTCTCTTTATTGGAATGATAAGCGAATCCAATATGTTGAAGGTTTTTCTATTGATCGATTTGCATGCGGTGATCTTTTATTGCGACCTTCTATTAGCCAAAAAGTAGGTGTATTAATCGATGCAGGTTTAGAACCGGAAATTCGTCAGAGACATTTACAAGTAATTGATGGTTGTCGTGCAACCTTGGGCCTTGATATTGGCCCAGTAACTCTGACAGAAACTCCTTTAGAGATATCTACTACGACATCAATGAGTGGAGCTAGTTGGGGTGAACTCACTAGCTTAGACCCATTGTTAAAGGCAGGAGAGAGATTGAAAGAAGAAGGAGCAACTGCTATAGCTGTTGTTACTAGATTCCCTGATGATATAAAGCCAAAAGGTTTAGATGCCTATCGACAAGGTAAAGGAGTGGATCTGATGTCAGGTTGTGAGGCTGTGATCAGTCATGTATTGGTTCATCATTTATGCATTCCATGTGCTCATGCTCCTGCATTAGCCGCAGTAGAAATGGAACCTTGCTTAGATCCTCGTGTTGCAGGAGAAGAATTGGGGCACACATTCTTACCATGTGTTTTAGTTGGACTAAGTCGTGCACCTGATCTGGTCAAGCTTGACGTTTTAAAACAAACTACTCTTTTAGATCATTCAGGCTTGATCAGCATTGAACAGCTTGGGGCTGCAATTGCTCCGCAGTGTGCGTTAGGTGGAGAAGCTGTTTTAGGGTGTATTGAGAGGGGTATCCCCCTTATTGTTGTTTCAAATCCAGGGATTTCGAAAGTTGATTTGGAAGCTTTAGGCCTAAGAGTTGGAGACAAAATTAATAGAAGTATGAGTGTGTTTATTGCCTCTAACTATTTGGAGGCGGCTGGACTTTTACTTGCATTGAGAGAAGGCATTTCTATTTCTTCTTTAAACCGACCAATTGAAAGAGTATCTTTGACATAGGCCTTTTCAATTCAGGCATGCCATTGGATGCCTTGGCAGGATACCAAGAGCTTTTGCTACTCCTGGATGGCAAACTGAACCCCCTATTGTATTAAGTCCAGAAACAATCTCTGGACGTTCTGTAAGTGCACCCTCAAGCCCTCGACCTGCAATTCCTAGAATATATGGCAGGGTAACACTTACTAACGCCTCAGTTGATGTAAATGGCACAGCACCAGGCATATTGCTGACTGCATAATGCTGAATGCCTTTAATATTTATTGTAGGCTTAGTATGAGTAGTCTCAAGACTTGTAGCAATACAACCACCTTGATCGATCGATACATCTACAATAACCGAGTTGAGTTTCATTTGAGAAACCATACTTTCATCTACTAGTGTTGGTGCTCTGCCACCTGGGGTGAGTACAGCACCAATAACTAGATCAGCTGACGGTATGAGTCTTTCGAGGAGTCCCCTACTGCTGACTATGCTTTCTAATCGACCTCGTCGATGAGCCTCAAGTTTACGTAGTCGTTCCGGTGATCTATCTAGCAGCATTACCTCTGCATCCATAGCAGCTGCTAACCTAGCCGCATTCCATCCTACTGTTCCTGCCCCTAGCACAATAACTCTTGCAGGCCTGACTCCAGTACATCCTCCAATAAGAATTCCCCTCCCTCCGTGAGGCTTCTCAAGTAAATGTGCACCCACTTGTGCTGCCAGCCTCCCAGCGATTTCACTCATAGGTGCAAGTAAGGGTAACGTCCCATCTTCCATTTGCACTGTTTCATAACCTATGCTGGTTGTACCTGCTTTTAACAAGGCTTCCCCAACTTTTGGATATGCCGCCAAATGCAGATATGTTAATAGAACCATATCTTCTCTAAGTAACTTATATTCTTCTTCTTGGGGCTCTTTTACTTTGACGACAAGATGAGCCGACCAGGCTCCATCACGATCAACAATGGTGGCACCTGCTTCAGCAAAGGAGTTGTCAGTAATCCCTACTCCCTGGCCAGCCTCTGATTGCACTCTTACCTCAAGCCCTTGGGTTACAAGCTCCTTTACACCGTCAGGAGTAATGGCAACTCTAAGTTCATCTGATTTGATTTCTTTAGGAATGCCAATACTTGAAATTGGCGCTGATAAGACGGATGAGGACATGTAAGTTTTTTGAGAGAATTCCTTTCGGTTTGATTTGTTAGTTTATTTCCTATTATGTTGATGCAATAGGTTTTCTCCAACCACTACCAAATGCTTGGTCACTTACTTTTAACACGGGAGGAGCCTGGCGCCTTTTAAATTCAGCTTGTTTGAACAACTTCTGGACTCTTTGTCTTAAGTCTGTCCCATGTTCTTGGTTGGCAATTGATGTTTGTTGATCTTGTTTTTCGATTAGCTCTTTGAGAATTGGATCAAGAATTTCATAGTCAGGTATTGAGTCACTGTCAAATTGATTCGGACTCAGCTCTGCACTTGGAGGTTTAGTTAGAATTGAGTTGCCTACTAGAGCTCCACTCCTTGGGAGCATTAAGGACCTTCTGCATTGAGAAGACTTGTCGCTGTCAAGCCAGTTACATAGCTTGAAGACGCTGGTTTTGTAGAGGTCTCCTATGACAGAGAGACCACCATTCATATCACCATAGAGTGTGCAGTATCCAACAGCGTACTCTGACTTGTTACCTGTCGATAAAAGTAGATGCTTTTGATTATTTGCTATTGCCATTAGAAGGGTCCCTCTGATACGTGCTTGAAGATTTTCAGCAGTTAACCCTTGAGGGACTTCTCCTAGGGGCGCTTTCAGACTTTGGTTATAACTATGCATTAATTCAGTGATGGGTATTGTCTCTGTGGAAAGGCCTAGCCTTTTAGCAAGCTCTTTGGCATCTGTAACAGAGCTTTCTGAACTCCACGGTGATGGCATTAGTATCGCTAAGACATTCTCTGCACCAAGAGCAGCACAGGCAATAATTGCCACTAATGCAGAGTCAATCCCACCACTTAAGCCAAGTACTACACTCTTGAATCCACACTTCTCAACGTAATCACGTAAGCCTAGTACTAATGCCTTTAGAAGTAATTCTTCTGTATCAGGGATAGCTTGAGAGGAAGCTTCTTTTGTATAGCTATAGTCCCAGAAGGCAACCGATTCTTGACATAAAGGAAGCGAAAAAGTTGTTTGACCTTCGTGATTAGTGACAAAACTCGAACCATCAAAGATCAATTCATCGTTGCCACCGACTTGATTGAGATATATAACTGGACAGTTAAGACGTTTAGCAGCTTCCCCTGCTATTTGTTGACGTATGAGTCTTTTAGTATAAGTAAAGGGGGAAGCCGATAGATTTAAAAGTAGATCTATCTTTCTCGTGGCAAGACTAGCTATTGGATCTGGTCCAAGTAAACGTTGGCCTTGAATCTTTTCCTCCACCCATATGTCCTCACAAATTGTCAACCCAATTTGCCATGTCTGGCCTTCAATCTCAAAATCCATGCATCCAGAACTATCTGAAGGCCTAAAATATCGTTTTTCATCAAATACGTCATAGGTAGGGAGCAATTGTTTCCTGCATACGATCTTCCATCCGTTCTTAGTGATAAGTGCAATTGAATTGAATAGACTTGGAATTTTGGGATCAGCTGTTGGTTCTGCTACTCCAACTAAAACAGCTAAGTGAGTTGCATGACTATTAATATGAGCTGAAATCTTTTCTAAAAATACCCATTGCCTATTTACAAGATGTTGATTAAATAGTAAGTCTCTTGGAGGATAGCCCAGTAATGAGAGCTCAGGTGTGATTACAAGGTTTGCATTGTTCTTATTAGCCTTTGTACAGGTGTTGATGATTTTTGCACAGTTACCTTTTAAATCACCAATTAGAGGATTTAGTTGTGCAAGGCAAAGTTTCATTATTGTTTTTAGGAAATACCATAGAGATTCTTTTCTTTAAGAATTGGTAGAATTGCTTTTGGTATATAAGAAAGGTGTGGGTTAGAATGGATTGCTGAACTCGCTGCAGCTGGGATTTCTAATGGTAATACAGTAACCTTCCCACCCATATTTGTGATTATCTTTAATTCATTGCTATTTATTGGCCAACCTAGACGAGGGACAACCCCAATCCCTGCTTTCCTAAGTACCTTTTTGGCTTCGAACCAAGTTGGTAGAGACTTCACTAGATCACTACCTATAATTAACATGAGACTTTTACCTGGCCAATAATCTTTTGCTTGTTCTAGAGTCATTAGGGCCCATTGATTACTTAATTCTTGCCTTAGCTGTAGGTTTGGGAGATTAATAGCCTCAACTAAAGTACTCAGAAGTTCATGGCGTTGATCAAGCGACGCTCTGTGCTTCTTCTCAGGGTTATTGCTGGCCCAAGTCGCAACAGTTGGAAAAAGCTTGCTTAGGCCAATCAAGATAGCTTTATGACCAGTAGTAGGAGGATCGGCACTTGTTCCAAGTAAAGCTATGGAACTATGGATTGTTCTTTTCATGGCAAGAGAGCTTTATCAAAGCTCTTCTTATTATTAGGCATACCCCAACTTAAGAGATATTGACTCATCTGAGAATTTGTTCTAGTAAGCTTTCTGAGAATAGATGTTGGATTTGGAAGCGATCTATAGCTATTCTGGAGGAGCTCTTCTGCTGCTAACCGCCCAGTGATCTTTGTCGTATGAATAGCAACAGCTGCTTGAGCTAAGGCAACTGGTGCAGAAGGTATCAGGCTTACGCCGCCTGTGAAGGGAGATGCTAGAAATAAAAGGTGCTGTATTACTGACAAGGTGCATTGAATACCAAGTTGTACTCCACCGAGCAAACTATTGTGTATAGATAGTTTTTGAAGGAGCTTCCTTGCGGAAGCTCCTTTTAATTCGAACCCATATATTTTACTTAGTTGAATAACGAGTGCCGTATCTAAAGCTAATCCTGCTGCAAGATCAAACATTAATATAGGGTTTACAGCAACGCCAGATGCTTTCAAAGTTGCAAATTTGCCAATAAGACCTTGTACTTCGGATTGTCTTCTTTTTAGTCGACCACTCTTAAGAGAACGATGAAAAGAGTCAGCTTGCCTCAAAGTATTTAGTGTGAGAAGATTATACCCTTGGTTTTCTAAAATATTGAGTAATGTATTTTTAAGAGAATATATATCGGACTCATATTCTTGGCTGTGGATCCGTCCATTTGAACATATCTTCGCTTTTCGCGGTGCTGCTGATATAGTCTCAATTGCTATACTTTTAGCTATATTCGGGAGGCGATTTTTAATACTTTGGACAAGTTTCTCTATTTCATTTGATTCCCATTGATCACATCTATTTAAAATTAACAAAACTGGCTTACCATTATTAATAAGTATTTGCAAAGCATTAATTTCGACACTAGTTATATCGCTGTCAAGAATTAACAAAACCAAGTCGGAATGAAGAGCAGCTTCTAAGGCAAGACAATCTCTATCAGGCGAAGCAATTTCGTTTATTCCTGGGGTGTCGATTAATTCAATTGACTTTAAATTTGCAATAGAGTGATTCCATTGGATTCCTTTGACTTCCCGAGTAAAGCCATGTGCAATATCAGTAGCAAAAATTTTTTTTCCAAATAACGCATTCAGTAGGCTTGATTTCCCAACGCCTACCCGACCAAAAGCAACTACCCTTAGATGCCTACTTTCTAATCGACATATCTGTTTGCTTAGTGCCTGAATTTCTCCCTCAAAGTTTACTTTTTCTAGTGGACTTAGATCTAGGCACTCTTTCCATTCTTTGAGTAAAGCGCTATAAGCTCTCTCCTTAGGTTGAGAACGCATCATCTTTTCGATTTCCTCCACCAACCTGCCAAAACAGCTAGGACTGCCTCAGCTCCAATTACACCTACGAATCCTCCAAACTCATCAACAACAACCCTTACTCCTTTTTTGTCTTTGTTGAAAGAGGTTAGTAGTCGATCAGCTCGAATCATTTCTGGCACGAATTCTACTGCTTCACATAGATCTATTGGTGTTAATTGTGTTTGCCCTTGTACCAATGCTGTTAGTAGACGTTCTCTCTTTGCTACCCCTAGTACTTTGTCCACTTCTTTCCCAAGTACAACCCAGCATTGAGAATTATTGGTTAGCAAGAGAGGCTTTAAATTTCCTAATGTAGTAGCACCATCAAGAGATGGGGCGGCTACTCTTGGAGTCATAAGATCTCTGGCAGTTAAATCATTGAGTTGAAAAACCTTCCCTATCATGGCTGCCTCATCAGCTTCTATTTGCCCTTTTTGTAAGCCTAGTCTTGTCATCTGTCTAATTTCTTCTTCATCAGTTGTAATCTCACTCTCGGCTGTTATGACTGGCAACAAGTGCTCTAGTGGAAGGATTAATGGACGCATTAAAATACTTAAAAGATGAAGTATTGGTGCACTAATCAATGAAACCTGCAAAGAAAGTTTTGCTCCTATTGATTTTGGAAGTATTTCACCAACTAGAAGAACCAAAATGGTCAAGCATATTGAAAATAAGGCTCGATCGAATCCTGCACTAAATACAAAAGTCGCATAGATGCCCAGCATTAAACTTCCAAAAATATTAAAACTGTTATTTGCAATCGTTAAAACAGTTAGCGTTCGGCCAAGTCGATGTCGCAACTTTGCCAATTTTTTTGCTCCCCTTACTGTGGGATGCTCTGCGGCAAGTTCATGAACTCGTAATGGATTTACAGTTAAGAGAGCAGCTTCTACTCCTGAACACAATGCCGAACCAATTAAGACAATAGCAACAAGAGTTGTTAGGAATAGAATGTCAGTATTCATACCTTTGGGATCTTCAGTAATTTTGAAGAATCATTAGAACTTCATTTTCCATGATGTTTTGATTCCTGCCATCCTTAAGGATTTAATTGATTATGAAGTTACTGTGAACAATCAGCGGATTTATCAGGATCGACGTGAACGATTCTTGCAAGAATTGGGAAATAGTGCGGCAATAATCCCTGCTGCAAACTTGGTGACGCATCATGCAGATTGTGAATATCCCTTTAGGCAGGATAGCGATTTTTGGTATTTAACTGGTTTTGATGAACCTGAAGCAATTGCATTGTTCTTACCTCATCGGCCAAAAGGTGAAAAATATCTTTTATTTGTTTCGCCAAAAGAGAGAACTGCTGAAATTTGGAGTGGTTTTCGGTGGGGAGTCCAAGGTGCTATTGATCAGTTTCACGCTGACATTGCTTATCCCTTAAGCGATTTTCCTAAGAAGTTGGGTGAATGTCTTCATGGGGCGGAAAATATTGTTTTCCGTATCGGTAAACATCCGAAAGTGGAGCCTTTGATTCTCAAAGTTTGGTCTGAGCTGTTAGAAAGATCATCAAGAGGTGACTTAGTCCCATTAGCATTAACTGCTCCTTCTGCTTTCCTTCATAAATTTAGATTGAGAAAGGATCCTTGGGAAATTGAACGCTTGCGAGAAGCTGCTCTAATTTCTTCAAATGCTCATGAAATAGCCCGACATTCAACTCGACCTGGGATGAATGAGCGTCAAATTCAGGCAGTTTTAGAAAAATCCTTTTTGGATCAAGGAGGGAGAGGACCTGCTTATGGTTCAATCGTTGCAGGTGGAAAAAATGCTTGTATTCTTCATTACACCGCTAATAATTCTCTTTTGAAAGATAGAGAATTAGTTCTTATTGATGCTGGATGCTCAACTAATGATTATTACAATGGTGATATAACAAGAACTTTTCCTATTAATGGGAAGTTTACTTCTGAGCAAAGGGCTATTTATGAAGTTGTTTTGGCTGCTCAGAATGCAGCTATTCAATATGTATTACCTGGACAAAATGCTGAAGAAATTCATTCGCAAGCACTGAGAGTTTTGGTTGAAGGGTTGGTAGACCTTGGCTTGCTAAAAGGTTCTCTTGATTCATTGATCGAACAAGGGTTATATAGACATCTCTATATGCATAGAACAGGTCATTGGCTTGGTTTAGATGTTCATGATGTAGGAGCGTATCGCTTGGGTGAGTACCCAATTCCTCTTGAACCAGGGATGGTCTTAACTGTTGAGCCTGGTATATACATTAGTGATCTTATTCCTGTTCCAGAAGGACAGCCAAGTGTTCCAGAACGCTGGAAAAATATCGGCATTCGTATTGAAGATGATGTTTTAGTTACTTCCGATGAACCTGATGTCCTCTCGTCTAATGCCCTGAAAGCAATTGATGAAATGGAAAGATAAATATTTACTTTTTTAGAGATTTACCAATTTGAAATATGCTTGATAATGTCATTAGTTGATAAAAGGATTTCATCTGCTCCTGCTTTCTTGAGTTGAGATTCATAAACTGTACGCTCCTTAATATTTGCTTTTTTATGTAGGTGCGGGGGCGCTACTGCAAAACTGGTAAATCGTTGATTTGGACATTTTTTGCGTGCTCGTCCAATTGTCAGAACATCTGCAACTGTGTCTCCAACGTATGCAATAGGAGGAGTGCCTTTACCTAGAGGCTTTGATAATAGTTGTTCCCCTAATCTGATTAAGCCTTCAGGGTTTGGTTTGTCGGGTGCATCACCCATAGCTATTAGGGGAGGTTCAATTAGGCCAATACGATGTTCGAGAACAAATTTTGCTGAAGGAAGTTCAGCCCCACTAACAAAACCCCAACCAACTTCTTGCTCAGTTAACTTGTCGAAAAATTCTTTATTTACAAGAAGCTTTTCATTTTTGATAAATCCATTCCATTTAGTATGGTCTTGATTGTCAGGATTGCTACCAAAATAAAATTTACTGAATTCGCGTATTAAATTATCCCTAGATGGCAACTCGATTTTGAGTTTGTTCAACTCTTTTCTTCTTCTTATTAGCTCAAGACTTGCATCCCAATCATTATTCCAATTTCCTTCAGATTTAAGAGAATCAATGACTTGATTGCTAGGCCTCCATTTAGAGAAATGATTTACTGTTTCTTGAAGTGCTAACCGGTAGCTATTCTCAACATCACGAACAACGCCATCTATGTCGAATAGTACTAATGCTTTGAAATCCAAACTTACCTGAATGCAGCTAATCCTGTTAAGTTAGTTGATTGTTAGTTGTATAAGGTTTAGAAATGAGCGTTTCTGATAGTTCCTCTGCGATTCAAGAGGGTCAGGCCAATTTAAATCCTGAGGGTGCTGGAGACCAAAAGACTAAAGCAGGTCGCCCAGGCATGCTTGGTGCGGCAGCAGTGCTTGCTTCTGCAACTTTTGATGCTGACGGCGTTCCTTCTGGTCATACACCTAAAGCAGATGAAGGAAGGTTTCTTTTAAAGATTCTTTGGCTTCCAGATAATGTGGCCTTGGCAGTGGATCAAATAGTTGGAGGAGGTACTAGTCCTCTTACTGCTTATTTCTTTTGGCCGAGGGAAGATGCTTGGGAAACCCTTAAGACTGAATTAGAAGAAAAAGCTTGGATTACTGATAATGAGAGGGTTGAAATCTTAAATAAAGCAACAGAAGTTATTAATTATTGGCAGGAGGAAGGGAAAGGTAAAACTTTAGAAGAAGCTAAATTGAAGTTCCCAGAAGTGTCATTCTGTGGGACAGCTTGATTTTTAATTAGGTTAAAGATTATTTATTTGCTTAATACTGCTTGAGCTCTGGCTCTTGCTTTGCTTAGGCTTTCTTTAGCTTTGATTTTTTCTGGTGAGTTTCCTTCCCCCTCAAGCTTTGTTAATTCGTTTTTAGCTTCTTCTAGTTTCTTTTCTGCATCAGCTGAATCAATACTTGCTCCTAATTCTGCAGAATTTACTAACACGGTTACATCATCAGATTCAACTTCAGCAAAGCCTCCCATCAGAGCAATAGAGTCCCATTGCCCATTGCTGCTACGAACTTTTAGAACACCTATATCAATTGCTGTAACCATAGATATATGCCCTGGAAGTATTCCAAGTAGGCCTGTAGTGCTTGGAAGAATAACTTCTTCTACTGTGTCGTCAAACACACTCTTGTCTGGAGCAAGTACTCTGAGGGTGAGGGACATTTGGTTGCTTAGTTGGTGATTAAATGAGATTTGATTAATACTGAACTCAAGAGAGATTAAGAGACTCCCTTGAGTTAGTTCTTGCTTTCTGAGTTGATCTTTTGAGCTTTTGCTTTTACTTCGTTAATATCCCCTACAAGATAGAAAGCCTGCTCTGGAAGATCATCTAATTCGCCTGAAAGAATCATGTTAAAACCAGCAATCGTATCCTCTAATTTTACGTATTTCCCTGACATCCCCGTAAAGATTTCTGCAACAAAGAAAGGCTGAGACAAGAACTTTTCAATTTTCCTTGCCCTATCAACAGTTCTTCGATCTTCTTCAGAAAGTTCATCAAGACCTAAGATTGCAATAATATCCTGAAGCTCTTTGTATCTCTGAAGGGTTGATTGAACTGCTCTTGCTGTTTTGTAGTGCTCTTCACCAACAATAGAAGGTTGGAGCATTGTGCTTGTTGAATCTAGGGGGTCTACTGCTGGATAAATTCCTTTTGCAGCCAAAGCCCTTGCAAGAACTGTTGTTGCATCTAAATGAGCAAATGTTGTCGCAGGTGCAGGGTCAGTTAAATCGTCGGCAGGTACATAAACCGCTTGAATGGAAGTAATAGATCCTTCTAAAGTAGATGTAATTCTCTCTTGAAGCGCTCCAACATCAGTTCCTAATGTTGGCTGATAGCCAACAGCAGAAGGCATCCGTCCTAGTAGCGCAGATACTTCTGAACCAGCTTGAACGAAGCGGAAAATATTGTCTACGAAAAGTAATACATCTTGCTTGTTTACATCACGAAAATGCTCGGCCATTGTCAGCGCAGATAGACCTACTCTCATTCTTGCTCCTGGCGGCTCATTCATTTGACCAAAGCAAAGAGCTACTTTTGATTTGGTCAAATCATCAGAATTAATAACACCAGATTCCTTGAATTCTTCATAAAGATCATTACCTTCTCTAGTCCTTTCACCAACTCCACCGAAGACTGAAACTCCACCATGCTCTTTGGCAATATTGTTAATTAATTCCTGAATTAAGACTGTCTTCCCTACGCCTGCTCCTCCAAAAAGACCGACCTTTCCACCTTGCCTATAAGGGGCTAATAAATCAATAACTTTAATGCCAGTCTCAAATACTTTGGGCTTTGTTTCTAGATCAGTAAGCTTAGGGGCTTCTCTATGGATTGGAGCAGTCTCAGAGGTTTTGACAGGTCCTTGTTCATCAACTGGCTCTCCAAGCACATTGAAAATTCTTCCAAGTGTTGCTTCTCCAACCGGGACAGATATGGCTGCACCTGTGTCAATCGCTTCCATCCCTCTCACTAGGCCATCTGTGCCACTCATTGCGACTGCTCGAACACGATGGTCCCCAAGAAGTTGTTGAACTT
This sequence comes from Prochlorococcus sp. AG-402-G10, assembly GCA_003279445.1. Classification (GTDB taxonomy): domain Bacteria; phylum Cyanobacteriota; class Cyanobacteriia; order PCC-6307; family Cyanobiaceae; genus Prochlorococcus_E. The sequence goes on from QCHT01000008.1 coordinate 62,670, forward strand.
CTGCCGTAAGAGCTACATCTTGCCCTGCAGGGTTTCTCCCTTCTATTCGAAGTGCATTAAGAATTTTAGGGAGCTTCCCAGCTGGAAATTCAACATCCAAAACTGGTCCAATCACTTGTCGGATAACACCCTTGGTTCCGGTAGACGCAGTAGCAGCAGCAGCCATAAGAATCAAAAATCTTTTAAAGATTTACTTTTAAGCAAATCGCATTAAACCGCGCAAGACTACCACTATGCAGGGAGGGTATGTTGTGCGGTTCGGTCAACCGCACAGAATAGTTGTAGTCGCGAGGCTGCTTTGGTGAATATCTTGTTGTTCATATGGATACGAGTTTTCCTCGTTTCTTTAGGCGAAAACCTCGCCCAACTATTGATCCTGCATTAATTCATGGCGGCTGTATCTCTCAGCGTCTCCACTGTTAAGCCACTTGGAGATCGTATTTTTATTAAAGTCTCTGAATCAGAAGAGAAAACGGCGGGTGGGATTTTGCTCCCAGACACTGCCAAAGAAAAACCTCAGGTTGGTGAGGTTGCCCAAGTTGGTCCAGGGAAACGCAACGAAGATGGTTCCCGACAAGCTCCAGAAGTTGGAGTGGGTGACAAAGTGCTCTATAGCAAGTATGCAGGCACTGACATTAAGCTAGGTGGCGATGAATACGTCCTTTTATCTGAAAAGGACATCCTCGCAGTAGTCAATTGAATACGATTGCTTAGCCCAAAGCAAAACTTTACTTTTTAACCCTTCTTTTTAAAGCGCATCGCCTCCTATGGCTAAGAGAATTATTTACAACGAACAAGCCCGCCGAGCACTCGAGCGAGGTATTGACATTTTGACTGAATCTGTGGCTGTTACCCTTGGCCCTAAAGGACGAAATGTAGTTTTAGAAAAGAAGTTTGGCGCTCCTCAAATAATTAACGATGGTGTAACCATTGCTAAAGAAATTGAACTTGAGGACACCATTGAAAATACTGGCGTTGCTCTGATACGTCAGGCAGCTTCAAAGACAAATGATGCTGCAGGTGATGGAACGACCACAGCAACTGTATTAGCCCATGCAATGGTTAAGGCCGGATTGAGGAATGTAGCTGCTGGTGCCAATGCAATCACTCTGAAGAAAGGGATTGATAAGGCAACAGCCTTTCTTGTTACCAAGATTCAAGAACAGGCTAAGCCTATAAGTGATAGCAATGCGATTGCTCAATGCGGAACTATTGCTGCAGGGAATGATGAAGAAGTTGGACAGATGATTGCAAATGCAATGGATAAAGTTGGTAAAGAAGGGGTGATTTCCTTGGAAGAAGGGAAATCGATGACAACAGAATTAGAAGTCACTGAAGGAATGAGGTTTGATAAAGGTTATATCTCTCCTTACTTCGCAACAGATACTGAGAGAATGGAGGCAGTTTTAGATGAGCCTTATATTCTCCTTACAGATAAAAAAATAGGATTGGTTCAGGATCTTGTTCCTGTATTAGAACAAATTGCTAAAACTGGTAAACCACTTCTAATTATTGCTGAGGACATTGAAAAAGAAGCACTGGCAACATTGGTTGTTAATCGTTTACGCGGTGTTTTGAATGTTGCTGCTGTTAAAGCACCTGGATTTGGTGATAGACGTAAAGCGATGCTTGAAGATATGGCGGTTTTGACTAATGGTCAATTAATCACAGAGGACGCAGGCCTTAAGTTAGAGAATGCAACCTTAGAGATGCTTGGCACATCTCGCAGAGTGACAATTAATAAAGATACGACCACTATTGTTGCAGAAGGAAATGAGGCAGCTGTTCAAGCAAGATGTGAGCAGATCAAAAAACAGATGGATGAAACAGACTCTACTTATGACAAAGAGAAGCTTCAAGAGAGGCTTGCTAAGCTTGCAGGTGGAGTAGCAGTAGTCAAAGTTGGAGCTGCAACTGAAACTGAGATGAAAGACAAGAAGCTTCGCTTAGAAGATGCTATTAATGCCACAAAAGCTGCTGTTGAGGAAGGAATTGTTCCTGGGGGTGGTACAACTCTTGCCCACTTGGCTTCTGAGGTTGAATCTTGGGCAGGACAAAATCTCACTGGTGAAGAGTTAATAGGAGCAAACATTGTTGAGGCAGCATTGACTGCACCCTTGATGCGTATATCTGAAAATGCAGGAGCTAATGGTGCGGTTATTGCAGAGCATGTCAAAGGTAAGCCATTAAATGATGGGTACAATGCAGCTTCAGGTGAATATGTAGATATGCTGGCTGCAGGAATTGTTGACCCTGCAAAGGTTACTCGTTCTGCACTGCAGAACGCTTCTTCTATTGCTGGCATGGTCCTAACAACAGAATGCATTGTTGCTGATTTGCCTGAAAAGAAAGAATCTGCCCCTTCTGGTGCAGGAATGGGCGGTGACTTCGATTATTGATTGAATTCTTCAACCATTCAATACCATAAATAAGAAAAGGACTGGGCATAAGCTTGGTCCTTTTCTTATTTATTACTCTTTAGAATCTCTCATGTAAGATATTTAATTATTAGGTGAGTTTATTTCGAACTATATTTTTTATACCAGCCACTCTCTTTCTTTTTAAGTTCGACAGCATGCATAAATTGGTTTGCTACTAATTGCTTTTAGGTTACTGTCATGTTCAAGCCCTATTTGATAGCAGAAAAAATTAGAATTCCCTGGTAATCTTTTTACTTGCTCCAGGCGATTAACTTTATTCTCAAGCGTTTTGATATCTCCCTTTACATTGAATTTAATATGACAGATTTTCTTCTGCGCAGATCCATTTGATATACCTAAAAGATTAATAAGTAGAAATAAAAGTAGGATCTTTTTCTTTTTCAAATCATTCTTCAGAAATTGAGAAATGTTTATTTTAACTAACTGAATTAGTGAAAGGTAAGATAAGGATTCTTCAATTCTTATTTTAACCATCCAGCGCTAAGAATTACCGCAAGTCCGAGAAAAATTGTCAAAGAGAACCATGTGGCTTTATTCAATGTTGCTTCGGCACTGCTAGCGCTAGAGAACATAGAACTACCACTTGCGGCAAGACCTCCCATACCATCTCCTTTTGGACTATGTAGGAGAACTAGAAGTATGAGCAATAATCCACTGGACACCCAGATCCAGGAAAGAACAGAAATCAGCATGTGAAAAGTGTATTAGGCAGTTTGTGGGACAAGAGGAGTCTTGGATGAAGTCTCGATAGTTTCAATCAAAGATGAACCTGTCATTGCTTTAGGTTTATCTAATGATAGTAATTGAAGCAGTGTCGGTGCTATATCAGCAAGACCCCCACCATCTCTTAGGCGAAGTCCATTGCCTTGCCCTGATATTTTCCGGCCTTCTCCTTCTACAAGAATTACAGGCACTGGATTTGTAGTGTGTGCAGTCCAGGGTTCTCCGTCTGGACCTTTCATCAATTCAGCATTGCCATGATCGGCTGTTATTAAAAGTGTTCCATGCATTTTCCCAGTTGAGTTGAGAATCTTTCCAATACAACTATCAACAGTATTAATTGCCTTTTTAGTTGCCTCATGAATACCAGTGTGTCCGACCATGTCAGGATTTGCGTAGTTAATAACGACAAAAGAATAAATCCCACTCTCAATTGCTTCTTGACAACTTCTTGTAAGCTTTTCAGCTGACATCTCAGGTGAGATGTCATAAGTAGCAACTCTTGGTGAAGGAACAAGGTGGCGGTGTTCTCCAGGTAAGGGCTTTTCAATTCCACCATTAAAGAAGTAGGTAACATGCGGATATTTTTCCGTTTCTGCAGTTCTGTATTGAAGTAGGTCATTTCCTGAAATCACTTGTCCCAACAAGTGGTCTAGAGATTCTGGCGGGAAAGCTACTGAAACCGGTAAGCCAGCTTCGTATTGGGTAAAAGTAACTGTTTTGACTTTTGGGTAATGCTTACGCTGAAAATCATCAAAATTCTGAATAGTTAGTGCTTTAATCAACTGACGAGCTCGATCAGGACGAAAATTAAACATGATTAATCCATCCCCTTCTTTGAGGTAAGAGTTAGTGAGACGTACAGGTTCTAAAAACTCATCAGTGATATTTTCTTTATAGCTGTTTGAAATAACTTCTTCACTCGTTAACTGACTGACAGGAAAGTCAGGATTAGTTAATAACTCAAATGCTTTCTCGATTCTTTCCCATCTATTGTCTCTATCCATTGACCAATATCTTCCACATAAACTTGCAACTTCCCCAAGCCCTAATGATTCAATTTTCTCATTGATAATCTTTAAATAGTGCAAGGAGCTTTTTGCAGGCGTATCTCTACCATCCGTGAAAGCATGGATTGCAACTTTTTTGATTCCTTTATCTTTCGCCCATTCTAAAAGTCCACATAAGTGATTTATATGACTATGGACACCACCATCTGAACAAAGGCCTATTAAATGGAGTGTCTTGCTATTTTCAATTAAATCTTCTGCAAAACTTGCCAGATTAGGAATTTGATCAAGTTGCTTAAATTTTATAGTGTTGCTAATTCTTACTAGTTCTTGTTGGATTATTCTTCCTGCCCCAATAGTTAGATGACCTACTTCAGAGTTTCCCATTTGATTATCAGGCAAACCTACATCTGCACCACTTGCTTCGATAAGTGTATGAGGGTATGCCTTCCATAATGCATCCATTACAGGTGTATTCGCTTCACTTATTGCATTATTCTTAGCTTCTTCACTATGTCCCCAACCATCAAGGATGGTTAAAACAACAGGAGCTACATGGCCTGATTTGATTGAATGGGCGGAACTAATGTTCGGCATGTGTAGGATAAAGCCCTGTTTTTTGTAAGCTCTCATCTCAAATTACTTCTTTGTTGGTCATGGACATTATTTGTATTAACTTCCGTTAGCTTTTCCAAATTGAATCAAATCATTCAAACCTGCACAAAATGACGTTCAAATCAATTATCAATGACTGATCAGTCTGTTCCCCAAAGGGTAGAGATACTTTCTAAGGAAGAGTTGGCTAGAACTCTGACAAGACTTTCTTCGCAAATTCTTGAAAGTATTTCTCATAGTAAGGATTTGTTGCTTGTAGGAATACCCACTAGAGGTATTCAACTAGCAGAAGTGTTGGCCCGTGAATTGATGGAGAAAACAGGCCATAAAATTGAGCAAGGTATTATTGACCCTACTTTTTATAGAGATGATCTCGTTCGATTAGGTACAAAAATGGCTTCTCCCACTTCCTTGCCATCCAGCTTGGATGGGCGACAAGTACTTTTGATTGATGATGTCATATTTACTGGAAGAACAGTTCGAGCAGCTATTGAATCACTTCAGGCATGGGGGAGACCCCAGAAAGTAATGCTTTTGGTAATGGTTGATAGAAGTGGACATCGAGAGCTTCCTATTCAGCCAGATTTCTATGGTCGGAAGGTCCCTACTAAGAGAACAGAAACTATTGAGTTGAAACTAAATCAGATTGATGGAGAAGAAGGAGTTTACCTTGGGGATGCCAAAAAAGAGCATTAGGAGAGCATTAATGTATTTATCTCATTGATCCAATTGTTTTATTGATTACCATATTATTACTTCTAAGGTCAAACCCCTCTACATGGAGTTGACACGATTTATTTATAGAAAATCTTAGTTTTAAACAATCGAAGCCTGGCTGTCCAGGTTGATCTAATTTAATCATTACTGGATCACTTCTCCAAGGTAAAACTTTTGGGAAAGAATCTTGATCATTATCTTGAACAACAGGTATTCCATTTTTATAAATAATCTCTTGGGTTTGATTCATTTCGTTGTCGGCAATTATCAATTCAACTTCTAATTGATTTTCTGTATTGGCACTTATAACAATTTCCAGAGGTTTAATTGTTGGCCATGGTTGACCTGAAAAGAAAAGGGGGTGCCAACTATGATGGTTTTGCTTCTGATCCCAATATCTTAAGGCAATACCTCTATGTAATATATCTCTAACAATTACTCCTGGGGTTAACTTTAGTGCACCAATTGCGACTGTTTCTATAGGCGGTGGAACAAGTAATTTAGCTTTCCCAATTTTCTCGATAAGAAACTTTTTAATGGAAGGTATCTGGGACCCTCCACCAACAATTACGACTCCTGTTAGATCTTCTATCTCGTATCCATTTGACCTCCCCATTGAAAGAGTTCTCTCGAGCAATTTTGAAATGCTTTTGAATAAACCTTTCTTATTAAGTAGATCTTCTAATTCAAGCCTACTTAATGAGAATTGCTTTGGTTCAGCTTTAGATTTAATAGAGACTTCTTCGGTAATTTTTTTGTTCTCATTGAGGTTGACATCGCTGAGCCTGCATTTTAATTTCTCTGCTGCATTAAGAAGCAATTCTGTTTGAGGTGAATCTGGATAAAGATAATTAAGTATCCATTTATCAAGATCTCTCCCCCCTAACCGAATCCCAGCTTTGCCAAGAACTTTTGCACCGCGTATAACCTGTTTGCTTTTTCCTTCTAAGTCTTCTCCACCAAAACGAATTAATTGTGCAATTGGCTCGGATTCTCCTTCACCTCCTTCAATAAGAACCATGGACATATCAATTGTGCTTCCCCCTACATCAACTACTAATAATTTGGAACCTCCGGGAAGACCTGCCCCAAAAGCTGCGGCCGTAGGTTCATCGACCAAGGCAATTTCCTGAACATTTAAATCACTACAAACAGAATGTAGCCATTTCCTATATTCTTTATAAGCTTCAATTGGAGCGGTTAAAACAAGTTTCTTTACTTCCAATTCTTGAGGTATTTTTTTCCATATTTCTTTAATTAACAGTTCACCAGCATATTCTGGTGATAATTCAAAATCCCTGGGGATTAGACTTTTTGGAGCACCTATCCAGCGCTTAAAGTCAGAAATTATGGCTTGACCTTTGTTTTTCTCAAGAGTCAGATTCTTCACTTCTTGGCCGAACAAAAAAGATGCTTGCTCTGAAATTGATGATTTCCAAACTAGGCTTGGGATTTCGCCAGGTGCTCTGCTAATAGAAACTAATTCAAGTAACTGAGCAGTCTCTTGATTCTCGGCTTGGAAAGCAACAACTGTTGTTGTGCTTCCAAGGTCAATAGCAAGAGTACCCGCTAATTTTCTTACATTGTTATCAATTGGGAGGTTCAATTAACTTGCTTTGTTTTCTATTTCTTGTATTTTGCCTTCTTTGAGGCAATATCTATTACAGTGAATTTACTATTTTAAGATTTTTGTGATTAAATCTGGATTCGATTCTCAAGATCTTGCAAAACGTGGCGAAAGTCTTATTCGTCAAGCTAGTAATAGATATTTAACTACTGTTCGTATAGCTTTTAGAGCTAAACAAAGACGTTTTGATGATTTTGATGGATTGTTAGAAGAATCATCTGTAAAACCTGTACAAAGATCAATAATTGAACTTAGTGATGAGCAGGATCAGCCTGATTTGCTACCAGGGTGACTCAACTTGAGGGACAAGGGTGGAGACTAGAAAGGGATATGTCAAAGAGAAAATTTACGTTTTTAATAGGTGCTAAAGATTGTTCCGTTGAACTTTTGGAAACAGAATGGAATAGTTTGTGCGCGATTGTTTTTGAGTTAATTGATGAGCATAAAAAGTTAAAAAATAATTTAATGGCCGAAGAGGAAATATGTCTAGAAATGGAACGTTCTCCATGGTGGGCTTGTATTGATGGCACGAGAGAAAGTTGGAGCTTAAAGGTGATTCTTTCAGAAGAAGATGAAAAGACAAGAGGCTTAGAACTGTTTTGGCCTATTTCAACTGCTCAGACTTTTACTGTGGCAATGAGAACAATGTGGGATTCCTAGTAATAGAAATGTGATTGCATTCTTAAAGCTTTCTAAGCGTTAGGTAAATCTATAGACTTCTTACATATTTTTTCCACAGGCCCAGCCTCTTTGACCTCCTCTATATTGGAAGCTGTGGAAAAGAGAAGAATGTAAAAACCTGGTTGACTTTTGCAAGTAATTAGCTAAAAGCCAACAAGACTCGAGAGTGGCGAGAGGCCTTCTCTCGCAGCTAGTCTTGCCTTGAGATCTGATGAGATTATCGTTCACAGTCCTCTTGACGTTTTTCGCCGTATATGAGGAACTAGTTGTACGAAAATATTTTAAAGTCATGCAAGGACATCAATTGAAGAATCAATTGGAAGGCGTCGATTTGACCAACGTTGTCCAGCCTGAAGACTCCATAATTAGTTTTCAATCTCGCCTACCGCTTTCACTTAATAAGGCAATGAGGGATTTTATAGAGCGTTATCCAAATTGGGACCAGTATAGGTTGGTCCAAGCTGCTTTAGCAGGCTTCCTTATTCAGAATGGGATTGAATCAAGGTCCCTGAACAGGTTATATATAGGCAATATGTTTGGATCATCTTCATTAATTCAAGGAGATTGAGGATCTAATTAGATAAAACAACTAGGCACCCAAACTTTCTTAAGGTTTTACTTATTTATCTACTTAGACTTTCTCTAGCTCTACCAATAGTTCTATTGCTATTACTGACATTATTGGCATTATAGATAATCTATTACCTTTTTTAATAAGAACCAACTCACTTTCATTAAAGCGTTCATTGATTTCTTTTAAGCTAAGTAATTTATCGAATTTCTTTACATATTTAAGTTTTGCGCAATCCCATCGCGGGCTTTCTTTCTTTGATTTTTGATCAAAGTAATTTGATTTACTATCAAATTGTGTTGGATCAACTAAGTGAGTTTCTATAACTTCCATGAGTCCAATTATTCCCGGTGGCTTGCAGTTTGAGTGATAAAAGAAAACTTGATCACCGATTTGCATCTCCCTCATGAAATTCCTGGCTTGATAATTTCTGATACCATCCCAAAGTGTTGTCCCTTCATCCTTGAGGTCCTCTATGCTGTAAACATTTGGCTCGCTTTTCATTAGCCAGTAGTTAGGTTCCTGTGATGCCATGGGTCCTCAGCGATATTGCAATGTGTGGATGGTGTGTGGATGGCTTAACATTCTCACCCCTATTTCTTTATTCTAACTAATTTGGATTGCAGGCTAATAGCGTAAATAAGCTTTTATGGATTTATTGGTTTCAATGAATTCCTTCATAGAAAAAGTTTTCTTCCACCTATTAATATTTAGCTCATATCCCAGGAATTGAGAAGTGATTTCTTCTTCTACGCAGTCTCTTCTCCTAAAACAGTCATGAGAAGCCTCTCCACCACGGCACTTTAATATTCCCACATTCATTTATGGATGCTTCATTTATATTGTTTAGATCAGGTTTTCTAACATTTAATTGCTGAAGAATATCAACTATCGAGATAGCAAAATTTAAACCTTGAGACCCACCAGATGAGGTTTTCCCAAAAGTATTAATACCAATTACTTCTCCATTTTTATTTAATAGCGGCCCTCCGCTGTTCCCAGGATTTATTGCTGCATCAGTCTGTATTAATGATGCTCCTCCTGTGGCTAAACCCTCAGAATAATTTCCTGATCTCCTAAATGCACTTACGATCCCTCTAGTAATTGTGTTGGTTAATCCCCTAGGTGAACCAATGGCTATCACTTCTTCTCCAGAAGTAGGATAAGTGGCATAACAAATTGGAAGAGCTTTGGGATAATTCTCCCCCTGCACCTTAAGAATTGCAAAGTCATCCTTTCTGCTTACATAAATAGTGTTCGCAGTTAATACTGATCCAGTAGAAGTTTCTATTTGGGTATCAATTTTTGTTCCCGAGCCAATTACATGTCTATTTGTAATTAGTAAACCTTTATCATTTATAAAAAAGCCGGTACCCTGCCCTTTACTTGACTTTACAGTAACAACTTTTGGAAGAGTATTTCCTGCTATCTCTTTAATTGATGGATTTAACTTTATATTTTTAGCTTTAAAATTAATATCAGGTATTGTCCATTTCTTTATAGCCTTTTTATACAAACTAGATAATTTTTCAACAGTACCCTCTCCCATATTAATAACTCTATTATCACTTCTTAAAGAAAGACCCGTATATGATGTTGCATTTTTTACTTGTTCAATAAAATCATTTGGTAATGAGAACTGTCCATCATCTCCATATAATGTATATTTTTGATTATTGAATCTTAATTCAATTGGAGAACCTAACTCACCAGAATCAACAATACCACCCATACATACATTAAAAACATAGGAACATTCAGCTTCTAAGAAATATATTGCATTTAAATAGTCTGAACTCCATTTAGTTAAAACAGTAAATCTATTAAATGCACTTTTTTTATAGTCTCTATCAAAGACAACATATTCGGAACTTCCATCAAAGCTTGACGTAAGCTTAACTATATTGTTGAAAGGGATTTTAGGTGTGGATGTCGATTTCCAAGGGATATCTGCCTCCATTTCTATAACCATTAAGCCTGTTTCTGCATCAAGTATTGTTTTCCCCTTTTTTCTTTCAGAATCTTTTTTGCAATGAGGGTTATTTCTCCAAACAGGAGAATCGCAATTAATTTTATTTGCGTCAACTTCAGTAGGTAAGACGAGTGCAGCTAATAAAGGTAGTAAAAATCTCTTCAAAAAAAAAGGAGCTAATTGCCAGTTATTTTATACCGACTTTCAATGTTTCAAAACTATATTATTTTTTGCTGTGGGTCGTCCGAAGGCTCGAATTTTCTTAGCGTCAGCTCATTCTGTTTAGTGAACCTGCTTGCTAGAATTTTGCTAGAATAGATTTTTGCGAATCGCTGAGATCCGTTGGTATAAAAGCAGGCTCACTCTTCATTAACCAATAGGACGGTTCTTTGACTGACATGGATTTCAGGGGAAATGGGCGGTGTGAATAAAGTGTGAATAGATTTCTCTTCCTAGCAGTTTCCTTTGGCTGCTTTCTGAATTTAGGTTAGCTAATAAGTGTCGTTCGTATACAGATCGCTTTCGGTAAATATTCTTGCTCTCATTAACTGGATTTACTGAGAGAATAAGTGATACCAATGATTCTTAGGCAACTACCTTGAAGTTTATTCACACTTGTGCTTTAAACCTTATTAGCCACACGCTTGCTCGCTTTTCTCTAGAGAATCTAAGCACTAGATATGAAGGTCTAGGTACGTGCTTTTGTTCCCTAGTCGAGATAGCATTGTCTTAATCAAAGAAGTCTGCATGTCTTCGCGTGAGAGCCAAGCAATGAAGTCTCTCGAGGTCGCCTTAGATCATGCGCTAGCTCGGCTCAATGAATTAGAGGGTAAAGATAGGCTTGCCTTTGCGAGCGAGTACAAGGAATGGCTTGCGGATGAAGAGTTAAAGGAAAAGGTTTGGTTTTCTATTCCATTGAAGAAGTCTTCTGGATCTAATGAGGAGTGAGTTGATATTGATGTAGAGGGAAAGGTAGGCGTATGGGGTAAAGCGTTACTCGTAGTACGTATATAGATTGCTTGAGAAATTTATTTTATTTTTAAGATCTTAATTGATCAAAAAGTTTGTTCTTATTTCACAGGGCTGCTTTGCTGATTAGTCTTTTCTTTAAAACAGCCATCTAAAGCCACCACCAATGGAGGATTGCTCACCCTCGCTGCTGTAGCTCATGCCGGCATTAGCATTGAGCATGAAATTCTGATCAAGATAGAGATCAGCCCCAAGATTAAAGGTAGCTAGTTGCTCTCCGGCTGTTTTAGCTTTTACTAGTGTTGGAGCATTAGAACTGCTAGCAATCTTTGCATCTATTCCACGCCTGCCATGACGATCAGCCATGACGTCGTATTCATAGTTCACACCAACGCTTGGAACAAATAACCACTTGTTGTTGTTTGTTGGGATTTCAGTTGCAACAGTGACGCCTGTTTTAACAAGTAAAGAAGCACTTTTAGAATTACTGATGGTCATTAAACTTCCGTCTCCTGTTTCAGTAAAAGAATTTTGATTATGGTTACCAAAGGCAACTCCAACTAACGGCTTAATGAAATACTTGGTTTCCTCTGGAGAAAGGATTTTAGAATTGACTGTTTTATTCCAAACAGCATTGAGTTCAGCGCTATAGCCATCAGCATTGTATTTTCCAGTAGCAGTATTTGATGAAACGGTACGTGTTGAGTTGTATTGAATATCAGCAAGGCTAATAATAGCGGAGTATTTAAGATCCTTTGTTGTTGACTTCTTAGTTGAGTAGATCGAATAGAAGTAGTTCTTGGAATTTATTGCTGCTGTTGTACCGCCAAAGGAATAGCTATGGAGATTGGAAACTCCAGAGCCATAAGCACCACCGACTGTCCATTGATCATCAATGGTATATTCCAAGCCGTAAGAGGAATTGGAATCAGCTGTTGCATAGGCGCCGTAGGTATTGCTGTCGCCATAGATATCAGACGTTGTATTTAGATAAGCACCATAAAAACAATATTTAGAGTCATCAATTTGCCAACCTTTTTCTACACATTCACCAGCATTATCTAAGACAATATTGCGTTGATTCTTCATGGCATTCATGCCCACATTCTGCATCGCTGCATAGGGCTGAACGTTGGATGCTGTAAACAGATTTTCAAACATTACTTTAAAAATAAAATCTCTGTTGTTTTGGGTCCATCCGCTTGTTGTTGTTAGTGGGTTGCTAGTGTTCAACCAGAGCGCGGCTGCATCATCTTCTAAGCAGTCGCCAACTTGACAGCTAGCCCAACTCCATAGAGAAACGTCATTACTTTCCCCAAACGTTGTAAGGAGAAGCGCATAAGTCTCTCCTGCCGTAACGGTTCCGACTGAAGGTAGATCAATAGTTAATTCGTTGAAAGCAGAGTTTGATTTTGTAAGTGTTAATGTATCGGAACTATAGATTGAAGATCCTAATACCTTTTTATTAGTAGGATCCCATTGATATATATGAGCTTTGAAGTTAATGCTTGTAGCGTGTCCATCAAAGGGAATTGATATGCCGGGGCCAATCTCGTCGATCCCTCCATGTTGAAGCCAAAAACTGAATGATTCGATTCCTGTTTCCCCTGTAGGAACAGTGAAATATTGTCCATAGGTCCTTGTGTCAGAAAATCCCCAAGGCATTATATTTGATGTTCCATTCCATCCAGAGAAGTTATTTATATCCTCTGCCGAAACAGGAATTGCTAAAGAAAATAAAGACGATGCAGCCAGCAATTTATTTGCGTATTTTTTTATTTTTGAGTAAGGCATTTATAGAAAACATCTATGTATAAATAATCAATCAGATTTAACGACAGGCGATTTTTAAATGATGTATAGATTGATACAGGCGTCACCTTTCTTAAATGAAGAGACTTTCAAAAACTGCTAAAAATGGAATAAGTATGTTTGACCTGCAATATAAATCGAACCATCACTTGCAATTGATACTGCTCGACTCCTATCAATACTTGAAGTTCCTACTAGTCTCGTCCAAGCTTTTGTTCCATCAGACGAATACTTAGTAAGGAAGGCATCCATATTTCCAGCATGGGTTTCTCCATCTAAAGCACCATATGTAAAACCTGTAATATAGACTGATCCATCAGTTGCAGTGTCTACAGAGTGAGCTTCCTCGAATCCAGAAGTTCCTAACAATTTAGTCCAAGCTTTTGTCCCATCAGACGAATACTTAGTAAGGAAGGCGTCATACTGTCCATTATTCACTTCTCCATCAAAATTACTGTATGACCAACCTGTGATATAAATAGATCCATCACTTGCAGTTGATACCCCATTACTATATTCATTTTTAGAAGTTCCTAGTAGTCTTGACCAATCTTTTACCCCATCCGATGAATATTTCGTGAGGAAGACATCAGCGAGTCCGGAATTCGCTACTCCATCGAAGTTACCATTTGAATAACCTGTGATATAAATAGATCCATCACTTGCAATTGATAGTCCTTGACTCCTGTCAATACTAGTAGATCCTACTAGTCTCGTCCAAAGTTTTTCTCCGTTTGATGAAAACTTCGTTAGGTAGGCATCCATGCTACCACTACTATTCTGTCCCTCTAGATCTTCTTCTGTTCCACCTGTGATAAAAATAGCCCCATCAATTGCTATTGATACATCATTTGCAAGGGTATTACTGCTTCCTAACGATGATGTCCAAGAGATATCTGGAGCATCCTCTGAATAAACACTCGATCCGATCAATAACCAACAAGCTGCAAAAGTAAGATTGATTGATAACCTTTGAAAAGAAGGATATTTTGACAAGAGAGACATTTTTTCTAAGAAAATTTTCAAAATCAACCCAGCAAGATTCAAGTTCTAATTCTTTAATCCGCTTATCAATCTGTTCTATCGAGCTAGAGACATTTTTAACTGCCTACGAGAGAACAAGACTGATAGACCCTACTCTTTTAAATTTATTCGTTAGTCGACAACGTTCTCTTTCTTATGCGATACAGTTATTTATACCTATTTTCTAGGTGATCTAGTCACATTAGACATTAATTGCTTCAGGTGCTTTACCTCCTTCTAGAGCATCTAAGGCTTCTCGGATCTTCTTCAGTTTTTCTCGATTTTGTTTATCAGTAATACCTCGATCAACAACTCGAAACAGACTTTAAGGCTTGAACAACTACATATCCTCTATTGCTCTCGTCATTAATAACATCGATTAACCGTTGTGCTGCTAGAGGAGTGTCTGTAATGAGTTTGCTGTGACTTTGATCTAAGGCATCTTGCATTTGACGTTCCAGGAAACCAGTGGCATCAGGATGGTCTCGTACATATTTCCTAAGTGTTCGATAATCCATTCCAACTGCTTCGGCAGAATCTTTCCATGATGATCCATTACCTCTAAGAACAAGTGCTCTTTGTACATGAGGAGGAAGAGGAATCTCTTCTATAGATGGTCTTCCTTTCTTTCTTGGTTCGAAATCAGTCAAAGCCATTTATTTACTCTCCACTGTTATGGGTAAGTCCCAAACTGTTAGATCTGATGGAATCTTTATCTCTCAATTATTAATTCAGTGCTTTTTTGTCCATATTTGTTTGTGCCTTAGATACTTGCTTATCAGAGAGTCTGAAATATTCGGTTTGAGGAAGACGAACAGCTTTAAACATGGAATGCATTTCCTTCTCTATATCTTGATAATTGGTAGATCTAACAGCATGAATTAATTCATTCTCCTTCTTGTGTACTTCGAGTTGCTTCATGCGAGATAGAAGATTCTTGGTGATTCCTATTTTGTAAAGGTCTTGATTCCTAATTAGGTATACCCAACCTTTTGTTGGGATAGGTGACGGAAGCGTCTCATCTGAAGTAAAGGCTCCTTCCTCCAAGAGGACTGCTTCGATGTGATTAATAAACTCAAAATCTGTATCACCAAAGAACTTGTAAAAGCCTGTACGCCATGGATCTAACACGGGTGTTTCTGCAACCCGATTGCAGAGCTTTATATATTCCTCCCAAATTGACTCAGCCCATTCCCGAGAACTAAAAGCAATCGTGTCTTTTTGAGGTAGTTCTAATTCGGTTTCTTTGAAGGGGAAATAAGTTTTGATCCATTCTTGATGCTTAGGCTCTTTAAACCTCTGAACTGCCTTAGTGAAATGGCTTTGGTTTAATAGGAATTTTCTTGTCTCCATGTAATCTATTTTGCTTATGAGGGCAAATCAATTTGGTTGATTTGGATTCTTTTCAGGCATCGAAATTGGAATGGTGACAATTTTCTCTTGCGTTAGCCCCCTGGATTCTTCTTTGGTGTCGTTGGTTAATTGATCAAGTTCTTGAATGCTGTCCTTCAAGTTTTGGAAAGCTTTTTTCGTGTTTTCGAGGTTGATTTCATGTTCTTTAGAAGCTTCATCGATTTCCTTGAAGATTTCTTTGTATTTCTTTGAAGGGTTTGAGCGCCATTCTTCAAAAGATTCATCTCCTTTGAGGGCAGTTAGCGCAGTCTGCCAACTTGCTTTACGACGGAAATCCAAGGACGTAAATTCGCTCCTTAGAACTTTTAACTTCTTCGTTGTTTTGACCTGTGCTAATTGGTATACCTCTTTTTTTAGTTCTGAAAGCTTGAGTTTCGAAGTGTCTATAACCTTTTTGTTTTTTGGTTTAGCCATTTTGATTTCCTTTCAACCTTCTTATCTCTTCCTCGTATTTTCTTTTTAAGACCTTGAGCTCAGTTATCAAACGGGTTGCAGCTTCTAGATCTTTAGACAGTTGAATATTGGAGGTGTTGGTCTCAGTCAACTTATCGCGCACGCTCTCTAGCTTTACCTTGTTTCGTTTGGCATGAGAAACCTGTCCGCCCAAACTTCGGTTCTTTTGTCCTAGATCAATACGCCGCTGTTCTTCTTTCTCAAATTTTCTTTTCCATATAGCAATTTCTTTTTGGTATTCGTTATCAACCTTTTTTTCTTCTAACTGTTCTTTAAAGGATTGAATTTTAATTTCTTTTTCAGCAAGACTTGCTTTCAGACTTCTGATTTCTTTTTCATTACCCCATAGGATTTTTTGAATAGCACCAAGTAACCCTTTGTGTCTTACAACGTCGGCAGCAAGTTTTGCTGATTGCTTTTGAGCTTCTAAAAATTGTTCTCTTATTATTCCATTTCTACATTGAAGAGCTTGTGAAGTGCATTCATACTTGATGATTGCAACTGTTCGACTACGTTCTAATGGTTCTAATCTTTGTAGTTCAAGTGAGTTGATTAATTGGTCATAGTTTGTGTATCTATGGCGAATTTTATAAGCTTCTATATGGTTCTTTTCCTCACTTAGTTCGTTTCGTTTGACATATACCTTTCCCTTCCATTCAAGATGGATAGGTTGATTATTCTCATCAAGTATTTTGGGATTGCTCATGCATTCATTAATTCTTTGAGAGAGCTTTAATCAAATAAGTTAAAAGTAATTTTAACTTGTAAGAAGAATCATTCTTAACATATTGCCTTAGATGGCTTCAATGTAAATTTGAATGAAATTGACTAAAAGTTTCTGATTCACTCAGATCGCTTGCTATCATTAACAGGAAGTTTTCTTGAGCCAGTGGTTTGCTTCAGTCACAATTTCCAGAATGAAAAAGTCGCCTATTTAGAGCGACCTTTTCATTGATTAGAAGATCGGCTGTCAACCAAACCTATTATGGCTCCTTTTAGAGCTTTCCTCTTTTAAAAATTACTCATCAAAAGTAAAGAGAAATAAGTAAGAGAAAGTTTGGGTAAAACGAAACGAATTGCTGAGAACGTAGTTATAGCTTGAGAGATCAGTTTTCATTAGCCACCAATTGATATTTTTTTAGCCATTGAGAGGAGAGAAGTTTTAGGAGATCTTTAGCAGTCTCTTTGAGATAGGTATTGAGCCTGACCCTTTCGATCTGCATTTATTGCTTGGCTCCTAAATTCGTCGCCTTCAATGTCAAAGGTATTGTTTTGACATTGAATGATCATTCGCTGCTTTCTGAACGAACCTTCAGGCATAGCTTTTCCCTGATATAGAAGTGAATTAGCACAGTCTTCCTTACTACCTTGTGAACAGTTCAACACGCCAATGATACCTGCAAAAATATTTCCAGTAATTTGCCTACTCCTGTCGATTTCAAATCTATAAACATCAAAATACAATGTGTCAGTATTAACGCTGTAGCTTTTATGAATTCTTTTGGAGAATGTCTCACTGGTGTCTTGTAGCCATTCTCCAGCAAAACTACCTATACCCATAGATTCATCATTGAAGCCATTCATGAAAGCCTTGAACCTACCTTTTGGGTTGTTATGCTCTGAATGTAAATGGAAATCTCCAACACTAAAAAAGAGATTTGCACCAGTAGTTAATCCTTCTAAAGGCATTAACTTGTTAGAGATTACATATGCTAAGTACTTACCAGCTCTCCAGTCAGCTTCATTTTCTTCATTGCCACGATATTTTTCTCTACCAATATGTTGATTAACATGATGTCCAAACTCATGAGACAAAATTGCTAAACTCAGATAACTCAGGTTAAGGCTTGCTCTATTACTGGAACCCTTAATTAATGGCCTTACATCAAGAGTGATTTCACTAGAATCAGGACAATAAATGTTGGGGGATTTAGAAACTGGCCTTTGACCACATCCCATAAGATATCCATTATCTAAGCGCAAGATCGGGAACGGTAGATTCAAACCTTGCTTTCTCGCATGCTCAAGCCAGTATGCATGCATCAATTTTAAATGAAGTCTCAAAAAATCTTTATCGGCAATACTACTACTTGGTTCACCAAAATCCTGGAGATTAACTATTAAAGGTAGATGTGTATCGCTAGAAGAAATGGGATTGCTATTTCTTATTGGATAAATCCGAGAAAAATAACGATAGCAGTCATTGTAATCATTACCACTCCTTAATTTGCATTTTCTATGAGCTACTTGGTTTAGCTCTTCAGCACCTAAGGCATCCAAGTTAATCATCAAAGATAGTAGTAGCAGCAGCAGGTGTTTCATTATTCATCTAGTCTATCTGATTAGTTTCTTAAGGACCTTGGCGTGATAGTTATCTCTCGCTTGCTTGAATAGAATTTAGAGTTTTCCCGAGATCCATTGGCAAAACTGTAAGCTCACTCTTTATTGACCACCACCGAACGTCAGTTATGCCAAGGGATCTCGGCGAAAAATTTTTGCTAGAATGAGGCTTTTTAGGGTACTCAAACCCATGAAAATGCCTTTTTCTACTTTATTAATAGACCTTTTTCTGTCTAATGAGCATGCCCAATGGGGGGATTCTTAACTCTCAATAATCCATGACATCCACAGAGGAACTTTCTTGCCCTTCCTCACTTACTTTTATCTCTTCTGGATTCAATCCACTAAAACAGCACTGGAAGGGAAGGGTGAGTTCGTTTCTTTAAACCCTCGCTTTAGCCTGCTTACCTTGATCCGCTTAAACAAGTTAAATAGGATAAATAAGGTAAACCATCTCTTTATGGAGATAAGAGAATTTTCACCTCATTCCGACGGTTAATTATGATCAATGAAGACTTGAGCTAAATCAACTAGAAAGTGGATGATGCAGCAACAGCAGCCGTTATGAAAAGTTTCTATCAACGACTTAAGAAAGGAGAAGGACGAGCAGATGCTTTAGCTGTAACGCAACAAGAATTTAGGAGTTACCCCATCCCTGGATGGCGTCATCCTTATGTATGGGCAGCATTTCAGCTCAGCGGTGACTGGAGATCGATTGATTGGTGATTTTGGAATCACCTTGAAAGAGTAAGAACATGGATTAACATTCTCACCCCTATTTCTTTATTCTATTTTATCTATATTGCTGAGACAGCTGTTTTATAGCCATTTCTTTTTTTTGACCATTTTCTAATGATTGGCTGAGTCGTAATAAGACTTTAATGCTATTTGTATTTGCAATAGAACCTAAGGCTATTAGTGCTGCATCGGAGGTTGTTTCATGGCTATGCTTCACTATCTTTGCAAGTTCATTACAGACCATTAGCCCATCTCTTCTTTGAAGAATATGAATAGCTTTTAAAACTACTGCTTCACGAAAGTCGCTAATTGGTTCTTTTAGAATCTCAATGAGTAATTCATCATTGATTTGATGAGCTTTAAATTTTAATATCTCTAACCCTGCTAATCGAATAGCCTGAGACTCTTCAGATAAGATATTTTTTAATAGTTGAATGGAAAACCTCCCTCCCCAACAACTGAGTGCTTGAAGAATTTCCACTTGAAATTTACTTTTGCAATGGAGTTGACTAAATAGCCAATCTTTGGCTTCGCTTTGATAGCACAATCCCGATGCATAAATGAATTCAGGTTGAACACCTTCTTGATCAATAAGTCTTTTTAGGTATTGCCACCCTTTTGCGCCCAGCCAACCTAGGCGTTCTGAGATTAAATAGCGAAGGTCTTCTGTAAGACTAGTGGAGTAAACACCAGCTAACCATGAAGGATCAAGAGATGAGCTCTTTCTCGTTAGAAAAATTTTCTCTCGTAGAACTTCTTCTTTGCAAATCAGGGAATTTTTAATCACCTTGCACCAAGCTCGGCAGCTAATTCTCTTTCTAATTTCTCATCATGAACTGTTGGTAAAACATTAGACATTTTTGTGCGATGAGTGCTATAAAACAACATTCCAATGAATACCATCCCACCAATAACATTTCCCAAAGTCACAGGTAAAAAGTTCCAGAAAATAACTTTGTAGAATGGAACCCCAGACCCCATTAGTGGTCCCGCTGTATGTAAAAACATATTGACTACTATGTGCTCCATGCCCATTGTTTGGAATGCTGTAATTGGCAACCAACAAGCGAGAAGTTTTCCTGGGACACTTTTGCTTACCAGAGCCATTGTTACTCCAAGGCATACAAGCCAGTTTGCAATTACGCCTCTTAAGAATGCGAGGAAAAATCCTGTAGAACCTAGAGCCTCATATTTGGTAAGAACATTTATTTTGTTAAGGGTAATAATCTTTGCAGCTACAACAGCCCATCCTTTTCCCCCTTCAGCTGCCGCTAGAGGATCAACATTTCCTCCACTTGTAAGACTAATTGATAGTAAAACTGCTACTAAAAATGTTCCAAGAAAATTCCCTATCCAAACCCAAGTCCAATTTCTAAATGTATTTCTCCATGAGGACCTTCCTGCCCAAGTTGCCATAGGTAATAATGCAAAATTACCAGTTACTAACTCCATCCCAAATAGCACAATACTGGCAAATCCAAATGGGAAAATAACTGAACCTAAGAAAGGCATGCCAGATTGAATTCCAACTGTAATTGCCAAACAAGTTGCTAAACCCAATATTGCTCCTGAATAAAAACCTCTGACAATTAGATTTTTAATGCTTACAGTAGATTTCTTACCTCCAGCTGCAATCATTCCATCTACCAATTCATTTGGTAGTACATAGTCCATTTGGGAAGAATTAGATTCCATTTTTTGCATTAGTTTCTAAATATTTGGGGATAATAAATCTATTAATTGCTAATACGATTCATTAGTTTAGAGAAAAAATCTTGACCTCCTTTTTCTCTATTAATCTCTGGAAGTTCATCACCCATCCTCATTAGCCAGTTGATAAATTTAGATAAGTGACCTTTGGATTTTTGTTTCATAGGTTTGTAATGAAAATTGGTTTTGTTGAGAAGCAGACTAAGGAGCTTGACTGCTTTTTATTAATTTTCCTATTAGCTCTTCAGATATTTCTTTCTTAAGCTTTGCAGAGTAGTTTTCAATCAAAATGTCTTTTAATCTATCTTTTAAATCATCAACTATGACACCTTTATATTTCAATTCCCCAATTTTATTATTCGCACCTTGCTCTCCACCAATAGTTATGTTGAATGCATCAACCATTTCCCCTGAACTATTCTTCGCTTTAGTTCCAGTCAATCCAACAGCACCCATATATGCTTGACCACAGCTATTTGGGCAACCTGTCCAATGAATTTTTACCTCTTTTGGCAACTCAATCTCTGCTTCGAGTTCTTTCGCTATTTTGGTAGCATTTTCTTTAGTATTTGTTTGAGCAAAACTACAATATGTTTTCCCAGTACAAGCAACAGTTCCAGCAGAAATTGGATTAGGATTTAAACTAAATTTTTTAAATAAATTATCATTTTTAAAATCACTTAATTTTTCTTTTGCAATATTAATAATAATTATATTTTGATCTTCAGTAAGGCGTACTTCTCCGTTCCCAAAAGTTATGCTTGTGGTTGCTATATCTTGAAGATCTTCTGAGCTTAACCTCCCTACAGGTATATGAATTCCTGCGTAGTATAGATCCCTCTGCTTTTGAGGATGAATTCCAAGTATGGAACGCGGTTTTTCTGAAAATGATGAGCCTGGGTCATTTTCTAATGGCCCAAATCTTTGTTCAACTAAGTTTCTAAACTCTGATATCCCTATTTCATTTAAATAATATCTAAATCTTCCTTTTTGTCTTTTTTCTCTTTCACCATTATCTCTCCAGATAGAAATGATTATACCAGTTAAACTACATATCTCATCTTTTTTTATCCATACATTTAGTGGTACAGCATAGTCATTTAATTGTGAAGAAAGTATGCCTCCAACCCATACTCCAAAGCCTAGTTCAGTTCCTTTTTTTATTGGATGAAATACAATATCATTATGAAGAAGAAAATTATCTTTTGAACCTGCAACTGCTGTGTTCCACTTCCTAGGCAGATTAGAAAATTCAGAATTCCCCTTCCCTTCATTAGTAAGGAATTTCTCTAATTTTAATGTGTAAGGCCTAGTATCTATAATTTCGTAAGGGTCTATCCCTGCTAAAGGATTACCAGTTACATTTCTAGGATTGTCGAAGCCAGATTGAATTGTTTCAAGACCAGACTCGTGTATTCTTTTAAGTATCTCTGGAAGATCATTAATTAATATCCCTCTGAGCTGTAAATTTTGTCTTGTTGTTATATCGCAACTTCCACTTTCGTCATACCTTGCAACTATAGAAGCAATGATTCTTAATTGATTAGTAGTTAAGATTCCATTGGGTATTCTAAGGCGCAGCATAAATTTCCCTGGTGTTTTTGGGCGCCAAAAAAAACCATACCATTTCAATCTAAGCTCTAAATCAGTTTTATCTATTTCTTCCCAACCCATTTTTGCAAAATCTTCTATTTGCTTCCCAACTAATAGGCCATCTTTCTCGGCTTTGTTCCTTTCAATCTTATTTAATTTTTTACCTTCTAAGTAATTTTTCATTTTCTGAGATTAGCTATTTTGGTGAATAGCTAGAATTCGAATCATTGTATTGGAGTATTACTATTAATATTTTCTTTGGGACTTCTTGTTGTATCGATTTACACAGATTCGATAAGCAGTAGATGATCTTTTAATAGTGTATTAATCGATACATTGCTTTTACCTCTGATCAATTAGTTAAAACTCTTTTCCTAAACCTGTGTTCTAGTTTAATATTTGCCACTTCCTAATTCTCCGATCCAGGTAAAAAAACCTTCTTGGAGCATTTTTAATACCTTTTTCATTGCATAAATATCTCGATCAAGTGTATTTTTGAAAACATTTGTCTTTCTATGATTCTTAATTCCTTTGTTAGAACTTGATGAATATCCTTTGTTAAGCATGGCTAATTATAAGTTCTGAGAATAAAACATTTTTTATGACCAAGGTTTGTGCTGGATGATACAAAAAAAGATATATTCTCACTCTAAATGTTTTAAATTGCTCACTTAATTTCAAAAGAACTTTCTAAGTATTTTGAATCTGTCTCAATCATCGCAGTAAAATCATCATGTGAATAGCATTTATACATCAGATTGATTATACGTTCAGGATCAATATTGAGATTGGCTACTTCCTCCCACAGCCTATTGGTTAATTCATCATCGCAAAGTTGAAATTGAGCATTTACTAATTCACGAGTTAATGCGTAAACCTTTTCCTGCTCTTTCGTTCCTTTAAAAACTCTAGGCTGGTAGCTCAGTTCAACAAGGTCTTCTTTTTTTCTGCTTAAGAACTCAATCGCTTTTTTAACAAGTGAAGTCATGCTATAGATACCTCGAACATAGGTGTTGCTTTTTAGTTAGGGAATAAGACCCTTAACGTGGGAAGAAAGAGTGATTTCTGAAAATCCGTGGCTTTTGTATTAATAGCAACAAGAAGTGGGTAAGAGAATCAATTTACGAAAGAAAGTTAAGAATCCAGTTTAAAAGTTTGCTGAGATGTCTCCTGTTTTTTGCCTACTTAAGGCTCACACTTCATTAGCCAGTAGTTAATCTCTTGTTGGGCCACGCGATCTCAGCGAAAATAAGGGGTTTGAGTAAAGTTTGAGTAAAATCTTTTCTTGTGTTTTAGGTATCGTAGCCCCTCTTAACCTCTCTCCTTTTCTCCATTTCTAATTCGCTGAAGAAGATTAAGCTAAATCGATTTCTTTACTTAAGACTTTTCGTAATCACGGCACTTAGGAAAGCCTCGTTTAAATCTTCTAAAGAGTCATTGGACCATTCAACTAGAGCAGTTCTCATTGCACAAGATCCATGCCTATAGGCATTTGTCATTTCTATACCTTTTAAATCATGATTGCCTAATAGGATTTGGAAGACTAGTTCTGGAGAGCTATGAGGGAGTTTTGCTAGCTTTACAGCTAGTTCTTTCAAGCCATCTTCTTTAGAAAGTCCCTTCTTTTTTAGGAAAGCATCAAAAAGTCTTTTAGCAACTTCACCATAATTTTTTGCCCCATCGTCTGTAAAAATTGACCCTATGGTTTTTTCTGGATCAGGTAAATTCGTGTCTAGATTAAGATGTTGCTCTATTTTTGCGAGCCTTTGCTCAAGTGCATCATTATTCGATATTGATTCGACAGTTGCTAGCTTTTCAGTGACAAACTCTGTCAAGGTCATTCCATTCTTAATTGCTTCGGACTTAATTTTTAAAAGCAACTCTGGATCAATATTTATATTTAGCTGAGTTCTTTCTTTTGGCATTTCCCTCTTGTTTTTAAAGTAAACAAAGGCATTTTAACCCATATCTAGCTTCTAGAATGACCTATGCAATCTAGCAAAGCTAGTCGATATATCGTATTAATCTGGATGAAAAGTTCGACTAAAGAATACCGACTAAAAGTAAAGAGAAATAAGTGAGAGAAAGTTTGAGTAAAGTTTGAGTAAATCTTTTCGGTTCGCTGAAAACGGAGTCCATGGCAAAAAGTTAACTTTTCATTAGCTAGTAAAGATCAAAAGGAGGTGTTTATACTCTTTGGCTGTTGTTCTTAGTTAGCTAGAAATGAAATAGGAGTCCGAGCTCGTTGGTTAAGAAAATAAGAGCTGGACTCAAAGGGGGACATCGAAATACGTCCCCCTTCTTCATGCTCATAAATGAATCGAAAGTTTGAACAGGGTTTTCATTGTCCTCTTAAACCATTGCTATCACGGTAGGATCACTTTTCTTTAAGGAACTTTAGTGATGTGGACCATTATGAAAATTTCTTCGTCTCTTTCGTGAAAACCATACCTTTTAAATTGTAAGCAAGCTAATTTTGGTATACCTGAGGAGTCAAAGTGGCTATCGACCCTGAAGTAATCCCACCATCAAGTTCTGAAGGATATGACTCTGTGCGCTTTCTCCCTAAGTGGGGGTTCTACCTTGCAATATCACTTAGTGTATTCGTATTAATTGGAATCTTGAAAGCGTTTCTTCCTTTGATTGTGATGTCTTTGCTTGTTGGGCTTATCTTGAGACAAGCAACTAAGTAATTAGATTTATAGAAATCATTGTGTCGATGGTGGGCACACGCTCTTCGATTTTGACCTTCTAGTTCTATGAGAAACCTTTTAGCCAGTGAGAGATCTAAATGGATCCTTGTAATTGGAGTGGTTGCAATCGGGGCAGGCTTTACAGCAAAAAATGTGATCTCATACCCGACTGAGTGTTTACCTGAAAAGGCTTTGGAACTCACTCAGTTGATAAGACCGCTGGTTTGAAATGCAAAAATTACTACTTACACTCGGACTTGGAATTGCTGCTATAGGTCTTTTCTACCCTTACTTAAAGCAAATAGGTTTAGGGCAATTACCTGGGGACATAATTTTGAGGGGAGAAAACTCCACTTTTTATTTCCCAGTAGTCAGTTGCATTGCGATCAGCTTGCTTGTTTCACTCCTACTGAATTTATTGAGATCCTCCTAAATGCCATTAAATAAACCTATCCCAGATTCTGTTATGCGTTTGTGGCGCAAGGCTCGCAGATATGAATTGACTCGTACTCTTCGTGCTACTGAGAAAAGGATGGAATATGTCAAAAAGTCATTGGCTTATATTGACCGAGTAGAAAGCAGAACATCTAAATAAATGACTGAAGAACCTGGCAAAGAAACAACACAACCTAGATATTCTTTTGTAATTCTTTTGGTTATCTCAGGAATCGCATTATCAGTGGTACCTTTCTTTCTTCTAAGTAGTCGATGAGTTCTGGCTTGCTAGAATTTTGTTAGAATAGAATTTAGCGATTTCCTGAGACCCATTGGTATGACGCTTGGCTCACTTTTCATTAGCCAGTAGTTAGGTTCCTGTTGTGCCATGGGTTCTCAGCGATATTGCAATGTGTGGATGGCTTAACATTCTCACCCTCATATCTTTATTTTATTTCAATCCAGTTTTGATTACTAATAACTAATAGATCTCAGCTGATAGAAAATATTAGTAAAAACGTTTTCTGGGATAGTGCAGAAAGCTGAATCATGAGGCGTGTATTCTCTCGGCTCTCTTAATCTCAATTCAGTTGAGATCTAGAGAACTGGGACCTTTAACTCCCTTCGCACTACCTTGTGGACATTTTTTAGTGCTCTTAGAGTGGTTCAAAAGACCTTCGTATTGGTCTAAGGATTCGGAGATTAAGACCTCTTCGTAAAGGTCAGGGTTCTTCCTATGTAAGCCTTGATTATCTTTCATTATTTAAAGAGATTCCTTGTTTCTTGATTGATTAACTTTTGAGGAAGGCTTATAAAAATTCCTTTGAAAAGTAATTGCGGATGGCTGGCATTTTTGAAATTCTTTAATAATTGCTTTTCTTATTGCATCCTTTTGTATCAAACTCTTGGTTCCCATAGTAATAGCTTTGCTTGAAATTAAGCTACAGCTCTATTGTTTTATAGATGTATCTAATTTGACAAAAATATTTTTTTGGCAGCATTTGTTTTTAAATACTAATTTATTTAGAGTAAATACGTTAATTTTATCTTATTTATGTAGTGAGGAATACTAAATATGATATTAATTCTACTTTGCATCGATGTTTTTAGAGAAAAGCATAAATAGATACATATACTTTCTTTTTCTTATTAGTAAATTATTCATCAAGAAATACTTTTGATTTCCGAGCTATGTCTTACTCTAATCTTAAGAAAGCCGAAATCCTCAATGGCAGACTAGCTATGATTGGAATCATTCTCATGACATTGACTGTCTTTACGTCGTAAAATTTTTCTTA
Organism: Prochlorococcus sp. AG-402-G10; assembly: GCA_003279445.1. Lineage (GTDB taxonomy): Bacteria > Cyanobacteriota > Cyanobacteriia > PCC-6307 > Cyanobiaceae > Prochlorococcus_E. Next base: position 89,501 of record QCHT01000008.1, read on the forward strand.
AAATTACCAGTTAAAATTAATGCTGTACGAATCAGGAACGAGGGAATGCCACATTTTAGTTGAATCAAAGAATCGAATTGAAAGGATTCTTTTTGATTTAAATGGTATTGAAAATATTGATCATATCAGCTCTCAATTGCTTGCTATTTACAATCAGTTAGAGGGTATGCATGAATTGTATAGGAGTAAGCGTATTTCAAAAGAAAGCCCTCTCTAAAAAATCTGGTTGTCAAATTAGACACATTCCTTTTTTCTAATTCTGATAGTCTTTTTAAAAATTCATACAAAAAACAAATGAGTGAATTTGCAGTTATCTCTTATTCATTTTTTATAGCGATTTTTGGAATAGTGGTTATCTTTTTCTCATTCGAAGATGATGATGATCAAGGTGGTGGGAGAATGATGCCAATACCTCTAAAAAATTAACTAATTAATTTGATGAAAAGCAGAGATCGCTTTTTATTTTAAATTTTCCATCCCTTCTTAATGCTATGACTTACGAGATCACTTTCATTAGCTAGGTTCCTGTTGAGCCATTGGATGTCAGTGATATTGCGATGCGTGGATAGAAGTTTCTAAGGAGTGCTGTGTAATTTATTCACAAGAAGAAGCTTCGCTCAAACACCCTTTCCTTAGTTTTTTTATCCAATTTGTCAAAATTTTTGGAAACTAGTTTTGCTAGAAAGAATATTGTTCATATTTCCAAAGGAAATTATATTCCTTGGCTTAAAGGCAAGATCTGGATTGTTGCTAAAGGATTAATTAAATTACGAGCGTCAAGAATTGATGGTAACGAATTTATTCTTGGTTTTTTGGGGCAAAACCAGGTACTTGGCGAACTGTTTTCTTTCATTGACCACTGCAGTCCATTTACTTTGGTTGATTGTGAACTACTACACTTGCCTGTCGAAGAAGTATATAATTCTCCACCTTTGGCCTTGGCAATTTTGGAGTCGCTCTCATTACGCCATCGTTCTACAGAATTAAATTTGACTGTTCTCTTAGAAAAGACTGCTGAAGAAAGGGTTAAAGCATTCCTTGAATTGATAGCTACTGATTTTGGTAAGCCAGTGGAAGAGGGCTTGATGATTGATTTCTCGATCACTCATCAAGATATTGCTAATGCAGTAGGACTAACGCGTGTAACCATTACAAGAATATTGTCTCAACTGAAGAAAACTGGTTGGTTGAGAAAATTAGATGGAGGTTTTTTGGTTATCGCTTTTTAAATGCATAAACCCTTTCTATTGCTACTGTCTCAAATAAGGTTCGTGGTTCATTAGCCAGTAGCGTGGTTCTTGTTGTGCCATGTAATCTCAGCGAAAAGTGGTGGTTTGAGTAAAGTTTGGTTAACCCCTTAATCTCAAGGTTCTCTTGATTGGTTAGTTGCCAAAACGATAGTGCTTTTTGACTGCTTTATGCACTTCCCAGGTACAAGACATCCCTTCAGGAAAAACAACTAAATCACCGACTCCAAATCTGACTGGTTCTCCACCATCAGGTGTAACAGTGATATCCCCTTCAAGTATTAAACAGGTTTCTTTCTCGCTATATGTCCAAGGGAAAGTGCTTGGGTCACAAGTCCAGATTGGCCAGTTTTTTATTCCTAGATCTTCAATTGTGCTTTGAGAGCATGGAGATGTAACGGAAATGCTCATTGAACCAACCTTTGCTTTTGGGGTTTTCTAACTTCTATTATCTCTTATATCAAGAAAAGTTTTAGTCTAATCTCGCAATTCCTAGATTTTCGTTTTCTCTATCTTTCTTCATCTCTTCTTTGATCTGCTTGTAATAGACAACTTCTTCAGGATCTTCTGAGCCAAGAGAATATCCCATCGTTGCTGAGATATAAATTTTGTGTTGCCTATGAGGACTAAGAGTCATCTAACTATTACTCCAGTATTTCTGGATAGATACCAGTTAGTATGCATTATAATCTTTCTTCTCTTATCTATTAGTTGGCTCACATTTTGGAGTATCAGGTCTTCCATTAAGTCTCTCAATTTTAGATATATTCAAATCAGCTATCTCAAGTCCATGAAGATCAGCAATTTTTGTCATAGCTAGTCCTTCTGCTCCTGCCCAAGATTCTGCTAAAACTACACAAGTTTTTTGGCTAAATTCAATGCTAAAGTTTTCATTGTTGTTCCTTTTTTCATCCATCTCCATGACTTTCTTTAACCCTTGTGGGCTGAGATGACTTTTGATTCTTAAGAAAACAACCTGGAACATTGAGCAGTAGAACTTTCCCATTGCATTGTTGTAAGACCATTCAGCATCTTTCTGACTGCTTGGTGTGATTCAAGCACGTTTAAGCGAGCGAGTATTGCCTAGCTATATACCTAATTTTTTGAGTTGTATATTTGATGAATGTCTTGAGATGGGAACTGACAGTACTCAAATGAAACTCTTAGGCTGAATAACTTTGCAAGGCTGGAACCATCTTCCCCCCATCTTGATCATCATCGTCGTTAATACTTCTTGCAAGAAGCTCTAAGGCTACAAGTACAGCCATTGGATAGTAACACCAAAGAACAGCTTGCCATATTGAAAAGCTATTGAATGAGGTTTGAAGTTCGCCCATTGCCCTAAAAAAATTATTGATAGCATATTCAATGATTTTTCAAAATGTGGCTAAATTCAAAATTCTTTTTTGACTTTTGAAGTTAATTACTAACTATAGCTATTACCAAGGAAGCCTAATTTGCGATTAAAATTAATTTTAATTAATCTAATTACCATTATTGAATAGTATGTAAAATTAGAAAAAGGACTTCTTAGATTTTTATTTTATACTAAAATTGATGTTATACCAATGCTCTATTGGAGTATTTCCTTATTAACAGCATAAGAGTAGAAACCGAACCTTCACACTCCGTAATATCATCTGTTATAGTTCTTAATAAGTTGGCTGTATCGGCCTCCTTTCTTTTAAGTAATTTTTTCAAATGAAAAAAGTATCAAAAAAGCCACCAGTTGAGCCAGAAAAGCTCATTGCAGAACGCGTTAATGGTTGGGTTGCAATGATGGGTTTTTGGGCTGCTATTGGCGCTTATCTAACCACAGGTCAAATCATTCCTGGGATTGTTTAGGAAATGGAACTTAATCCTTTTAAGCCTTTGCAGCAATTTGTTCAGGCTTCTTACAAAAAGATCGCTACAAATTAGTTTTTGGAGAAATCTTAAATGGGAATAGGTAAATTATTCCTTACATCTATTTCATCTGGAGTTATCACTTTAGATGAATTGCAATGGATCACTAGCAACCAGTTAATGTTTTCCAGATGTGAGAAGGCTGCAGCTATAAAGCTAGGCAATCTTTTGGACTCTGGCCAGTTAAACCTGGGCTGCCGGCTTTGATTTATTCACTAATTCAAAATTATTAATTCACCATCACTTTTTACATCATGACACCTGACGCAGAAAAATTTAATGGCTGGGCTGCAATGCTTGGATTCGTTGCTGCTTTTGGAGCTTATGCCACAACAGGTCAAATTATCCCTGGAATTTTTTAAGAAATGACAACCTCAACTCCTTCCCTCACTGCTAAGAAAAGCTTAGTTGTCACCGAATACGGCAAACAAAATATGTTTGCTTATGAGGCCCCAATGCAATTAGAGGAAAATTACACTAATTATCCAGAAGAAGCTGAAAAAACTAATGGCAGATGGGCGATGATTGGGTTTGTTTCATTGATGTTAAGCTATGTAGCCACAGGACAGGTGATACCAGGAGTCCTCTAATGAATGATAACTACTGGAATGTTGTCGAAAGGACTAATGGTCGACTCGCGATGATTGGTTTGTTTGCCCTAATCATTAATTATGGCTTGTTTGGCTTGATTATTCCTGGAATTTATTAATCATCCAAAGCATTTTTGAATGAAAAAATAAATAAATAAAGTTACTCATAAAAAATTTAGAATTACTCCTCACAACTTTTCTTGCTGGTACAATTCTTGTGATTTTCTCAATAAGCATATTTGAATGAGTTTAATGAAATCACCACTTGAATTGACTAAGAAGCAACCTTCCTAATCTTTTACAAACTTTGCAAATGACTCAGACAATTTCCAATATAATTAACACTCCATTTCGTGATCTTGTTGAATTTGGATTCTTTTGTTTGATTGGTTTTACTGCTGGCTTCATGGGGATTCTATGAATTTCTCTTCTTTACTTTTTATTATCTCTTGGTCTGGCTTGTTTTATATCGGGAGCTTGCTTTGGAGAGATTTATCTAGAGATGCTGCTTCTCTTAACTGATTAGATTCTTAAAACTTAGTACAATTTATTCCTCATTATTCTGAGAATGTCTTTAAAAATTGGTGATAACCTACCTGATTTCTCCTTATCTGACCAAGATGGGAAAACTTGAACTAGTCAACAATGTAAAGGGAAGAAACTTATTTTCTTCTTCTATCCTAAAGATGATACGCCTGGTGCACGGGTGAAGCGTGTGGTTTTAGGGATAAGTATGACTTATTTAAATTATTTGGAGCTTTTGTTTGGGGAGTTAGTAATGATAATCAATTAAGCCATAAGAAATTTGCAGAGAAGAATAAACTTCCTTTCCCTCTCTTATGTGATGAAAATAATTCATTGAAAAACTAGTGCGGTGTCCCTAAAGCACTTGGGTTATTAGATGGACGAGTAACTTATTGGGTTCATTCTACTGGAGTCATTCGTCATGTTTTCAATGACCTCTTAAATAGTACCAAGCATGTAACTACTGCCTTACAAATATTAGAAGAAATTCAGTGAACAGAAAATAAGTAGGTACTTTTTCGATTCTGTCGAGAATAGAAAACTTTGCTTGCGGAGAGGGTTGCCTATGTAGTCGACATTTGGTTCACACTTTATTAGCTAGTAGCATGGTTCCTGTGATGCCATGGGATCTCAGCGAAATTGTGATGTGTGGATGGCTTAACATTCTCACCCTCATTTCTTTATTCTATTCTTTTTTAATTCTAGTATTTATTTTGTAGGTGATTAAGGATAAATACAGATAAATATTTGGTGTTGAATCTCTTACATCGCAATATTAACTCCTTCTTTGGTGACTATCTCAACCACTCTCTGCATATCGTCAAGAGAACTAGAATTTGCTTCTAAACTTGTAAATACAGATTCGACTCCTCCTGGTTGTGCAACCATTAGATACCGAGTGATCTTCTTTTTAGATATTGGAGCATGAATTGTTCCAGCAGGGACATCAATCGAATGCCCAGCAGAAATAATTGTACTAACTCCATTTAAATTAAGATCCAATTCACCTTCAAGCACTACGTAGGTCTCATCCCAATTATGAGAATGAGGTGGTTGACCTATTCCTTCTGGGGTCTCAAATTCCAAGAAACTATATTTTCCATTCGTATCACTAGAAGTTAGTCGTAGACTTACTTTGTCTCCTAATACTTCAATTGTTTTTGTCATAGGCCTGCAGGGTAATTTAGTTCATTCTATACGTATGGATGTAAAAAGAGTTTCTGATGCATAAATCAGACCCTATCTAAAATGGATAGATTAAAAAAACCTTTTATGTGATTACCAGTCACCTTCATAAGAAGATCCTGGGGAGTCTATTATCGGTTCTTGATAGATGTATTGATTAGGATCATCTGGGTAATCATCATCATTGTCATCAAAATTGAATGTTTCTAATTCTTTATTTGCTCCATCTAGAGAATCTTTATTAGCATCTTTTTTTTGTCTTTCTATATCGGCAATCATGTTATTGATGTTGGTAATATCTTCGCTCATATTTTCTTCCTCAAAGTGATCATTATCATGAGCTTCCCATTCTTCAAGTGCGTCTTTTCCTTGCTTTAACCAGTAAATAGCTTGATCAAAGTTACCTTTCTCCGCTTCTTCAGCTCCGAGCTCTATCCTTGAGCTTCTAATCCAAGAAATACTAGGGGGAGCATCATTATCACACCCAGTAAGTAAGAAGAGAGATAGAGATAGAAGACAGGCAACTGTAGAACGTTTCATTTGCGTTAATCTTTTTGCTACTTGATCTATTATGCATAATTTCTTTTCTCTTCAGCATTAACTAGAAACTTTGAATTGATCGTTCTATCTGAGAGTTTTCTCTGGCTTCTTTCTGAAATCAGATAGCTAATTAGTGTCGTTCATGTACAGATCGGTTTCAATAGATATTATTGTTCTCATTATTTATTAGTTACCAAAACGATAGTGCTTTTTTACTGCTTTGTGCACTTCCCAAGTGGAAGTCATCCCTTTCGTGAAAACAACTTCTAATTCTTTAA